>DAOUPA010000006.1 GCA_030626405.1 Planctomicrobium sp.
ACGTTGAGGTCCGAGTCAATGACCGCTGCTGCGGTCTCGTCGCAAGACGATTCAATCGCGAGCAGAATTTGAGCGGGCATCATGGGGATCGCGGGGCAAGGGATCGAGGGTCAAGGGACGCAACAATGCGACGAGCGAGCGCTGGAAGCCAAGATTGCATTTCAGCCGTGCGAACACCGACAGATTGGCGCGTCGCAACGCACCTTACTATTCAGTCTTTCCTCTAGCCGATGTTACTTTTTTTAGGGACAACGAGGTAAGGAACGCGGTACACGGCTTCTTTTTCTTCGGCCTTCTTTTCAGGTGCTTCCTCTTTGGGAGGCTCATCCGTTGCTGGTTTTTCCTCTTTGTCAGCCGCTGATTTCTCTTCGCTCAATTCATCTGACAGATATTCCAATGCTCTGTCGAGTTGTGAATCTTCGAATTCACTTTCGAAAGGAATCTCTTGATAGTGATTGTCTCGCAAGTATCGATCCGTTTGCAGCGCGCGGCTCTCTACTCGTGAATACTTGACTTCAAAACCATCGTTCGGGGTCACACCCCAAACATCGGATTCCTTTGAATCCGGAAAACGATGAATATTCTCGCCGCTGGGGCGTTGGTAGCTGGCGGTTGTCAGCTTGAGAGCACTACTTCCGTTTTCCAGATCGATGACGTTTTGAACGCTCCCTTTGCCCCAGCTTCGTTCTCCGATCACGACTGCACGTTCATGGTCTTGCAGGCAGGCACTGACAATCTCACTCGCGGAGGCACTGTAGCGGTTGACCAAAATCGCCATAGGAAATCCGGTGAAAGTACCAAATCGCTTGGCAGCCCAGGTTCGTGGTCGCTTGTTACGGCCTTCAACAGAGACGATCTTGCCTTCCTCGATAAAGAGGTCTGAGGTGTCAATTGCTGCCTGAAGTGATCCACCGGGATCGAATCGCAGATCCAGAATGAATGCCTTCATGCCATCCTTGCGAAGTGACTTGAGGACTTTGCGAAGTTCCGCAGCACTACGATCTGTAAAGTGAGTTAAGCGAGCGAAACCAATTTTATTTTCAGGATCGATCATGAAATTCCATGATGAATCAGGATTGTGTGAGTAACCCAGAACTGTTTCGAGTTCGATGATAGCTCGCACCAAAGTCATCCGATCTTCGTTCTTGGAGTCGGCACGTCGAACGACGACCTCTACTTCCTCTCCCGGATCACCTCGCAACAGTTCGATGGCGGTGTTCATTTCTTCATCATTCGGGAAATCCTTGACCAGTTTTCCGGAGATTTCAATAATCCGATCGCCGGCATGAATGCCAGCCTTGTATGCGGGGCTGCCAGCAATGGGAGAAATGATTTCGATTGCACGCATTTTGTCATCGAAGTTGACGCGAATTCCGACGCCGCCGAACTTCTGCGTGATTGCTTCAGTGAAAAGGTCTTTTTTGTCAGGAGCGATGTAGTTCGAGTAGGGGTCGAGTTCTGAAAGCATTCCTCGAATCGCAGCGTCGACGAGTTTGCGTTTGTCGACCTCTTTGACATAGTTGCGGTCGATTTGCTGGAAGGTGTCGACGAAGACCCGCATCAACTCGTAGTACTCGTCATCGTCACTCTGTGCTTTTGCGACTCCGGTTGAAATCGTCGCCATGAAAATGGCAGCAGTCAGAAGTGCGGACGTCGCCGCCCAGAGGATGGATTCGGATCGGTATTTCATAGAAGGCCTTCCTCGACCAATGTTTTCGCTTGATATCTATAAAGATTGTAGATGTGGTGCGACTTCTCAGCAAGATGGTTCAGTGAACATCAACTGCCATCCGCGGTTTTTAGAACGAAAACAGGCCGATATCAGAGTTGATATCGGCCTGGAATTAGAGTGAAAAAGAGTGAATTGTGCGGGTTATCTAGCACAACTGCTCAGTTTCGACCACGATGAGCGGAAGCCCTTACTTTGTAACACTTTGCGAAACCACTTTGGCTTTTGCATCGATGCGGTTTTGCAGAGTTTCCATCGTTTCCTTTAGTGCGTATTCCAGATAAACATCCTGATCGTAAATCAACGATTCCACAGCAATATCGAGGGCAGCTTGATTATCAAAAAAACTCAAAGCTCGCACAGCTTCCAGGCGAACACGCGGGTGTTCATCGTGGATCGCAGTTTGAATTTTTCCGAGCGGTTCCTCGACTCGATTCTGCCAGTAGCAAAGAACACGCACTGCTGCCGCACGTGCGCGTGCATCTTTTGAAGCAAGAATTCGATCCAACAGTCCAACATCAATTGCATCGTGATGTTGCTTGACCCAAAGCAATTCGAGCAACAAGTGCTGGTCCGCTTCGCTTTCACTTTTCGAGGCTGCGATGGCATTATCGACGGCAGCGATCACTTCGCTTTTGTCTCGTGCTCCGAGTTCTCTTCGTGCCTGGAAGCGAGTGCGGTCTTCGTAAATTTTCAACAATGCCACCAAGTCATCCGTTGACTGAAGTGCTGGCTTAGAAGGCTTGAGCAAGTCCTTGCCTTTGTACGTGATTTTCCAAATGCGGCCGTGCGATTTGTCTCGGTTAGGATCTCGTACATTGTGCTGCATGTGACCGACCAGAGGATTGAACCAGTCGAGGACATACAACGCACCATCGGGGCCAAACTGCAAATCGACCGGGCGGAAGTTTGGGTCGGAAGATCGGAGCAGCGGTTCGACTGGCTCGGCAAAGAACCCTGAACCTTCATCTTTGAATCGATACTGCAACACTCCTTGGAAACCGATGTCGTTATTCAACAAATAGTTCCCTTGCATTTCTTCCGGGAAGTGACGACTGGAAACGATTTCACAACCGCAAGTCGGTCGCCACTGCTTGACAAGGAATTGTTTGAGGCCTGGATGCTTGCGAGGATGGTCGAGGTCACCAGAGAATGCGGCTCCGACATAGTTTGCACCGCCTGAGGCATCAGCAACGAAGTTTTGCCCCCATTTATCGAAGCAGTGTCCCCACGGGTTGGCGAAGTTATAGGAAACAAAAACGTCCAGCCGTTCTGAGCGTGGCTCGTATCGAAACACAGCGGCGTTCGCAACTTGTTCGAGACCGTTCGGAGTTTCCATTTGCGAGTGATGGAATGTTCCTTCCTGGAAATACAACTCCCCGCCCGGTCCGAGTTCGAAGGCACTGATCGAGTGATGAGAATCAGCAGAATCAAAACCGTGCAAACGCAATTGATATTCGTCGGCAACGTCGTCGCCATCTGTATCTTTAATGAACATCAGGTTCGGTTGTTGGGCGACGTACGCTCCGCCATTTGCGAGTTCAATTCCAGTAGGAACATGCAACCCGCGCGCGAAGATCTTTTCAGAATCGGCTTTTCCATCCCCATTTGTATCTTCAAGAATCAAAATTTTATCATCGACCGGAACGCCGGGGAGATACATCGGGTAAGATGGCATGGTCGTTAGGTACAATCGGCCTTTGCCATCGAACGTAAACTGAACTGGGTTTTCGAGATTGGGGAAATCTTCTTCGGAAGCCCATAAGCTGATTTCGAAACCTTCTGAAAGAGTAAACGACTCCGCCGCTTCCTCTGGCGGAGTGACATAAACTTCGTTTTTGAAATTCGTTTGAATTTCTGCAAAGTTACCGGTTCCAGAATCATTAATTTTCTTGGGGACAGATTCCCCTTGAGCAACATTCCAGATGCGCTCGTCACGGACAGCGATCATCTTGCGCAGCTTTTCGAATTCAGCCGGGAAATTCACGACACCAAAAGGTTCTTTGCGACCGCCGTAAATGTAGAAGCCATTCACGGCACGGTAGTCGTAAAAGAATTGCAGGTTTTTCTCTGCCACTTCTGCGTGGAGTTTTTTTGTGTTGATCTTCGAGTCGGTGGCTTTCCCGAAGAGTCGGTGATCAAGAATCCTTGCGAGTTTCTGGTAGCCTGTTTCATCAAGATGAATGCCGTTGATTGTGAGCGGCTCTTCGGTTTCGGCGAACAACTTTTTGGTAGGCGTGAAGAGATCAACGAACCGAACGCTTTTCTTCTTTGCGGCACGTTCGATGGCAGCGGTATAGAGAGCAAGGTTGGCGTTGTTGTCGGTGCCAGCGGAAATCCCGCGACTGGTGACATCTTCACTCGCAATCGGTGAGACGAGGACCAGTTGAAATTGTCCGCTGGCTTCTCCCTCTTTGTCCTGAAGGATCGGTTCGTACGATCCTCGCTTGTAACTTTTGCTGGGGTATTTCAATGCACGCAAGTCATCGACAAATTTGCCCAATCGCTCTTCAAACGCAGCGACTCCTGATTCTCCGGCGAAGGACTCATTGTAGCCGAACATTGCTAGAACGAGGTTGGGCTGATGGTCGACAAGTGTGTGCCCATGGTCCTGGAAATCTTGTGAACGAAGGCGTGAACCAATCGTATCTCCAGACCAACCCAGGTTGCGGACGACCAGTTTTTTCTGAGGAAAACGGCTGTGCAGCAGGGTCTCCCAGTGGTTGAAATACTGCATTCGCTCGGCAAGTGTGTTTCCTAGAATGATGACTTTATCACTCGCTTGAACAGTCACATTGTCCTGCGAAGTCGCTGGCTGACGTAGTGTCAAAACAACGAGAAATGCGAGAAGAAATTGCGATGTTTTACTTTTTGTCATGTTTTTCTCTGTGATTCCGAAATCTTTTACCTGTCGATTCGAATAAAAGGCAGGCTGGATTTTCAATATTTCATGTATTCAATACTGGCGTCTTGCGGTACGATTGTAAACTGACCACCTCTATCAGAGATGGAGTTTGAATCGTGGCTTCAGGGAAGAGTGCCAGGCGCCTCACATGATAGTTCAGAAAGCAAAATGTATTTTTGTGCGAGAGTGGAATGACTTTAGAACATCAACAATCGGTTGACAGACAAAGGAACGGCGAGAGCGAATCGCGTACGGTGAGAGTGAAATGAGTCACACTGAAAACGAAAATCCGGAATCCAAGACACCGCCACCTTCTCGGTCGGTATCTAAAAAGACTTTGCTCCTACTCTTCGTCAGTAGCGTCGTCGGAGTGACTCTTTGGAAGGCTGGAGTTTCTGAGATGCCTTACCCTTCGGCAAGTCAGTCAGGAATCATCGAAATGAGTCTTTCTGGAGATATTCAGATGATATCGGGAGAGGAGACGGAGCACATCAGTACAACTGCAACTCCTGCGAAAGCGACCAACGATCTGATATTGGGAACATGGACTTTCAGTGACAGTGATGCCGGTCGTGTGATCGTCAACCGTGACGATGGGACAGCCACCATCGATGTGACTTTCGGTTTCTTGGCGTCGTTTTTGTACGGCTCCACTCTACAGCTTGATCTGGAATGGACCCTGGAAAATAACGTCCTTACTCACACGATTGTGGGAGGTTCTCCTGAGTCTGGCAAGAAAGCACTCATTCGGGATTACGGAACTAAGACTGCCTACAAAATTCTCAAGCTCACGGATGAGAAAATGCACTTGATGGAATTTGGTGACGCCGCAGACGATTATCTCTGGAAGCGGTCTGCCGAAGAGTGACGTGCCGATGACGAATTAAAATCCGACCGGTTTGTTACCTGATCGAGTGCGTTTTGGAGTTGCAGGCCTGTCATCGATAGTCTGTGGGCCAATTTTCGAAATTCTCGCTCCAATCGATTTGCCGTCATCAGCCCAAACGGCGGCCTGGCAGCTTCCGGAGACAATAAAATCCTTGATGTCCAGATGGTCGATGTCTTCGATTTCACGAGACATCACGACTGCACGAGTTCCATCGAGAAGGTCGTAAATTCGGTGGCTTCCCCAAAAAGAGCTCCAGGCCGTTTTGAACCCACCAATTGGTCCTTTTGCAGTGACCGAAATGCCAGTCGGGATTTTGTAGTTGTATCCACATGACGACTCCCACCAGTCAATCGTTTCGCGGATTTTATCCGCAGATTCGCCACGAATAATTGACGCTTGTTGAGATGATTTCGGGGGTGAAGCGAACAAGCAGTTGTTGGCAAATGAGGTGATCGGTGCGTTTGAACCTTTGCTATAAAGCGCTGCTTTGTTCTGACTAAACGTACATCGATTGAGCGAGAGAAACCCTGGGTTTTTATTCGCCGAGACGGTAAGAGAATCTGACCCGGAAGCGAAAATGACGTTGCTCAGGTCCAGGGACTGATGGGTGGCGTCCCATTCAATCAATGGACCGGAACCAGAAATCATTGAATTCGCGATGGAGACAACGTTTGGACGTTTCGCAGGCCCAAGTGTGATCATGCTTGCATTGACAGGAGCATCGAGCGGTTGCGAAATTTGAGTCTGAATTAAATTGATGACTGCCCCATTTTTTGACTCGAGGAACAATGCCGTCACTTTCTCGGCGTTCGGTTTTCGGATTTCAAATCGCCCCTGTTCGATAGTGAACTCTCCTCCATCAATGACAAACATGGTCGTGAATGATTGATTGTCAGCAGGTTCGATTCTTAGTGGGTTTCCTTTGGCTTGCTCAAATTTCAATCGCAGTTTTCGGTTTTTTAGAACGATTGGCGGAATCCTTCGAATTCCAGAACCAAAGCATATCACTGTTGTTCCATTCGGGCATTTGTTACTTGCTAGAAAACTTGGTAGACCATTTCCTTGAACTAAATCAAACCGGACAGTTTTGCCTGACCAACGAGATTGACTTTGCGAACTTTTTCGTTGAAGAATTTTGTTAAGTGTCAATTGACGCTTGATCGCTGCTGCATCAACGGTAGCGACCTTCGCTGGGTCTGCACCAAGCAAAGATCGTTCGCCGACTCCGGGGTGAGCGATATCTTCCAGAGCTTGGCTGGTACTAATGGAAGTGATAAGAGACGCTTGATTCAGTTGGTTTTCGACGTTTTCCAGGTGGATGAGATCATCGCTGGGTAGGGTCTCTCCCCAAAAGTTCAGCCATTGAGCTGAATCTGAGACAGTCTGTTTCGTTTCGTTTTTGTCAACAACCGTTGTCAGTTGAGTAATGTTCACGAAGCGTACATGCTGCATTTTAAGATTGATGTTTTGTCTGCTCGCCTCTGCCTCCGTTTTTTGATTGTCACCAAGCAGTGATAATTGAATTGCAGAGGTGTTCTTCGATGGAATGCCAATCAGTAGAGAGCGATTCAAAGTGAATTCGCAGGTGCTCTGACTTTCCTTGTTTTCGTTTTTGCTGAGATGCAAATTTGACTGACCACCGATCAACGTGCAATTTGAGATTTGGAAACTCTGGTGAATGTTGGTCGGTCCGAGCGAAAGACGAAAGAGATCGTTTTCGCGTGATGCGAAAAAGGAGTTCTCGCAGTAAATGTTGCACGGGACATTGACTGCGTTGATCGCAGAAATGTTTTCTCCGCGTATGAGGCAGTTTTCGATATGAATTCGATTTCCGTTCGCAGATTTACCGCCTATTTCAATGCATGTGGCAGGCGAACTATCAATCGTCGTAAACGTACAGTTGCGCAAAACGAGGTCGGTGCCATTCAGCTTCAGAAATTCAATCTCTCCTTCTGTTGAATTGCTGATAACGAAGTGCAAACCCACGAGTTCCAACGTTCCACCTGTGACATTGAGCCATGAGTGGAGTCCTTTTTTGATACCGTTTTCATCAAGGTGAAACGTCAAGATTGGTTTCGAGCGAGTCGCTCGGATTGTGAGTCGATCTTTGAGTTTCAGTTCGGTCGAATGAATTTCCTGGGATGCCACTGCAGAGAGGTCGATCACCGTTGAGCGTGATTGAACCGCTGCCAACGATTCTTCCAAGCTTTGAAATGTGTCGCGCCCCCTCTTGCCTCTCTGTACTTCGAACTGATCTTGTTGTCGTTGATTTGGGCGATTGTTTTCAATCACAACCCATCTGGGAGGGACGATTTTTCCGTCGGATTGGGAAGCGACCTGCTTGCGATTCGAACGGCCCGTGTTTTGACTTTTCTGTTGAGCTTCTTTTTCCGACAGGCTTTTCTTAGTAAGGGATCCATCTTGAGCATCAATTGTTGACTTAGATTTCTGACCGGCGTTTTCTCCATACGGGTTAATGTCTGGAGCGATTGAATCAACAGAAAATTTAGAAATTCCCCACCAGATGAAGCCAATGGTGAGAATGAAAATGACAATAAATAATCCCGCCTTAGCCCAATCGATGTCGATCTTGGAGTCGGAACTCAGGTCAACAGGTGAAAGCGAGGATTGTTTTTGAGGCTCCTTTTTGGGCGGTGCAGCTTTGCCAGTTTTCGTTTTTTGTCTCGATTCGAATGGTCTCTCTTTTTTAGACTTCGAGGGTATGTTTTTTTTCTTTGTTTGCTTGTCGCTGCGAGTTTCTTTGAGATTCGGTTTTTGAACGAGTCGTGGGGACTGCTGCGGAACATCAGTGGCAAACTCAGGCTCGTTGAGTTCTTCGGCAGTCCTCGCTCGTTTTAACGGTTTTCGAATCACCGGTCGGTCAGCAGATTGATTCTCCTCGATTGCTTCGTCGTTCTTCTGTGCTTCGGTCTTGGGGCGTTGTTTCTGCTTCTTTTCTGGTTTTCGTCGCTGTGTTTTTTTAGAGAGGCTGGGAGTTCTTGATGGGGGTTTTTCTGTTTTAGTCTTCCCCAGGAGTTTGGATTGTGATTCATCCTGAACTTCAATCTCGACCGAATCGTTACTGGCAACGAACGCAGTTCCGTCTTCCTCCTCCGCAAGAAGCGTTGCGAGGAGATGACTGGAATCGTCAGCGAGGTTTGATGAATTATTCAACTCATCTAAGAGCTCCTGAGGGTTTTGATATCGATCCTGTTTTTTCTTCGCCATCATGCGGTGCATGATGGCGACAATGCTATCAGTCACACGATTGTTCGCCTCGCGCGGATCTGGAATTGGGTTTTCTGCATGCGCGCGAAGCTTGTTGGTCATGTCTCCTTCTGGAAACGGTGGCGATCCCGTCAACATGTGATACCACGTGCATCCCAGCGAATAGATGTCGCTACGGATGTCAGCGTGCTTACTGTGAGCTGCCTGCTCTGGAGACATGTAATCCACTGTGCCGACAGTCGTACCGACCCGAGTGATTGTTGTGTCGAGAGTTTCGTCAACCGATCTCGCCAGTCCCAGGTCCGCGAGCTTCGCGGTCCCGTCTTTGGCGATCATGATATTGGCGGGTTTGATATCTCGATGCACGAGTTTCTTTGAGTGAGCATGCTTCAGCGCTTCCGCCATCTGCTTGATGATGCCAATCGACCGCTTGATCGGAATCGTTTCGCGTTTTCTCAACCACTCTTGAAGATCAATCCCGTCAATATACTCAAGAGCAATGTACAGGTATCCATCTGCCTGACCTGCATCGTAAACTCCCACAATGTTTTTATGAGTGAGTTGTGCTGACGCGCGCGCTTCGGATTGAAATCGACGTACAAGAATTGGGTTTTCGGCACGATCCTTTGGAAGAACTTTTAGAGCAACGGTTCGTTTTAAGAGAGTATCTTCTGCGAGATAGACCGTACCCATCCCGCCGGCCCCGATTCTACGAAGAATCCGGTACTTGCCGAGCTGTTTCAGATCAGCTTGGACATCACCTGTCAATTTCGAATTGGGCGGCTGTAAATCGGAACTCATAGGACATCATCAAGCGACCGCGCGAGAAAGTGTTGAGTGAAAAGCACGCTCAGGTGTACCAAAACCCTGATATGCCAACACTGCCATCCCTCGACTATACGATGTTTGTGAAGAGACCGTCAAAGGTCTTCTCTTGTTCTGCGCAATTTCGCGACTTCAAACAGGAAAAATGATGCAAAAACAGAACATTTGTCTGTCAGTGATAGCATTCTTCAGATTGGCACCCGCATTTTGCCTCGAAGAAGTCGACAGTGACGCTGGTAGGAATAATTTTATTTCGGGCAGGGGAACGAGCAATCTACTCTATCACACCACCCGGTCAATTTCTGATTTGAACCACGATCCTCGTTCGCTTTCGCGACTTGTGTGATTGGTTCCCGATGAAGATGTCGCTGTCATCGACTGTAGACTGCTGGCGAGATCGGCTCGAAGGCAGAGGGGTGAACGTTCGAATCGGCTTGAGGTTGTGCGATCGTCCCGGAAGCTTGGATGACGGGGTATTGCTTTGCTCCCTTTGGAAGAAGCTGACCAGCGGCGATCAATTGTCGAACGCTTTGCAGGAACCGAAATTGCTTGCTCGGAGAGGCTTCGTTGACTAGGGAAACGTCGTGAACAACATAGAGGTCAGCTTCACGAGTCATCGTGATTTCTGAAGAGATCATGCCATCACTTGTGTGAACGATCACTCCCGATTCTCCGAGACGTACTCGAATGACTTCGCTCATCAATGGTCGAACGAGTTCTCGTGAAATCTCCGGAATGTAATTCAGTTGTCGCCAGATCATTTGATCAAGACCGCGTGCCGAATATCGAGCGACTTCATTGACATCACCTCGATTGATTCCTGAAGCGAAGCCATGTATTGGCAGAATGAGTTCCAGGTTCGACTTGAGTGATACTGGACGATCATGCGCTGGCATCAAGACATCATCGACCACCATCCAGCCCTCACTTAATCGCAGTACCATTGTCATGGGAGTGTTGCCCTGTGCAACTGTGATTTCAGTGATATCCCCACGGAACACAGTTGAAATGACTTCCGTTTCACCTGGGTCAATTTGCGGGTAAGGCATAATTTTGAAGTATTTTGCCGCATCTGTTCTCCAGACACGATCGTTGAAATCGTTACTGGACATGGAGCGAATTTTTTCGAGATCGCGTGTCCGCAAAGCTTCGATGTATATGTCGACGACGGAACTCGAAAGCAGCATCGCTGAGACTTTCTTAACTTCTGAACCATCGGGTTCGAAGATCGTTAATTCGTCCACGCGAGGTTCCGACAGACCGGCTGTTCCATCTTCACTCGGAAGATCGACTGTCCGTACTGTCAGCATATACATTGCGCCGTTTGACTCCAGAAGGAGTTCTGTGCGATCTTGATATTGGTTGGCTTCGTAATCGTCGGCGATCAACATTGCCACTGGAAGTGTAATGGTACTTAAATCACCACTGACTAATGACTGCGAATAAAAGTCAGGGGAAGCGTGGTTCGCTATTTGTTCGGTATCATTATCTGCAAAGCTGGTCAAGAATTTTGCGGAGTGGTTGAGCGTTTGTGCCAAGGTCAGTAGAGAGCGAACTCCTGTTTCACTGTCGTTTCGTGGCTCAATAGCGACATTCTGGACTTTCCAGTGATTGCGTTCTTTACGAAATTCTACGAACAAACTTCCATCAGGGTGAGGAGCGACGACAACAGCATGATCTCCATTAAGTCTCGCCTCGGGACGGTAAGTGATACTTCGGCCTGTCCCGACAGTTTGCTCGGTTAACAGTTTGAACCAATTGGGAGGAAGTGTGGAAAGTTGTGCATGCAACTCATTTGTACAGTGCTGTAATTTGACGGTCCGTGGTGCTGATTCCCAATCCTTAAGAAGTTCGCGACAGCTGAGTAGCAAATCCATTTGATCGGTGACGGAGCGGCGAATTTCCTGTCCAGTTGTATCGTCTTGACTCAAAATGACATCGTCGACAACCCAGCGTCCTGATTCACGATCCAGCGTCAGGCGATAATCGACGACCTGAATATGTTCTCCTTCCCCAATTTCAACCGTCGCTAATTTGGTGTCGTCGTCGATGGCTTCCAAGGTCACGACGCGAACGTCGCCTTTGGGGAATCGAAGAAGTTTCAGATCTGAAAGTGCTTCTGGCTGACGAAGCGCCTTTGATTCAAAGTTGTTCGATGTTGCCACTCGAATTTGGTCAAAGTCCTGAGACTCCAAGCCATCTGCAAAATCAAGAATCGCACGTCGTGCCATAAAACTGGTACAGCCATGAGTCAGCAGACCGGTCAGCAAGAGCAAAAAGAAAGCGAAACGTGGGCGGAACATCATGTTCGATCCCGTAATGAAGGGTTGAGGATCAATTGGACGACTTCGGAATTGAAATCGAGGAACAATTGAGAATTGGAGGTTGTGATGTGAACCGCGTTCTCTCAGATGATGCGAATGATCGTCAAGTCAGAGTTCGATGCGAATGACAGCCCAAAAGCGTGATTCACACAGGTTTTCTTGAAGGATTCTTCGCTTACAGCCATTTTTACTGAATAAATGCTATAGACACATTCTTGCCGGTCGAGGTACAACTCGCTCACAAGTGACCGGCAGGATTGGCCGGATTGTGGAATTCAGGTTCCCGTATGGAGGCGAGTCACCTGACATCCCAAACCACCAGGTTGGTCTCTTCCCCTCGTTTTGCCCTTCTCGTTGTTCAGAGAATCCTTCTCTGAGAAACCTTCCCTCCATGACCGAGGATTTCGATCATGCGATCGGTCAATAAAAATCTGATTGTTCTGTGCAGTTTACTCTCTATTGCACTGACTGGCTGCACATATGGCCCACGCCCCTACGGTGGCGGATATGGGGCCAATCCCTATGGAGCGTCTCCTTATGGGGCAACTTATCCAGGCTATCAAGGTGGAATACAGACGTTGCCGCCCGGTCAGCAATTCGTTCCTGGCGGAAGCGTCGTCCCTCAGGGTGTCAGCCCTGGAGGAACTCCAACCTACCAAAATAATGGTGGCTTGAATCCGATTCCGAGTCCCGGCGCGAGCACAAGTGCACCCCCATACTCTGGGAGTGGCAGCAGTAACCTTGTTCCGGAACCTTCGAATCCCGGTGGTGGGCCGTTTTACAACAACAGTGGGCCGACGACAAACAACAGTAGTCCCGGCACATTCGTACCGCCTCTTAAGAAGAACTCAATTCAGCCAGCGACTCATAGCAAGGAGCCGCTACCTGCCTTCCCCAATGGCTTAAGAGAATCGAATGCGAGTTCCAGTCCGACTGCGGCGTATAGCCCGGAGCCTATCCAATCAATTCCGAGCCCGATGGGAGATGCAATCGATATCAATAAATCGAATATCCCTTCGATGCCTTTACCGATTTCTTCGCCAAAATTTGACGACCCATTCGACGCTCCCGCTCCCGCTCCTGCACCAACCCAACCAAACCCTGCGGCGGCCGCACCAGCCTTTCCTGCGAATTCCGGGATTTATAAATCACAAAAGATCATCAACGACCAAGCCGAACCGTTCGCCCATCACGCGAAGTACGAATGGATTCGTGGAGTCGTCAGCAAAGATGAACCGACCGGCACCTGGAGCGTTGTTTATTCGGACAACCCAAAAGCATCAGACAAGTTCGCCGGTCACATTTCGCTTGCATCCAGTCCTTATCTGAAAAACCTCAAAGACGGCGACGTCATTGAAGTGAAAGGTGAAGTCGACCCGGTTATCAAAGACCCGCTCGGCAAGTCGGTCTATCTGGTTTCTCACCTCAACACAATTACCAAAGCTCCGACGCAAGAATCAAAATAGGTTCCGCTCTGCGGACCCTACGGTTGTTGCACACGTCATTTATCTCAGTGATACAGACGGCGCGTTCATTCGTCGGCAATGCTAAAGTCAACGATCACAGGATAATGATCGCTGCCAACATTGCTCCCGATACGTCGGTCGTGAATGTGGATATTCTCGCTGACAAGGACGTGATCAATGGGTATTCGAAGGATTGGATTTCCAGTTGACCAGGTTGCCTGAATACCGAAACTTCTGCGGCTGTCGCGTAGCTTTGAAGTTTGTAGAACATCTGCAAAACGTGGTGCCCAAGGGGTAACGTTCAGGTCACCGAGCAGCAGGACGGACCCTTTTGAACTGCCTGCCAATTCCGAAATGGAGACCAGTTGTTCATTCCGCCACTTTGTTTGCCGAGGACTACCGGGCGGGAGTGGATGTGTTCCCAAGATCGTAAGGAAATGTTCGCCACCAGCTTGAACACGAGCAAAAACTGACGGCAACTTGTGTTCACCGAGAGTCAAGATTTCTTCGTCGACTAATGGAAGCTTACTGAACAAAGCAATTCCAAAATTGTCTTGTCGAGAGAACGAAACTGTGTGCGGGTAGTCGCTTCTCAACACTTCAAGTGACTTCATCCAGGCAGCATTGACTTCCATTACCAAGAAGAAGTCCGGGTTTTCTTTCTCGATGAACTCAATGAACTTCGCGTGTTTCTGATTCTTTGACCAGACATTCGCCACCACAACGCGGAAGGTTCGATTTCCTGCTGGCGGTTGAGTGACCGGAATGAAGGCCGGCGAAATCGACACAAGATTGTAAACCAACACCAGCATCGGCAACGCAGCCAACTTCCACCGACGCCCCCACAAAAATAACAACACAATTGGAATCAGAACAATCACATACTGAACCCGAAAACAGGTCAGTAAATCAAGCATCCAATGTTTTCGAGCACCAAGAGAAAGAAGAGTGGCGAGGATCGGGGAGAGCGTCAGGATGATTGCCAACCGCCAAAGGTGGTGACGAGTGAGAAACTCGTCCACAGCGGATAGTCGAGTGGGTGCAATCGATTCTTGTGGACTCGTACTCTGGGAATCATTCAACTTCGGTCTCACAACAAAAGTGATTGACGAGCATTCCTGACAAACGTCTCCGCAGTATCAACACTCTCTGCCAGGGCTGTGAGGTGTCCCATTTTTCGGCCTGGTTTGGCTTCTTTCTTGCCGTACAAGTGGAGCTTGATCTCAGGGACGGCAAGCACTTTGGACCAGTTGGGCTCACCGGTTGCAGGCCAGAGATCGCCGAGTAGGTTCGCCATCGCGGCGGGTTGCCGGAGCTTTGTCGAACCGAGTGGCAGGTTGCAAATCGCTCGGACTTGTTGAGCGAACTGACAACAATAATGTGCATCGATGGTGAGGTGAGCAGAATTGTGTGGGCGGGGAGCGATTTCGTTGATTAGCAAATCGCCAGTGCTCGTCTGAAAGAGTTCAACACATAACACTCCTACCGCATCGAGTGATTCCATTACGGTGCGCACAATGTCGCGGGCTGCCTGAATTGTCTTCGACTCAAATAACCCTGGACCAGCAAGAGACACGTCAAGAATGTGATTCGCATGGACGTTAACAATCGGATCGAAGCAATCGAAGTTCCCGTTTGCATCTCGGATTCCGAGGATTGAAAGTTCGCGCGTAAAGTCGACGAAGCCTTCCAGGATCGTTTCGGCATCGGCATAGCTTTCCCAGACGGAAGCGAGGTCGTCGTCGCTGGTGACCATCTGCTGCCCTTTTCCATCGTACCCCCAGCTGGCGGTCTTCAGAATTCCTTTTCCACCGAATTCGTTTAGTTTGGATTTCAGTGTTTCAAGGGAATCAATCGCAGCGAAAGGAGCGGTTGGCAGCCCGAAACTTTGCATCGCTGACTTCTCTCGAAGGCGATTCTGAGCGACTTCAAGAACCTTCGAACCAGGGCGCACTGGCGTCTTTTTTTCGATGCGATTGAGCGCCTCGGTCGAAATGTTTTCAAACTCAAGAGTGACAACATCGACACTGCGCGCGAATTCATCGAGAGCATCGAAGTCATCGTAAGCAGCAGACCACTCCCGGTCCGCGACCGCACCCGTCGGAGTGTTTTGATCTGGGGAGAAGACATGCACTCCATACCCCAATCGGCGAGCCTCGATGGCAAACATCCGTCCCAACTGTCCACTACCGAGGATTCCCAGCGTCGCTCCCGGAGCAATCTGCTTCAACATAAATCTGAGTTCTCCAGAACTTTGTCAGTTTGCTCTTTTTGGAACGCATGCAGTTTCTCACGAAGTTCTGGTCGAGTGTTCGCCAGAATTCGAATCGCCAGTAGTGCCGCGTTTTTACTCCCTGATTCCCCAATCGCCAACGTTCCAACCGGAACACCGCCCGGCATCTGTACAATCGAAAGCAACGAATCGAGACCATTGAGTGCTCGGCTTTTGACCGGCACTCCCAACACAGGCAACACCGTTTGTGCAGCGACCATGCCTGGCAGATGAGCCGCTCCGCCGGCACCTGCGATAATGACTTCCAGCCCACGACCTTCGGCAGTCTTGGCGTATTCGTTCATCCAGTCAGGAGTCCGATGAGCCGAAACAACTTTGCATTCATGCTCAATACCGAACTCTTTGAGAATGTCCGCAGCCGGCTGCATCGTCTCCCAATCGGATGTGCTTCCCATAATAACACCGACGAGCGGATCGTTTTTTGCCATGACTCATTCCTGGTAGATTCTAGTCTCAAATACCCATCGACTTGGCATTACATCTTCTCACAGACTTCAATTCCCAACAATTCCAGACCCTGTTTGATCACTCTGCCGGAGAGGTCAATCAACTTCAGGCGACTTTGTTTGGTCGTTTCGTTATCCGCTTTGAGAACATTGCACTCACCGTAGAACGTGGTGAGTTCACCTGCAAGTTCGAAGAGGTACTGTGTGAGTAGGTTCGGGCGATATTCGCTCACAACAGCGTCGAGAGCTTCTCCGAATCGGCAGAGCTTCAAGGCCAGTGCGCGCTCCGCAGGGTCGTCGAGATGAACTCGGAAATTGCTCTTGCGAAGTTCGGTGAGATCGATCTCACCTCTGCGGAAGATGCCTTGAATGCGAGCGTAGGCGTACTGCATGTACGTTGCGGTATCACCTGTTTTGGCGAGCATTTTGCCCCAATCGAAGACGTAATCGCTTTCCCGGTTGTGGTGCAGATCGGCGTATTTAATACCGCCGATCCCGACGATCAGAGCGATTTCATCACGGGTGGTTTCGTCGAGTTCCGGAGCCGGATTGCCGTCGGCATCTGTTTTCTCATCGTCATTGCTGGCGACGATTTCTCGTGCTTTGCGAACTGCTTCATCCAGCAAACTTTCCAGTCCGACGTTATCACCGGAGCGAGTCTTGAAAGGTCGGCGGTCTTCGCCCATCACCGTTCCAAAACTGACATGCTGCAAGTTGATGTCCGTGTCCAACCAAAGCTTGACGGTTTCTACGAGCAGTTTGAAGTGTTCGCTCTGTCGGGCATCGACAACGTATAACGCCGTCTCTGCTTTGAACTCTTTAATACGGTACTGAACCGTCGCCAGATCGGTCGTCGCATAGGTGTAAGCACCATCGGCTTTCTGCACGATAAACGGAGCCGAATTGCCTTCGATGAAAACACACTTGGCGCCATCGCTTTCTTTCGCGATTCCTTTTTCCTCCAGGTCAGCGACCACTTTTTCCAGCATCGAATTGTAGAAACTCTCGCCGAGCATTTTGTCGAAATGAACGTCGAGCAGATCGTAAATGCCTTGCAAGGCTGCCACACAATGCGGCATGAATTGCCCCCACATGAGCTGGTTTTCGACATCACCAGCATGCAGTTTGGCTGTTTCTTCGCGTGCCAATCGAGCGATGTCCGGGTGTCCGTCGGCGAGCTTCTTCAACTCTTCGTGTTGTTCAACAAACGCTCGCTTGGCTTCGAATTTCTGCAACGATTCTTTGGCAGAGTTGACGCCCGCTCGCTGTTTCTTGAGGGCTTTCTTCTGCTTCTTGTCGTCTGGATCAGCGTCGGTTTCAGATTTTTCCAGTGCCGAGGCGAGAGTTTCGATGCGTGCTTCTTCGACAGGAATCATCGCGACCGCAGAATGATAGTCACTGATCGTGTTGACCAACCGATACAGTCTCGCCAGTTCGCCAACGGCGTTTTGGTCAAAAGCATTCTTGTCAACAAAATGTTTGTACCCGTAGATGATCATCCCGAACTGTGTGCCCCAGTCACCAATGTGATTGTCGCTGATCACATTGTGTCCCAGGAACCGCAAAGTCCGTTGCAGCGAATCCCCAATGACGGAACTTCGCAGATGCCCGACATGCATCGGCTTGGCGACGTTCGGTGAGGAGAAATCGATCACAATCGTCTTTGGAGTTTCAACAGGATAGATACCGACCAAGCCATGGCTGGAAGCATCGTTGGCTCGCTCCTCAAGAACATCATCTCGCAAGCGCAAGTTGATAAATCCCGGACCTGCAATTTCCGGTGGATCGCACAGGTCGCTGACATCCAGTTTCTCAACAATACTGGCTGCGAGATCGCGAGGGTTCACGCCATTCCGCTTCCCAAGCGGCATCGCACAGTTTGCCTGAAAATCTCCAAAGCGCGTGTCTTGCGATGGTTTGACCATCTCCGCAAATGGCTGTGGGTCTTCTGTGAAGTCACTTAAAACGTGAGCAAATCGGGACTGGAGTTCGCGAAGAATGTTCATGAATAGTTTCAGAGTTCTCAGAGACGTGTGTAAAAAAACTTAGCCGCACACTGAAAGTGTGCGGCAAAAAAGTTCAAGCAATTTCGAAGACTGTTTCAGCGAGCGCGATCTACGCTTCCGATTCGACAACGGCTTGCCAGTCGACTCTTGGAGCATCTGCCCAGAGGTTTTCGAGGTCGTAGAGTTGCCGGGCATCAGGAGAAAAAACGTGAAGAACCACGTCGCCGTAGTCCTGGCAAATCCACTCGGAATCGTAGCCAGCAGTGCTGCGTCGGTTCGAGCCGGATTCATCAGCCATGACATCGTCTGCGTGATCGGAAATCGCGTGCAGTTGCCTACGGCTCTTGCCTGTCGCGATGACGAAGTAATCAAAGAGCGGCGTGATTTGAGTCAAATCGAGAACGACAACATCCAGCCCACGATATTCATCACAGACCGAGGCGACCCGGCGGGCATTTTCCAGAGCGCGCTGAACCACCTCAATCCGGCGGATGCCTGTCACCTGACCGTCAGTCTTGCTGACTCGCATTTCAGTTACGTTCGTCAATTCGTTTTCCTCGTCGCTCGTTCTGCCCGCTTTCCCCAATTCTACGCATTCACGGTCAGGATACGAGGGAGAAAACGACAATTTGATCAGAAATACAGTGCATATCGGACGATCAGACCGGCAAAGACCACGCTGACCATACTCATCAGTTTAATGAGGATATTCAAACTCGGTCCGGAGGTGTCCTTAAACGGGTCACCAACCGTATCTCCGACGATCGCGGCTTTGTGGGCATCAGTCCCTTTTCCGCCGTGAGCACCTGATTCAATGTATTTCTTCGCATTATCCCAGGCACCACCAGCGTTCGACATCATGACTGCGACGGCGAAACCGGAAGTTAAACCTCCAGCCAACATTCCCATTACGCCCCCGACGCCGAGGATTAAACCGACAACAACCGGAACGATCAGCCCTAACATCGCCGGACCGATCATTTCCCGCTGAGCGGCAACCGTACTGATATCGACACATGCTGCGTAGTCAGGTTCGGCTGTCCCTTCCATGATTCCGGCGATCTCATTGAATTGCCGGCGGACTTCTTCCACCATTGCTCTGGCAGAATTCCCGACTGCTTTCATCGTCATGGCGCAGAAGACGAAGGCGAGCATCACTCCCATGAACATTCCCACCAGCACTCGGGGATTCATGATTGTGATATCGTAATACCGGACAAAATCCGGCATTCGAGCTTTCGAGGCATCGACAAGGATTCCGCGGTTCGCCAGTTCTTCGAGATTCAGTGTCACCGTCTCGCCGACCTTTGCGTCTTTTCCGATAATATCTCTCGACTGTTCCATGTGGTATTTGGAAAGGGGCGGGAAGACGAGGTAGGCACGTGCGTTTTCATTGCCGGATTCGCGTACTGCCAGAACACTCGGTCTGACGACCATCGCCGTCGCATTTGACAGATCTTCAGATTCAATCACTTCAACGTGTTCGACCCAGCGTTCAAAGCCAACACGCACTTCTTCGACATAAGCTGCCATCAGAGCGAGAGCTGTCAGTGCTGCTGATCCAATGGCAAACCCTTTCCCAGTCGCTGCGGTGGTGTTTCCCAGGCTGTCGAGTGCGTCGGTTCGTTGCCGGACGATCGGGTCGAGCTTGCTCATTTCCGCGTTCCCACCAGCATTGTCAGCGATCGGTCCGTAAGCGTCGGTTGCCAGTGTGATACCAAGCGTGCTCAGCATCCCAACGGCGGCAATCGCAACACCATACAACCCCATTGTAAACAGAGTTGAATCTCCAAACTGGAACCCGGTGCATGCACCAAAGGAAAGCATGATCGCACTGCCAACAACAACGATAGGAACCCAGACGCTATAAAAACCTTCAGCAATGCCTGCGATGATGACCGTCGCCGGACCCGTTGATGTTTGATCGGCGATGCGTTTCGTAGGAGCGTAAACATCGCTCGTTGAGTATTCCGTCCACCAACCGATGATGACTCCGGAAAGGAGACCGATCACGACTGACGCGAAAACACCAAACAGTTGAGTGCCGTGTCGTAATCCATCGGCTGCGAGTTCCTCCGCCATCCCTGTGGAAGGTCTGACGAGCATGATATACACGACGATTGCCGCGATGATCGCAACACCAAGACTGCTGCCTTTGATGCCGGTTCCGAGTGCGTGCAGTAGTTTCTTTTGATCTGCGTTCTCGTCGGTACGGACGAGGAAGACACCCATCACCGAAAGCCCAATGCCGAGTCCGGCGAGGACCATCGGCAAGAGAAGCATCATCAACTGCATTTTGATGTGCCCCTGATACGCCGCGACTCCAATCGCGGCAGATGCGAGAATCGATCCGCAATATGATTCGTAGAGATCCGCACCCATTCCGGCGACATCTCCGACGTTGTCACCAACGTTGTCTGCGATGGTTGCCGGGTTGCGAGGATCGTCTTCAGGAATTCCAGCTTCAACTTTTCCAACCAGGTCAGCACCGACATCCGCTGCTTTCGTGAAAATCCCTCCTCCGACACGAGCAAAAAGAGCCTGACTACTCGCTCCCATTCCGAAGCAAAGCATCGTCACGGTGATTTCTTCGAGAGAAAGCGCATCCCCGAAGAGTGGGAATATCCAATACAGAACAGCAAACCAGAGACAGATATCAAGAAGTCCCAAACCAACGACCGTCAGCCCCATCACAGCACCACTTCGGAATGCAACTTGCAGACCATCGTTGAGACTGGTTTTGCATGCCTGTGCTGTTCGGGAACTGGCAAGCGTGGCTGTTTTCATCCCACACCAACCTGCCAGGGCTGAGAAAAATCCACCAGAAAGAAACGCAATCGGAACCAGAGTTGACTGAGCCTTAAAGACAAAGGCAACGAGGAGGAGGAATGCACACGTGATCGCAAAGAAAATTCCGACAACACGATACTGTCGCCAAAGATACGCATCAGCCCCGTCACGGACATGCCCGGCGATTTTGACCATCAGGTCGTCGCCTTCGTCCTGTTCCACCATCCACTTGAAAAATTTGTATGCAAAGAACAGCGCCACGCAGGCGCCTGAAATCGCAATCAGCCAACCGATGAAGACTCCCACGACCGGAGCTTCTGCGCTTGATTCTGCCGCAAGAAGTGGTGTTGTGATGAACACCATTGCAAGGCTCACCAGCCCCATTCGAAATCGTTTCGAGAAATCCATTCTGGTCGAAGCAGTCTCACGGGTGTCCATCTAGCTCTCGCTCCTTGATTCCGGTAGGTCTTCAAACTCGATATCAACGAAAATTGCAAATAAACTCAGAACAATTTGTTAGAGGAGTTCTGGTCATACAACCAACGCCCCTCCTAAAATGAAAATATCCTGAAAAACAAACATTTTATGACTCGTTCCAGTCAGCCTGTTCTTCAAGAGACATATCTTTTGCGCGGAGTCTAGTGGGGTTGAAATTAGACTGTCAATGCGGTCAGCCGAGATAGCGGCAGGCAGGAATCGTCAAATTGGATGATGGCTCGAAGTGAGAGTCAATTTCGACATTTCCCCATTGAATTTGACGGGGATATCGTATTTCAAGTGTTCTTCGATTCGAATCGCTTGATCGCCGAATTTCACGGATGAAAAATTGTGAATGGAGCCTTTATGCGTGAGGGGCTTCAGTCACCCGCCCCAAAAAAAGTCTGGGCACAAATGACGTGAGAGTCGCTACGAGGAACTGTCAATTCTTTTCCCGAGAGGTCATTCAAGATGGTAGAGGAAGACTCCGAGTATGATTTCTTCAGTTGCCATCCACACCCCGTTTTTCTGAACAATTTTGTGGCTGTGTGGATGGCCTTGATGGCGTATTCCTCATTCATCTACGACCAGTGGATTGTCTGGTGGTGATATGCCAGCTATGCGTTTCTTGCGTCAATAGCGGCGATCTTTCGCATGGGGTGGTTCATCGCCTGTACGATTCTTGGGATCATGTCGGGGTTTTTCTTCATGCCAGTCGTTGGAAATGGTGTGAACCTAGCCCAAGACTTAGATGTTTTCGTTTTTGTACTCTGTGGCACAATACTTGGAGTCGGCACCGGTCTTGCGAACGATTTGTCGTTGACTTCAAACTCACCTGACGAGCCAAAGTCAATGGAGACAGAGTCTCCGAATCTGGAATAAAAAAAGCCCCTCAGTATTCGAGGAGCTTTGATCGGTTTGCCTGGTCCGGGCTTAACTGACAGCACTCTTTAAAGCTTCTGCTTTGTCGGTGTTTTCCCATGTGAAGGCGTCGCCTGTTCGACCGAAGTGGCCGCCGGATGCTGTTATGCGGAAGACAGGTCGGCGAAGTTTCAGGTGCTCGATGATCCCTTTGGGGTTGAGCGGGAAGACTTCGCTGACGGCAGCTTCTAGTTTGCTTTCGTCGACGGTCGCGGTGCCGTTCGTATCAACACGGATGCTGACTGGATTCGCGACACCAATCGCGTAGGCAAGTTGAACTTCACACTCGGTTGCCAAGCCGGCGGCGACGATATTCTTCGCGACGTACCGAGCCATGTAAGCTGCCGAGCGGTCGACTTTTGTGGAGTCTTTTCCACTGAATGCTCCACCACCATGTCGTCCCCAACCGCCGTAGGTATCGACGATGATCTTGCGACCGGTCAAGCCACAGTCTCCGTGAGGTCCACCGATGATGAACTGACCTGTCGGATTGATATGGTACTGAGTCTTATCGGTCAGCAATTCCGCAGGGACAGTCGAGGGCAGGACGTTTTCGCGAACGTATTCTTGGATTTGTTTTTGATTGACCGATTCACGATGCTGTGTTGAAAGAACAACAGCCGTAATTCCGACAGGCTTTCCATCTTCATATTGAATTGAAACCTGACTTTTGCTGTCTGGCAGCAACCAGTCGACGTCGTTTTTCAGGCGAAGGTTGGTGAGGTGATTCAAAATGCGATGTGCCAGAGAGATTGGCAGCGGCATCAGTTCTTCTGTTTGATCGCAGGCGTATCCAAACATCAAACCCTGATCGCCTGCACCATCGGTATCGACACCCATCGCGATGTCCGCACTCTGTTGATGCAATCGGATGGCGACTTCGCAAGTATCGGCATTGAATCCGATATCGTCGCTGGTGTAGCCGATCTCTCGGATAGCGTTACGGGCGACTGCTTCGAAATCGACATCTGCATTCGTCCGAATTTCGCCAGCGAGCATCAAAAAGTCAGTTGTGCAAAGTGTTTCGCAAGCACAATGGGAGTTCGGATCTTGCTCAAGCAGAGCGTCGAGAACACCATCGGAGACCTGATCCGAAACCTTGTCCGGATGGCCCATGCTGACCGATTCGCTGGTGAAGATAAAATTGTTTGCCATGGTCGTTCGTTGTCCTCGTGTTTGGTCTTCCCTCGCGACTGATTGATCGTCTTTCTGAGGAAGGGAGCGAATCCTGGAGTCCGTTGCAACGGTGACAGGATCAATAAAGCTCTCATCTGAGTTCAGTTCCAAAGTCCGTCAGACCTCGGAGAAAGCGGGATTTTAGTGTCGTCCAAACGGGAAAACTACCCTCGCGCAGCAATTGCCTCAAAGAACCTGTAAATGGGAGACGTGTCGCGGCCTGAGCGTCGACATCAAAGAAAAAGCAACTTCCAGGCCGCTTGGTCAAGGGGAGAGGGATTGAGGGGCAAGGAATGAAACTGTCCTCCTAGGGAGGCTGTAACACTCACGTCGACAAGCCTTTAGGGTCACCACGACTCAAGGTGAAGGTCCTTGTCTCGGAGATTGCACCAACTTAAATGTTGCAGACTATCAGCAACGACAGGGAAGTAACCATCAACCAAACCAAGATTCGCGGCCTCGGACAATGAGGGAGAATCAGCGAGTGGAACAGATTTAACAAGGACCAGTTGTGAATCTTTGTGAAGCGAACAGATCCACGCAGCAATTGAATCACTCGTGACATCCCAGGATGCAGGGAGTGGAGAATGCTGGAGCGTCAGTTCCGCGACATCAAGCACCGGCAACAGATCTGCCTCCCAATTTGACGAGAGTTGATCAGGAGAAGTCGCCAACTGAAACCGAGGTGAGAGTCCCGCCACGAGGCGTGCTGTGAGCGAAAGCGTTCGCACTCCTAACTCGTGAGCGAGGGGATTTCCCAGACCGCAAAGATCATCCAATCGCCGAACCTCATCCGCAAATCGTCCTCCACCAGGAAGAATGATCGGTCGCGCGAACGCCTGTTCATCCAGAAAGCTCAATAGCCGCGACTCCAAATCAGGCAGGTCGAAGAGACTTCCACCTAATTTAATGACGGTCACAGGTATTTCATGAAGGATGCTAAGCATGTTCGGGTTGATAGTCGACAGGTCAAGTGCCACTCAAACTCGAGAGAATTCAACCCACACACTCTATCAGTTTGCGTTGGCTCGTTAAGCCAATCGGTCGGTGGCGACGTGGTAATGAGGGTCTTCTGAGATGTTAATTTCTACAAGATCGCCAGCCTGATCCAGTAATCTGCGGCATTCCGCACTGAGGTGTGTGATGTGTAATCTCTTGCCGCCGCTTTGGTATTTCTCGGCAAGCCAGTTAATCGCTTCCAGGCCGGATTGGTCGTACACTCGTGTGTAATAGAAATCGATGACGACGTCGTCGGAATCGCCAGCGACATCGAACATCTCTTTGAACGATGAAACCGACGCAAAGAATAAAGGTCCGTGAAGCTGATAAATTTTGCTTCCGTGTTCGTTGTGCTTAATGTCGACCGCGATGTGAGTGGCGTGCTGCCAGGCGAAAACCAGGGCGGAGACGATCACGCCCAAGATGACAGCTGTCGCCAAGTCGTGCATAAACACTGTATACCCAGCGACGAGGACCATCACAAAAACGTCACTTTTCGGCATCCGGCGAAACATGCTCAGTGAGGCCCATTCGAAAGTTCCGACGACAACCATGAACATCACACCGACTAGCGCCGCCATTGGGATCATCTCAATGACAGGAGCCAGGAACAATACAAATAACAACAGGCAAACTGCCGCCGTGATTCCGGACAATCGGCCTCGACCTCCTGAGTTCACGTTGATCAGCGATTGCCCAATCATTGCGCAACCGCCCATTCCACCAAACAGACCGCAGACGATATTAGCAGCTCCTTGTCCGATACATTCGCGATTTCCTTTGCCGCGAGTTTCTGTAATTTCATCGATCAGAGTGAGCGTCATCAGCGATTCGATCAGTCCCACACCACAAAGAATAATTGCGAACGGGAAGATGATTTTCAAAGTCCCCCATGTCAGCGGGACCATCGAGTATTGAGTGAAGAACAATTGCGGCAGACCGCCGCTGATACTGCCAGTGGAGGCATCTGCGACACTTGTGCTTGATGCTTTCGTCTTCTCTGCATCAGCAGTTTCAGTGGAAGCTACAACCGGTGGTGCTGTACTTTCTTCAACTGTTCCATGATGCGAATTAAGCGAACCATTCGCGGCAGCCTGCGTATTCATGCTCAGCATGTCACCAACGGTCGCCAGCATGTTTTCACCCCGAGAAGTGTCGTACGATTGGTTAATCCCGATGGATATCAGCGTGACCGTCAGAATGGCGACAAGTGAAGCTGGGACAGCTTCAGTCAGTTTCGGCAGCAGCCAGATGATGAGCATCGTGATGAAGACGAGGATCAGCATGAGCATCAATGGTGTTCCAGAGAGATAGACGAGTGTTTTCTCAGGTGAAAGGGTTTTGAAACTGCCTAGCTGAGCCAGGCCGATGACGATTGCCAAACCATTCACGAAACCGAGCATCACCGAGTGAGGAACCATTCGGATCAATTTTCCTAGCCGTCCGAGTCCAATCGCGACCTGCAACAGTCCACAAAGAATCACGGTCGGAAACAAGTATTCCACACCATGCTCAGCCACGAGTGCAACGACGACAACTGCCATCGCACCGGTCGCTCCAGAGATCATCCCGGGACGCCCTCCGAAGATGGCTGTGATCAGCCCGATGAAGAATGCTGAATAAAGTCCGATCAGTGGGGAGAGACCAGCGACGAAGGCAAAAGCAATCGCTTCAGGGACTAAAGCCAAGGCAACAGTAAGGCCCGAGAGGACGTCGTCTTTAGCTGACGCTGATTGTTGACGAAAGAAGTTGAGCATGTTTTTGGGGGGATGTGAGTTCCTTTTACAAGGAGACGCAGCAACCGATTTTGGGTTTCAAGGCGGGAGCACTGAGTAGATTTCCAGTCAGTGCCAAACGGAGAGAGATTGAGCGTTTCATGCTGCCAGCGGTGAATGTTGAAACATCATTAACAGTTTCAACCAGCGAGGCAAAACGTCCCAATACTGATCGTGACGGGTATATCTCAGGTCCCTGCAGACAAGTCAACCAATAAGTGGCACTGAGAATTGTTCCACTCAACATTCGTCTGATATCAACGAACGCATGTGCATGAATGAAAGAATTGTGCAGAAAATAGCCCGTTTCACCCTTGCGATTTTCACGCAGGAGTCATTCTTGATGTCAATCATCATAGAACGGAAATCAGGTTTTTCCGAGTGGTGCAGTAGTTGGAGTGACTCCGGTCCTGCTTAACGTCGAAAATTTGGAGCAGGAAGACTTGGTCCCTGAAGATTGCCTGGGCTCTGCACAGGTTGAGAAAAACGTTGATAAGGTTTTGAGTTCTGATACTGTGCCGGGGCGATTGGGACCGACTGTCTCACAGGCTGAAAGAGTTGCGAATAATTCTGATTCTGTGATCGTGGTGACGTAGAATGGAGGCTGAGGCCATCTCCCGCTGAATTTTGATAGGGCGACATGAGTTGAGCACTTGGCTGAGTTGGCAAGGCCGCTTCGTTGATCGGCTTCGGGAGGTGATCATTTTTTTTGACAGGTGGTGCGCTTGGGAAGACAGGTTCATGATTCCCCTGCGAGAGATCCGCCATGCGCTCGTAGCGATGCCAGAACTGCTGTGAGTATGGCATGACAGGAGACATTCCGAACCCTTGTGCAGTTGTCGATTGGCTGAAGACATGGTGGTAATTGTAAGGGCGGAACGAATGGAAGCCGTGGTAATACGGCATGATTTTGATGTAGCCGTGCTTCCACGTCTCCTGGTCGTCATAAGTGAAGAGTTGTTCGCTGCTTCCAACTGAACCGGCTCCAAAGAACTGCCCCTCATCTCCAGCGAACTCACCTTCGCCTCCAACATAACTTCCCTGAGGAATTTCTTGCTGGACGTATCCCTGCTGTGCGTAATCCTGCTGAACGTAACCTTCTTGAGCGGAGACGGATGTTCCTGTGAAGACGACAGAAAACAGGATCCAAAACTTACGTTTCATCGATTTTCTCCTACCGATTCTTAGACACGTGACTCGGAACGAGTCGACACAATCAGGCGCAACACTCCTCTATTCAGGTTGATCGGCACCGATACTGTGGAACTGCGGGAATTTGCCGGTTTTGAGGAGATGTTTCTCTATGGCGTCGGTTAATTGTTACAGGCCGTTCAAACTGTGATCTCTTCGGTAGAGTCCGTCGTTTTTCTTCAAGTCATCTCTACATCGGTCCAGCGACGTTTTAACGTCTTGGCAACCTCTTCTTAGATGAATATTGACCGGAGTACATCGATGAAAACCTTACTTTTTAGTGTGCTTTTGATGACGTTTATGGCATCCGTGAGCTTTGCGCAAGGTCCAACTTTGCCAAAGCGGAGCGACCTTCCTGAACTTCCCATTCCTCCACAGGCCCCTCTGGTCAACCCACCTTCAACTACAATTCAGTCCGATTCGGCACCCAAGCCAGCAGCCCCAGTGTCATCTCCGACCCTGAACGTTCCGCCACCACCGGTTCCGCACATTCCAGAATCGGTAGAGAAAATTCCTGATCAGCCAGCAACTTCTCCTGATGAGCCAGTCGCTCCTCTCAATTCGAATACGAATGATCTTCACGCTCCAGCGAGCGTGGTCCCCCCGCAATCACCTGCGAACTCTTCCTCCATAGATCAACAGTCAACAGTTCGGTCTGATCAGGCCCCTCGACGTATTATCTATCATGCGTCACCCTGGAATGTTCCGTTTAACGGCTACGGCGTCAACCCAGCAGGGGCGGAAGGCGTGTTCGTGGGACCATCGTGGGCAGGTCGTCTGCATGTTCGTTTTCCCTACTACAGTTATCGACGACCTTGGTATACTCGTGGGCCTGCTAGTTTGAATGTTGATATCATCTGGTAATTGATGTGACGGTGCGGGCATGGCTGTTTCAGCGAAAAACGCATAGCGAAGAGATGGAGTGAATGAGTTCAATTGGAAAGATCCGCCGCCTGTTGCATCTTCTCGAGCGTCTGCAATCAGGGCGAATTTACAATGCCAAAGAGCTCGCGGATTTTTGCAATGTGAGTCGTAGAACAATTTTCCGCGACATGAAAACGTTACAGGATTCTGGAATCCCTGTCCTCTATGATTCCAGCAAAAGCGGCTACTGGATCACTACTGGAGCCTACCTTCCTCCCACCGATTTGACGCTGGCAGAAACTCTTTCGCTGATGCTTTTGGCTCAAGAGATGGGCAGCAAGCAGAGGGGGATTCCATTTCATGGAATTGCTCGCGATGCCGCTCTGAAACTGCAAAGTAATCTTCCAAACCACCTTCGGCAGTATGTGGGGGAACTGAGTGAGGGCATTCAAATCGATGCAGAGCCACACGCCGATTTGGAAGACCACCAGCTTCACTACGAAAGAACTCTGGAAGCGCTGACGTCTCGTAAGAAAATTCGTTTGCGATACAATAGTTTGTATGAGCGGAAAGTGATTCGAACTCTCGTTAGCCCTTACCGTCTGCTCTTTCAACGTCGGTCCTGGTACATCATCGGGCGATCTTCATTGCATCGGGCTGTAAGGACGTTCCACGTTGGGCGTATTCAAGATTCAGAATTGACCGAAGACGATTTCACACCTCCACCGCGATTTAGCTTGCAACGGTATTTGGGCAATGCCTGGAATATGGTTCGCGAACGTGGTGATCGATGCGAAGTGGTCATCCGCTTTCAACCGCTCGTTGCGAACAATGTCGCCGAAGTTGCCTGGCACAAAACGCAACGCTCTATCTGGAACTCAGATGGAACAATGGACTTCGAGGTCACCGTCGATGGTGTCAATGAAATCTCCTGGTGGATCATGGGCTACGGCGATCAGGCAGAGGTTCTCAGACCTCAAAAACTTGTCGATCTCATCGCCAGACGTGTCGAACGAATGGCAGAGACCTACCAAATCGGTCACACGAAAAAGAAAGCATCCAGAAAGCGCAAGCCTCCAAAGGGCTGAGAAGAGTAATTTAGCCCCGTGGACACCGCCTAGTTTGCCCAATCGCCCGAGAGTCAGGGCGATGTTGCCGAGTCAAAATCGATATTGGCACAAAACGCCTCTTGAGCTAGATTCCCGCCTCATTTCCCTCACCTCCGGTTTCCCATTTCCTCTCAATTCCTGGTCCCTGACCAATTTCCACATGCTGGGAAGGATTCCCATGCGTCGTTTTTTACTTTTTGCTACCTGTCTGACTTGCCTGACAAGCGGTTGCACGATGTTGGAGTGGGTTCGGCCCCATCAATTGTGGAAGTTGAACCGTCAGCCGGCAATGTCGCGTGACGATGCCTACTTCAACATTCCTGCTCAACCTGTTGCCGATGAAAACAAATCCACCGCTGGCGAGAAAAATGTCCGTCCATTTTGACGTCGTGGGTTGTTGACTCGAACTCGTTGAATTCCAGTCGAGGATCACTCTTTGCAGCATTAGTCGTGTTTTGAAGGATCACCATATTTGACGAGCACGACAGTGGAGTGCGGAGTTTGTATTGATGGTCCTTCAATCGAGGCCTGATAAGACACTGATTATGTTCGAATATCAACCACGTCGCCATCCGCTGCAATCGTTCCAGTTCTGGTTCACTATTCTGGTCTGTGCTGTCGGTGTTTTTGTCTGGCGGTCGGGCGTTCTTACCCAAAATTCTCAAGCTGTTGTGATTACTCCCACCATTGAGGAAGAGGACATGCCGCTTCCTCCTCAGGCTGAGGAGGAGTTCTCCACCGACGATTCGAGTTCAACGCTTGCGGACGTGACACTTGCTCCACTTCAATCCGAGGAACCGTTCTCAGAACAGCGATCCACTGAAGATGCTCATTTTCCGAACGGCGAAACGATGAGTGATGATCAGCTGAAAACGGCAGATGGAGTGCATGATGGTGACCCGAACAACGAATCCCTGACAGTTCAACGGACAAGTCTTGAGTCACCGTCGGCCGATTCTTCAATTCAATCACCGAGCCTTGGTTTTGGGGAAGCATTGACTTCTCGCCAAGTGACTCCTCAAGCTCTCGACTTCACGGAGATTGATAGACAGATTGCTGTAGGTGACGATGTCGCAGCACTGAGGGCACTCTCAACCTTGTACTGGCAGCACCCAGAGAAACGACGCCAACTCGCCACTCGTCTGGACCAACTCTCACGACGAGTATACTTTCAACAACTGCCGCATTATGTGGATCCCTATGAGGTCCAGTTCGGGGATCGGATGGAAACGATTGCGAAAAAATATCAAGTCTCGTGGAACTATCTTGCAAAGATCAATCACGTCGATCCGCAGAGAATTCGTGCAGGACAAAAACTAAAAGTGATTCAAGGGCCGTTCGATGTTGTCGTTGACTTAAGCGACTTTGAACTGACTGTTCACGCCCACGGATATTTCGTCGTCCGGATGCCTGTCGGAATTGGTCAAGATGAATCCACTCCCATCGGGACCTTTAGAGTGACAGACAAAGTTGTCGATCCCATTTATTATGGACCCGATGGTGTCATTAAAAACGATGATCCTGCGAATCCGCTCGGGGAACGCTGGCTTGCAATCAGCGATGCCGCCGGAACAGTTCAGGGGTATGGTTTGCACGGGACAATCGATCCGTCATCCATCGGGAAAGCAGAATCTCGCGGCTGCATTCGGTTGTACGATCAGGATGTTGCCGACCTCTATGACCTGCTGACGATTGGTTCGAAGGTCATCATTCGGCGTTAGAACATTTTTCGATGTCGTCATCCATCTTGTTAATGATCGAAGGCCACTCAAATCTTTGAGATAGTCGGACTGCTATTTCCTGACGACTCACGATTTGGGAACGATCATTCTGCTTCCAGTCAGCAAGTTGCTGCAAATTGCTGACAAGGTCTGCGGTTGTTCCATCGTACAGAAAATTTGCGTCCTTCTGGACTAACTCTGGATACGCAAGGCGATCCGGGAGCAATGGGATGCAGCCAGCGTTCATGGCTTCGATGATCGCGATGCCAAAAAATTCATGCACAGCCGTCGAGACCACCACATCCGACTGTCGCAAAATCTTTTGGTACTCTGCTCGCGATTCTGCATATCCCCAGTGGAAGATTTGGTCGGCGAATTCTGTCTTTGCGTTTTCAAAACAGACAGGTGACTGACGATAAGATTCCCCCAAAACCGAGAACCGAAAGTCCCCACCATTTTCCTGAAAGCGTTTGAGAGCGTCAAAGAACTGCTCAGGGTTTTTATCGTGTTCCCATCGACCGACCCAAACGATGCGAAGTGGATAGTCTGTTGGTTTTCCCGAAGGACAGGCTTCGATACCAGGGGAATGGATTCGTGATTTCTCCTTTGCGATATTCAACATTTGATCCCAGCGTTGCTGGTCATCCTGCAAAAGCCTCGGCATTTTTTTGAGAGCGTTTGAAGCATGGTCGAAAATATTTTCGCGATGAAAGTTTGAATTGAACCAGACTTGATCGGCGGCGAACAATGAAATGAAATTCGTGAAGGCGAAGTGGAAGTCCCGTTTTGCTTCGTCGCTTCGTCGTTGTGTTGGATACTCAAATTGGTTTTCATGGAAATAGAGAACTGTCGGAATCGACCGCATTTCATCAGGCAGAAGCCCTCGCAATTCCGCCAGATTGAGCATGTCGGTCGTGAAGATCACGTCTGGTCGTTGCCCGTTGTCTGCAATGATTTCACGAATTTGTAAAGCGAACGAAGTTGCGGCGTGTCTCATTCGCCATTTCCAATGAGTCCCTGGTAGCGTCAACACCGTGAACTCATGCCGACTGTTCCTCTGCCAACCTTCAAGAAATGCTTGATGACTTCCAGTATGAAACGGGTTGAGCGCGAGAATGTGCATGAACTTTGGTTCGTAACTGTCCACAGGTTGACGCTATTTGAAGCAACTTTGAACGGGTGTGAGCAGAATTGTGAATGCGTTGGTGGTGTTTAGGAAAAAGGAAAAAGATGGAAACACAGAGGCACAGAGTTCACTGAGAGGAAGAAAGACCTGTTCACCGTGGGGATGGAGGTTCTGTTGACAACCGTTCTTAATCTTATTCTTTTCTTAATCCTAATCACCAAGAGGAAGATGAGCCGGAGAGTACCTGACCTTCTCCGTGTCCTCTGTGCCTCTGTGTTTCAATTTCTTAAGAATTACACAACGCTCTCCCATGTCGTGGCGAGAAGTTGTGCGTTCTGCTGGATGTTGAATTTTTCAATGATGACTCTTCGAGCGTTTCTTGCAAGTTGGTCCCCCAAACTCGGTGACTTCACAAGTTGCTTGATCGCACCCGCAAGTAGCTCAGGTTCTGCTGGCGGGATAAGCAATGCACTCTCTCCATCTCGGAAAATCTCTGGTGATCCACCAACGTTCGTTGCGATAATCGGAACTCCGCTCGCCGCCGCTTCGAGCAGCACTCTTCCGAGCGGTTCCTGGCGAGCCGGGTGAATGACCAAGTCAACTTCGTTTAGAAGCGAAGCAATATCGGATCGATATCCCAGCCGATGCAGCCGCTCCGGCATTCCCACCGCCTCGAAAACTTCACCGATGGCTGCTTCGAATTCAATCGTCTCTTGCTTTGTGGAATGCCTCTCACCGATCAATAGGTAATGCAAGTTCGGGCACTCTTCTTTGAGAAGGACGGCTGCTTGAGCGAGATCGTTTTGAGCTTTGCGTAAGCAAATTTGCCCAATCGTCGCCGAAAGGATTGCGTCTTCGGGAAGGCCGAATTCGTCTCGCAGGGAGCTCGTCACCGTTCGTGGCTGGAATTGATCACAGTCGATCCCGTTGTAAACCGCGACAATCTTCTCTGCGTCAACACCTTGCTGAATATGAAACTCACGCGTGGCAAGAGAAACTGCGATGAGTAGACGATGCTGGTTCAGATCGTTCACAGCCGCATTGCTGAGCGACATGATATCTCGAATGTGGCTCGTCGTCGGGACACTCAATTGATCAGCAACGGCTCCCAGGTGTCGTCCCATTGCTAAGCTGTTCGCATGGACAATATCGAGGCTGTGGGTTTGAATACAAGCTTCTAACCGCTCAGCAAGTTCTTCTTTCGGGAGGCGTTGTCCATCGGGATTTCGAAGAGTGAACTCTTGCACTGGCAACGAACGACGTTTGAATTCACCGTAGAGAGGTCCCTCAGTTGGGGCTATTGCGACGAATTCACAATGTTGCGATTGCAACTGGTCGACAGCCGCTAATATCGAATGCTCACCTCCATTGAGGGTTGAATACTCGAAGAGCAAACCGATACGAATCACAGAACAACCGATTAATTGGAGAAGCTTGAATCGCGAGCAAAAAGCAGATGATCTTCACTATGGAAATCGTCAAGCGCCTGTTGCAAACCGACTCGAATCTGTTCGAGTCGCTCTCCGCCTCGCACTCGTGTTCCATCCTGTTCCTGAAGGTAGAAGACATCGATCACCTGATCGAGATGCGTCGAAATTTTTGCCATGTCAATCGAGACGTTCATGTCGAACAAGGCTTTTGTCAGGATGTAGAGCAACCCTGGTCGGTCCATGGCAAAGACATCAAAGATCGTTCGGGTGTCCGATGAGTCGTTATCGATTTGAACTCGCGGAGGTAAATTCGTGGAAGACTCTGCAGGCGGAGGAGAACCGAATCGACTGTTTTTCTGAAAGAGTTGCTCGACTGATATCTCTCCCTTCAACACTGAACGAAGTGCGGTCGCAATTTCATCGATCCGTTCTTGAGGCGGTTCGCAATCGTAGTCGGAATCTAAAACTCGATAGCTGTCGATGATGACTCCGTCTGATGTCGTATTGATTTCTGCCGAAAGGATACTCAGTCGTTTTGCAGACAAGACCCCAGTCATTTTATGAAAACAGCCAGATTGAAATTCCGTGTTGCCTGTCACGACCCGGTATTCCGTCGACTTTGTTTCAGGATCCCAACTGGCGATGACTTCGACATTTTTCTTGCCAAGTTCCTGAATCACCTGAAGGTCGTCTGCAATTTGTCCAGGGGGTGTACAGGTGAGATAGTATGCAGAAAAACCGATGAGTTGTTGACCAACCCAGTCGAGAGACTTTGAATCACCATCACGCTCGCTCAGGCAAGTTGTGACAGCTTTTTTCGTGTCCTTGATTCGCTGCTGTTCGTGGTAGGCTTGTTTTTTTCCGCTCAAAGTTTCGATGCAGCGGTCAAAAAACTCTGTTAGCAAGTTGGCTTTCCAATTCGTCCATGTGCCTGGACCGACTGCGGAAACATCCGCCACGGTGAGTGTGTAGAGCATCCGTAGGACATCGGGTGAGCCAACTTGGCGACTGAATTTCACAATGAGGTCAGGGTCAGTGAAGTCTCGACGAAACGCGATGTCTGCCATCACGAGGTGTAATTTGACGAGCAACCAGATTTGTTCAATTTGATAGTTTGGAAGAGACAAGCGTTGCCCGACTTCAAGGGCAATGTCCGCACCGATTTCGCTATGGTCGCCTCCCATGCCTTTCCCGATATCGTGCAGCAAGACTGCTAGATGCAACACTTCTTTGTGTCGAATTTCCTGGTATGCCGCACCGATTGGCCCGTCGTCGTTTTCGAAACTGGTCACCTTCTCGACGGCGCGGAGTGTGTGTTCGTCGACGGTGAAGTGATGATACTGATTGAACTGCAAAAGATTACGAATGTGGGTCACTTGCGGGATCACAATATCCAGCAGCCCGGTTTGGAACATGCTTCGCAAAGTCGGCCCCAAAGCCGATGTGCATTTGAAGATTTCAATGAAGGCACTCGAAGCTTTAGTGGAAATTGTCGGCGGAGGTTCGGCGAGACTCTTCTTGATCGTCTCAGCAACCTTAGGAGAGGGAATCACCCCATACAACGCGGCGGCTTTGTAGAGTTGCAACATCGACTCAGGGGACTCACAGACCTCCTTCAGATAGCGGTCGGCAACTTCAATTCGATCTGCTCCGACGTAAAACATCCCTTCAGCCCGGTGTCCGATCACGACATCCCGAGTCTTCTCGGCGAAAGACCTCGGTCGTTCCATGGCGACAAATCGTCGCGTGATCGTCGCCAACTCTGAACTGTGATGGAAAAACTCCTGCATAAACTGTTCGACGGGACGTTGACGATCATTCCCAGGGAACTCTCGTTCTTCGGCAATGCGAAGTTGCTCGTCTTTCGTTAAGCGGTCTTGCGCCCCTTCATCATTAAGATGCAAATCGATTCGAAGTTTCGTGAGAAATTCCCAGGCTCGCTTCAATGTTTTCGCATCTTCTTTCGTGAGCGCTCCTTTGAGTCGGAGGGAGTCGATATCTTTAACGCCATAACGGGTATATCCGACCCAGCGGATTAAATGCAGGTCGCGCAAGCCTCCAGAGGAAGACTTGATGTCCGGTTCCAATTCCTGAGCAGGCGGGCCATATTCCGACCAACCTTCTTCTCTTGCTTCAAGACAATCTTCGATAAATTTTCGTCGTCGGGAAAACACGACACGCCGTTTAAACTGCGTGACAAGCCGATTGTGCATCCCTTCATTTCCCCACAGGTATCGAGCTTCAATGAGAGGAGTTGCAATCTGTGGGTCTTGTCGTGCCAATGAAATACATGTGGCAATATCGCGAGTCGAACTTCCCAGTTTGATCTTCGAGTCCCAGCAGTTTTGAACAAACGCATCAACAAACTGACTGAATTCCGGCGAAACGTTTTTTTCGTGAAGGAACAATAAGTCGATATCCGAGTACGGCGCCATGTCGCCGCGACCTGTGCCACCAATCGCAATAATGGCTCCCTGCTGTGGGATCAGTTTGGCATCATCTTCTGAAAACTGAGCGATGGTTTCTTCAACCAGCGAACTTAAGAAGTCATCGAATCCATAACAAATCGCAGATGCGATCTGAATGCCAGGCGTGCCATTTTCAAAGAGTACCTTCGCTTTCGTGCGAATTGCGTCAATCTGAGATTTACGCCGCGAGATGATATCGCTGAACTGATTGGATTGTTCGGTTGTAGACATTGGAA
>DAOUPA010000302.1 GCA_030626405.1 Planctomicrobium sp.
ATGGCAGCTTTGAGGGCATCGGAAATCGGCTGGTCGGTTGGTGATGTTTTCTTGCTCATGGTGATACTTATCACACACCTTGGAGTGAATGTCAATCCTGCTTTCTATTGCGACCTCTCTCACACACTCAGACACCCCCTATAAGGGGGGATTGTCCGGGTGGTGGTTGGGCTATCGGACACTCGGACGAGTCCGGGTCTGTCCGGTTGTCCTGTAGGTCGTTAGAAACTGGTCGGAATCCGGGATATGGTGACTTGCGGTTCGGCTTTTGAACGTCGACACGCTCCCACGTCCCATCGTCTTCCAAGGCATTCAAAGCCGTCCCGCAGCGTTTGTTCGAGAGACCAGCTGCTTCTGCAATCTTCGTTTGGGTTTCACCGTCTTGAAACTTCTTCGCGACCGCCTGGACTTTTGCCATATCCGCTTCGAGTTTCTGAACTGCGCGAAGTTCATCACGTTCGGACTTTCGTGACTCAGAATTGGCAGAGCGTTCCTCTCGACATTCGCTCGCATCTCGCACGGTCACGCTCCAGCGTCGGCCTCCAAGGTCAGTCTGCTTCCCTTCCTGAATATCGACACCAGCAAGCCCACCATGACCGGCTGAGCCACCGTAACGAAGCCACAACTGATGAAAGCCGCTGCCGTCTTCATAGCGGCTTCTGCGACCAATCAGCACCCATTGACGGGCAAACTCCGCAAAGCCACTCATTGAGAGATCTTCGAGTTCAGGGGGTTCGCCTGTATTGAGAGTGATCCGCGCCGCTCCTTTCCCGATGTGGTGAATCAGAATCAGCGTTGTGCCAAGTTCCTCAATCATCGAAGCCACTCTCGGAGAATCGCACCCATCATAAAAACATTTGTGGCGTTGCCTGCTGTGTCTCGATTCAGCAAAGCCAAATAAACGGGATCGAGAAACGGAACTTCGATGTCATGCTTTTGAATGAACCGTTTCAGTTCTCGAAGGTGTGACGGGTCGCTGATCTGCGGAATGTCGAATGCCCACTCGATACTGAGTTCAGAGAGTTCGAGTTGCTTGCATTCAGCAACACGCTGTGCGGTATTCTGGATGCTTGCCTTTCCGGATTCTCCACTGATCACACCGACCTTGGCACGCTTGCTGACCGGGTATTGGTTCAGAAACTCTTTGCCAGAGTCCAAAGAGATCGCCAGATCAATTGCGATGCTGGTTTTCAGGCTCTTTGAGGCTCCACCGATTACGCAGGGCTGACCGCAAGTGAGCACTCCCTCCACGAAATAATCGAGCGTGTAATTTGAAGTCGCCAATTCGGAGGATGGGACCGACACAATCGAAAACTTCGCTGGCTTGACGATGGATGTCGATTGGTCAGTTCCATCAAGTGCTAATTCGAGATCACCCGAATACGCTGCATCCAGTCGTTTCACATGAACCTCGATGGCTTCCCTCCGACAATGAACTTCTTTCAATCGCCCAAGGAAATAGTCGACGTCTTCCGGTCGCGTGATACTTTCAAAACATTGCACCAGTTCCGCCTTACCGTCGCCAGCATTGGGCCAGTAGTCGGAGATGATGTCCAAACCCGCAGCCACCCGCTCCAAGTTGGAACGGGCCGCTTCTTGCAGGTCGTGAAAGCTGGTTGATTTGGGATTCACCAAACTCCCGGAATGCTGCAACGTCTCAATCGTTACGATAATCAGCTGCCGACCTTCGTTGAAGATCACGTCAGTCTCGATATCGTCCGATTTTGCACCATACAACAGACAACCGATCAAGCCTCTTTCGGCATCCTGATCTTGAGGGATCGGCTGGTTTCGGAGTTCGTCGGAGGATAGACTGTAGCTGCTAAGCTTTTGGGGAGGGTGTGTCATTGACCGCCCTCCCTTTTTTTGTCTTCGCTGATCTCAATCGGCGGATGTGTTCGCAGCCACTCTTGAGCCTTGCCGATGTCGGTCAGTCGCCAGAGTGTGACATGGCGAGCATGAGCGACCCTTCGGCGAGTCTTGACTATCGAATGGGCCGTGATGATGCTGAGGCGTGCAAAAACTCCCGGCACCGCTCCGAAGAATTTCGGATTGATTGACGTTGGAACCTTCACGAGATCACGAACATCGTCAATCGAGGCCGTTCCATATTCGAAGAGCACTTCCAGTAGCGTCCTCCGTGCCAGGCGAAGATAAGCTTCGCGATGCACTTCGAGGTTCTGGTGTGCCTTCACTTTTAATTCTTCGCCGGTTTGTTGGTTGGGGCTGTTGTCGGAGCAAGTCATTTTTGCACCCCCCTTCCAGTTTCAACGGTGCTCTTTGGGCAACCGTCCGCGATCCACGCTTCGAGTTCCAACCGATTCCAGCGAACCAGCGTTCCGAGTTTCCTCGATTTCGGCATCGCTCCAGCATCTGCAAGCCGGAAAATATGCCGCTGCGAACAATTCAGCAGGGCCGCGACTTGCTTAACATCGAGCAATGCCGCTTGAGATTCACGAATTTTCATCTGTGACAACTCCTGATCTTGAATGTCGAGTGCCTGAGGTGGGAGTCACTTCTGGCTGTCAGGAGTCATTAGATAGAGCAGTTTTACAGCGGGGACCAAAGGGCGTTAAATTTGAGCAAGTCCCCGGTAACGTTGACAGTCGGAGTTCCGTTTCGCCTGTCAATTTCCACGCCGGACAATTCCATGAAATTTGTTGAGGGGACTTTCATCGGAGACTACGGCTTAGTCCCCGACCCGTTTTTTATCAATTGCAGTCGAAAGTGCTTCCAAATCGGCCCGCCGATAGACCCAAAACGGCTTTCCATCCTCCGGATTCACCTTGCGTCTCTTTAGGTTTACACCATAGACGCCGGCAGGTTTCCATCCACGATCCAATTGCTGTTTTGTGATCTTGTATCTATCTCTCGCAAAAGCGACATCGCACCACTTTCTATCATGCTGGAATTGGTGTGCGTCTTCATCGCCTTCTTGGATGTCTTGACCAAAATCAGCGTTTTGAGAGGTTGATTCGACGGACGATCCCGCAGGCATACTTGCGTCCTGCTCGGCTGAAATAGGGGCTTTGTACTCCACTGAAGCTCCGTCACTCAGCAGGCCACGCTCGACAGCTCTAATCCATTTTTTGAGATTATCGATAACCTTCAGCTTCGTATCTTCGTCGACCCAAAACTGCATCCCAGATGTTTCAGTCCTGACCCAGAGTGAGTCAAACGCTGTACCAATCCCTTCGATTGGGTCACCATACGAGACGGTGCCAGCGCCGGTGATTCGCTCGCCGTTAAGTTCTTTAGCACATGAAAACCCTTTCCACGGATGAGGTCCGTCAATTTCTTCATACCGCTCTGTAATTTGACAGACCCAATGCTCTCGATCACAGAATGAATGGTGCAACTCCTGGAGTTGTGAAGCGAGTCTTTTGATGTCTCCCCACCAATCTGTACGTGAAGTTTCTTCAAGTCGGTCGATGATCTCGTTTGCCAAAGCAACAAATCTAGTTTGGACCAAAGCACTCGACTCACTCTCTTCCGTTACTGAAGGCAATAATTGTGGGCCTTGCAACAATTGAGTCAAATCGGATTCATTGCTGTTGAAGTTTGAAGAAATGAGTTTTTCAAGTATTTGATCACATTCTTTCTTCAACTTAGGGATCGCGTCAGCTGTAAACAAATCTTCCCTATGGTCGTTTCCGCATATAAATATTCCCCATTCTGATTTGGGAATTTTGGAGAGTGGACTGATATTCCCTTTGATCGAGTTTCTACTGACAACAGAGATGTGTTCCCAAGATATTTCGTAAAGCAGTATTCCGTAGCTGTCAACAACATGAGTTCCGAATTCCTCAGGTTGGTCATGCACGGCGATTAGCAGATCACGAATGTTGCGAGTAAAAAAATCTTTTGCCAACCAGTGGACAGCCCAGAGTGATTTATAGTTTCCACTGATACGCAGCGTGGAAACTCCATTTTCATTCAAACTGGAATGTAAATTTAATATTTTAGCCCGTAAGTGCTTGATGAATTCTCTTGCTCGGTCAATCAGTATTCGATCTTCTTCAGAAGTAGCTTGTTTCCCAGCTTTCGCTAATTCGATCTTGCATCGCTTCCAGAGTTGCTCCAAAAGTTGCCGCTTTTGCTCTAGTGTCAAACAGCCGTCCGAAGTCTCATTGCTGATTTTGGAAATGAGAAATCGCTCATAGACGAGGTTGTTCTCAATCGCGTAAATCCAATTTTTGAGAGTCCTTTGAAGTTCCGCTTTACCCTTTGCGGAATAACAAATTTCACGAACTCCAGTTTCTTGCGAGTGCCTCCATAATTGCAGCTCCTTCGTTAATTTGATTATTGAAACAGGGTCACACGTGATGAGTTTTTCACCATGAATTGAGTGTTCAACGACGTCCACATTCGGTAGATGGTCTACGGAAACGACTTTCGTGTCTGCGTCGATTGTTGCAGCCAAACCAGTCGGAGTGCAAAACTTCATTTGAACCGTTTGAAGCTCTTCGAGCGTTGTTTTTACGTCATGCCACCATTCTTCATCTTCGGTTTCGTTCAGAATTCGAAGGGTATATTTGGCCAGAGCAATGAAGTGACCTTCGTCCGCAGATAATTTCATTCAATTCCCTACTTGTCATTGGGCCGGGCCAGGAGATCGCGGGACAAGTAGGCTCAAGAGCACAACCGCGACCGTTCCCCGGTCCGCTTCGGTCTGTCAGAGTTTCGAACCCCCGACGACAACCCAAGCCCTCATTGTCCGCAAAACCCCAAGTGAGTTCAAGATGAGTGCAATTCAGCGTGACTTACCGAAGTGAGAATCAGACGCTACGATCAAGTCAGTTCTTCGACGTGAACATCTCTCATTAAATGAACTGAAAGGGCTGGCTTATGACGCTCCAAGACGAAACGACATCACCGCAGTTTGCCGTCGTCGATGTGGAAACAACAGGATTCAGCAACAAAGATCGAATCGTCGAAGTGGCTGTTGTGGTCCTCGATGAAAACCTGAGTGTGATTGACGAATACGATACGCTGATCGATCCGATGCGGGACGTAGGGCCGGTTCACGTTCACGGAATTTCCCCCTCGATGCTCTCCAATGCCCCCACTTTCGAAGAAGTATCGGCTGCGGTCTGCTCACGAATTCAGGGACGGGTGATCGTCGCTCACAATCTCTCATTCGATCAACGGATGATCTCTAACGAGTATTCCCGCTTGCACGCTGAATTGATGCCAGGAGTCGGCGTTTGCACGCTGAAACAGACGGGCGAGAAATTACAACTCGCCTGCCAGAGACTTGGAATTCAGCTCCACAGGCATCATCGAGCGTTAGCCGATGCTCGTGCTACTGCTCAATTGCTACAACGTGCATTCGATGATCGTCCCGTAGGTGAAGCCGCCCGGGTCGAAAATCTGACCCACCCACTGAATCCACGAACTCTACGACGTGAAGCCAGCGAAGAAGGAGAAGCATCAGATTTCGAGAGAATGATTGCCGCAACCCGCTATCCCACGTCTGACGGTGCATTGCTTTCCTACTTGGATGCTCTGGATTGGGTTCTCGATGATCTTGTCATCACAGAAAGTGAAGAGAGGCACCTTGTCGATCTCGCATCGGAACTCGGGCTAGATGTGGATGCAATCACGGATGCCCACCGCAAATACTTGGCATCGATGATTCAAGCCGCATGGCGAGACGAGATCATCACAACTCAAGAAAACAGATTGATCATCAAAGTTGCAGAACTGTTGAACGTGACAGACTTCGAAATCCCGGATGTGTCCGAACAAGTTGCCATTCCCGAGACAATCAAGCTCGGAACCAGAGTCTGCTTCACCGGCACAGCAACCGATTCGGCAGGGAACAAGCTCAGCCGCAGCGACTTGGAAGCCTTCGCCGCCAACGTCGGTCTCCAGCCAGTCTCCAGCGTCACGAAGAAGAATTGTGATCTCTTGGTAGCAGCCGACCCTTCAAGCGGTTCAGGCAAGGCTGGAAAAGCCCGCAAGCTCGAAATCCCGATCATGTCCATTGCCGATTTCTTGAAAGAAGCAAGAAACGGATAAGGGTCACTAGGCAGCACTGTCCCAACACTGGGTGTATTTGACTTTCCTTGCGTGGACTGAAGGAATGTGAAGTTGATAGACTGAAGTAACGCACCGGTGTCACTATCCGTTTCGCTGGTGCTAGAGGCTCCCCGATCTAGCCCGTTCGGGTGAGCCTCGTTTTAATTCTGCTGCCATTTCTCGATTAACTCGCTACTTTCTATTTAACGAATCAGCCAAAGGCACGGGCCCTGCGATGGGCCTTTTTGGCTGATTCCAGAGCCTCTCCGGTTTGTAGAATGGCCGGCGAGGCTTGTTTTGTTTTTTGTCGTCTTTGTCAATTGGTGATGCTTCGGGTACGGTTATTGAACACGTCGGTCTTTTCCAGAAATCTGGCCGGCGTCAGAGCCTCTCCGTGTTTTCGACAACAGCGGGGAGGCTCGTTTTATTTCTGCAATCACGCTGATTCCATTTTCGTATGTGCCGATCTATGGTCACTTGATACGCTCTCTCGTACCACCAGCCCAATTAGGCCAAGGCTGGCCTGTTTGGCTGGTGTTAGAGCCTCACTAGGTCAGTATTTCACCATCTACTTGGTGAGGCTCGTTTTATTTCTTGAGTCCACAATTGGGGAAAATCCCGACGTGTTCTGAGTCGTCTTTCGATTCGAAACGCATCAGACGCGAAACCTCGGCTGCCGATTTGACGAAAATGTGTGTGTAGGCTAAGCGACGATTCATATCGTCGACATCAATGATATTTACGGGACATATTGTAAATCGATTTACATTCATTCCATCGATCCATTCATCTGGGCTCCGCTGTTTTTGTGAATGTTGTTTCATGTTCGATAATCACAACTGGACGGACGGACTCTGTGCTGATTGTGTGAGAACCGAATAGCCCCATTGCACAGAGAACGCCTCGGAAGAACCTAAAGTCGTCACCAGTTCACGTTTCGGCGTTGTGTTGCAATCCATTGGCAGATTGCACGAAGTGAATAGTTCTTAGGCTTCCCCGGCATCCCGTTTGAAACCCAATCGCAGACAGTCCGCCGATGCACGTTGAAAAATGCCGCGACTTCGGACTGTGTGCGTAAACGCAAATCAACTTCATTCTTTTTCGTAGTGTCATTCATGCGATATCCCTTCGGTTTGTGGTGGTGAGTAGGGTGCAGCACCCGGTTTTTAAAATCGTTGTCGACGAAAATTCTTGCCATGACCGAAACGCCGTGCGGGAGCCGATTGGCAGGAGGACCCTCGAAATCTCTAAGGGTGCCCCCCCTAAAACGGTTAGTAAAAAAGTGTTCGAGGGGGGTGTGGTTCCGGTCCGGCAGTCCTCAGCGATTCGATGCCCCCTCCCCGTCCATTGAAGAGCTTTTCAGTCGCTCCAGAGCATCCTGAATCGCCCCCATCGCTGCACGAATTGCGTCGGATTCTGCGTCGCCTATTTCAGAAAGTGGCACTTTTTCAAGGTTTCGTAGGGCTTGTTCGAGTCCCCCCTCGGCTACTCTATTTGCTTGTGGATCGGGCATTCTGGAATCTCTCCTGACTGCTTGTTCAGGTCACTCCCACCCAGTTAGGTGATACGATGCGTTTTTTTGTATTAGTTCTTTTTTTCCTTACGGCGACTGCGGCTCATGAGCAAAGCGTACCTCAAAGTCCACGTATCAAGAAAGCAAGAGATGCATTTAAGAAATCCATTTTAAGGGCAGCAAAGGAGTACTAAAAGGAATTGAATTTGGCGGTACGGGCTGCAAGACAGAAGAAAGATGTCGAGGAAGTCGGCCGCCTCAACAGAGTCAAATCACAGCTAAAAAAAGAACTAGGAGACCCCGTCAAGGATTCAAGGCAATCGTTAGAAAACACAATTTGGACCATAGAGCGAGGCGGCGAGACCTTTAGGCTTGTTTTTGGCGAGGACTACAAACTTGTGTGGGCAAAAAAAAGTGGGGAATGGACAATGCTCAATCCTCAGTCCTTAGCAATTTTCCTTGGTTCAGAGATATTTGTTTTGAAATTTAATGACGACCTTTCGAATTTCAAAGTGCTTCGGGCCTACCGCGAACTTAGAACGGAGTTCACAGGCGGGGTTCGTGTGAAAAACTGACTCTGTTTTTGGGCAATGAATCATAAAGCCGTTCGGCTATGTCCTCCGCATTCTGATTGACGTAGAATTTCATAGTCGTTTCGATGGTTTCGTGACGCATCAGCTTTTGGAGGTCGACCGGCATTACTCGCGGCGCCCAGCGTGTGCCGAATGCTCGCCGGAAATCATGTGCCGATGCGTATTTGATAACCGTCTCGCCTGCCTTCTCTGATTCGTTCACCTTCACGCCGACTTTCTTTCCGATGTTGCTGATGGTCCGTCCGGCTTCCCGGGGACTCTTGAACCGCTCGCTGCTGTACTTCCTTTGAGGATTGAACACAAATCCCGTCCGCTGCTCAACTGGCGTCCTGAGAAGCATCTCGGCGAACTCAGGTGCTATCGGGAGTAGCTCGTCTTTGTGGGA
>DAOUPA010000293.1 GCA_030626405.1 Planctomicrobium sp.
CCTACGCTGAGTACAACCAATCTGATCATTGTATGACCTCACCGAAATTAAAAACAACGACATCACATCAAGCCACGAAGTGGCCCGCACTAAAAAACCTAAATCCTGTCAGTGAAGTAAGGCCGGTTGGAGCCGGGCCTGCCAGACTGACGATTGCCAAGGAAGGCATGCAGGAGCATATGTCTTATGAAGTTCGTCTAGTCATGTGGTGCGATCTCTCTTTCGTCACTTCAATTGTTGTAAAAATGCCAGCAGGTTTGCGAGTTCTTCTGGGCTGAGGTTGTTGGCGATGCCTTTGGGCATCATGGATTCTTTTCGTTTGAGACGTTCTTCGATTTCAGTTTTCACGAGTGTTTGCGAGAGTCCATTTGCTTGCCGCAACTGGAGATCCTCAGCGCTTTCCCCGACAACGAACCCAGAGTGAACACGTCCTTGTTTTGTCACGAATGAATAGGTGTCGAAGCCTTGGGCGATTTTCGCGTCGGGTTTCAAGATCGATTCAATCAGTTCCTCACGTTTGTAGCGTTTGCCGATATCCACCAGGTGCGGCCCTTTGGGGATTTGTCCATTCCGGTAAGTATGACACGCGGCACATGATTGTTGCAGAAACAAACGGCGACCAAGTTTCGCGTCCCCTGGAATTGCCATCGCCTTCTTGAGCACGTCTGTGATCTCCATATTCGCAATTTGATTTGGATTGTTGGGATCAACCGTGGGGATGACGATCGGCTGAGTTGGTTCCTCTTCATTTTGTCCTTCGAATAATGATTTCGGCAGATTTTTCGGTGTCACTCGATGACGGATTAATTCGTTGACGATGCGATCTTGCAAAAGGACATCGGCTTCTTCAAAACTCGTCACGATTGCTTTCTCGATCCGTTTCGTTTGCTCCCAGGGTTGGCGATCATAGTAGGGACCAGTGCGGTCCGGACGCGTCCCCCACCAGTTCTTCTTGTACTCACCTTCACGGTGATACAGGCGAATCAAAATCGAGAGCAGATCACCTTTTTCTTCCACGCTCTGAGTCTTTTTAAGCCGATCAAGGAGTCCAGTCACAACGCTTTCTGCATGCATCCAGCGTAGAGCCTGGGTTGCTCCAGCACGGTAAGGAGATTCCAGACCAGACAAACAGACCTCACTCGCCGAGAGTTGAACCAGTGCCCGAACAGCCAGGTGCGGAACCACCTTTCCAGGATCAGGAGCGTTATGGCCAATGATCGATTCTGGTTCTTCTTGCCTTATCGTGAGAGGCAATAAGGCTTCTGCCGCAGATGGATCATCAAGCCTGCCCAGACTGATGATGGCTTGCGCGACCACTCTAGGATTCTCGTTACCTAGATATGGAATCAGCGTCTCGGCAGCAATTCCTTTCATTTGAGACTTGCGATCCGTTAATGCGTGCAGTGCGAATTCACAAATCGACTGATCGCTGAGTGCTTTTACGAGAGTTTGATTGGCTTCACTGCCATTGAGTTGCTTGAGGGTGTATATGGCTGCAACTCTTCCGTAGATCGGGAAGGTCTTGTCAAAAATTGCAGTTGATAATTGCTGCTTGAGAGCTTGTGACTTTCCGCGTTTGAGAATCTCTCGTTGTGCATGCAAGCGTTGCTTCATGCTCGGAGCGCTTAACACTTCAACCAACGCTTCTATAGACATAGTGCTCAAATTCGGAAATGGCTTTGGAACAAAATTGTGCGGTGTCACCTGAGCAACGAAGCCAACATTTGGCCCATCGTAGGCAAATTTCCCACCCTTCCAGCTACTCACATACATTCGACCACTGCCATCGGTGTCGATGTCGGTCGGTCTCGGGATTTTGAGAAAAACCTCCTGGTGAGCATCAAATGTTGCTCCGTTTGATGGCAAGTTATGCAGGTAAACTTCGCTGCGGCCCCAGTCGCAAGTGAAGAGAGTGTCCTGGTACTTTTGCGGCCAGCGCAAGTCATGAAGGTAAAACCCGCCGCAGCCAGAGCCTCCACCGTAGTCTGCCAGAGGGGGCATGATTTCATCAGTAAAGTTCATGAACAGCGAAGGGTAACCGTACTCCGCGCTTTGGTGAATGTGAGAGAGACGAACGTTCCACTCGCCACCATCGTTTGTGTTATCTCTGGTGAAAATGTTCATGTAGGGGTCGATGCAAACATCGAGAATGTTTCTCTGTCCCCAGTTATGAATTTCCATTTCGGTCCCATCGGGGCGGATGCGGACAATTCCACCTCCACGCCGCGAGAGTGTTGTTCCATCTGCGCCGACAGCGTTTGTGAATCCGAAATCGCCAACCGCAATATAGATCCAGCCATCGATCCCCATGCGGATTCCGTTCGTTGTGTGATCCGCACCGCGTTTGTTCACCTCTTCTGTACTAATTCCAGTGATGAGTCGTTCTTCACGGTCTGCGGTTCCGTCGAGATCGTCATCGTGGTAGAGAGTGAGGAACGGAGGATGCAAAACCCAGAGAGATCCCTGGTCATAAATCAATCCTCGTGGGTGGTCCATTGTGGCAAAAGTGTTGATCCGGTCTGCCTGACCATCTCCATCAACATCGATGCAGCGCAGGACTTTGCCTTTCCCGGGTTCTTTCCCAAGAGAGCCTTGCTCATCGACACCAACGAAGACTTCACCGGTGCTTGCTGCGGTCAAACAAACAGGATAATTCACAGCCGGAGGAGTTCCGAACAGAGTGACGTTGAAGCCGTCGGGAGCAGTTACATCAGAGATGGAGACCGACGAAGTTTCAACCGGTTCCGTCAACTCGGGCAGCTCTCCGGGATAAGCCTCGAATTCCCAGAAACTGCCCCAGGAACCAGAACCCGCACCAAGAAAAGTGACTCTGAGATAGCGTGTGTCGGTGGAGTCAACATCGTGTCCGGGTCTCTGATTGACAACTTTGTTTGCCGATTGGTCAACGATTGTTTTCCAGTCTTCTCCATTACTGGATGCGTCGACCTTGTACCGGTACGCTTTCTTCATCTCCCAGTGAATTCGTAGCGAACGCACGTGTTCAGGCTTACCAAGATCGACTTGCCACCAACTACCCGTTTGTGAACCATTCGTACACCAACGCGTTTTCAAGTTTCCATCGACTGCATGGCTGGTGTCGTGGCCTTTCTGTGAACTGCTCGCTGTCGTCTGGCTTCCGAAAGCGAAATTGCCTTGACCACAACAAGGTTGAACAGAGCTTGTTTGACGAGAAGAAGGTGCGCTGGCAAGTGCCCGGATTGATTCATTGGTCTCTGCGGAAGGCTGCTTGAATTCTCCATCTTCAAGACGATCAGTTGCCCAGAGCAATCCTCGCGTGAGCATGTCCAGGTACTTCGGTTCGACCATCGTTTCGTTGTAGTGGCCGATTGTTGTGCCGAAGACACGCGTCTTTTCTCGATACTGGTTCGTCCAGATGCAAACTTGAGGTTCGCTGTCGGACTTTCGATTGGCAATTGCCAGCGGAGTGGCTGTCGGCCAGACTTTCAGGGAATGGTAGAGTTCCCCCTTAGGTGCCAACCATTCATCTCCAAAGTCTTTCATAATTGGATGATCGGCCTTTTGGTTTCGAACGGCGTACGAATAGTGTGACCCATGACCAGGCGACTGCATTCCGACGAATTCGAACCAGTCATCGGTTCCAGTTCGATAACAATGCATCGCACAGTGAATCAGAATGGCGGGCGTTCCATTACGGTGCGGTTTGAGAATTCGATCCAGCCACGCCTGATCTTTCACGTTTGCAAAGCACTCGTTGTGAACGACCACGTCGAAGCCTTCGGCCCAGTTCGGATCTTCGTAAAGTGGAATTTTCGTGTTTGTTGTTTTCCCTCCTTGATGGACTACGGTCCAGACGACATTTGCACGAGCGGAAATTCCTTTCGTGATGATCAACTTCTGACGTTCATAGTCATGACAGCAGCCACCTGTCACAAGCAAAGCTCGGATTGGGCGATTTGATTCTTCAGCTGGCAAAAGAGAGACGCAGCAGAGTGAGAGAAGAAGTGCGGAAATGAATCGAAGCATGAAGTATGACCTAGGGGAGAGTAAGTTGGATGAGCCCGGTGCCACGGGCGAATTGTTCGATCAGGCTTGAGGAAAGTGCGTCACCAACTCTAGCAGAGTCGGTATCATGCCGAGGATTTTAATCATGCCTCAGGGGCTCTGCTATGGAGAACTCCAGATAGCGTCAATCCGGTAAAGAATGCTTTGCTCCAAGGTGAGGAGCGTCGGCAATTTCGTCTCGTAGTGTTGAAACCTCGATGAGTAGTTTCTCGGCGTCGCGTATCCAGCGTTGAGTTTGCAGGATTTCTCGTTCGAGGTTGGGGAACAGGCCGCTGTCGAGGTGGCGTTCGACCATGCTGGAGACGAGCTTTTGAACTTCTGCCTGCATTCCGCGTCGGAGGCGACGAGTGAAGGAGATGAGCAACGCCCCGGACCACAAGATGAGAAACAGACCGGCGGCAAGGTAGAAGTCGCTGGAGAGTAATGGTTTCTCCAATACGAACGATTCATAAAAAAAGTTGCGACCGACTCGGTAGAGAACGAAGAGGATGTAGCTGATGAAAAGGGTCTCGTAAAAACAACGAATCGAGAACTTCGAGTTTTTTGCAGTCAACGTTTCAATCGAGGCATCGATTTCCTGGCCTGCATCGACGACAAATTGATTCTCAACCGCAGCGGCATCGCGTCGCAACGTCTCCAGCGATTGTTCACTCAACAGAGAGGAGTCGAAGCCAGCGTCCGAGGCGTAACCGCTGATGACGATTTCCGCCTCGCGCAAGTGTGATTCATCCAGCCCGAAGCAGCTGACGCGTTCGAGAGTCTCCTCCGCATGTTGCTCTTTGCGGAGATTGTCGAGCCAACGTTTTCCTTGGACTGTTCCGAGCAACGCAAGTTGCGCCGAACTGCGAGCGCGAAACAGAGTGAGTGATCCGATCAGACCACCCAGGCCATTGTAGAGTCGCAAGCACGCCGAAAACGGACTGACTCCCCAATGGTCTGTCACCGACGAAAGCAGCCGCCGCTCCCATAAACCGTGGCTGGTCAATAACTCTTGCTTGAGTTGCTCCGCCATCCGCTGACTCATTTGCTCTCGTTGGTTGCTGAGCGCCTGATCGAGCGTCTTCAGTTGGTCCTCTTTCGAAGACAGGATTTGAACGCAGCGGCTCATGCCGGTTCGGATAAGATCAACAATGTTCGCGCGGCGAATGCGTATTCGTTCTGACGCGCCAAGTTGTGTCGTGAGGAGATCGAGCAGCCGACCAAAATCACCTGATGGATACAGCCCTTGCTGCTTTTCCTGAAGTGCCTTTGGGGAATCAACGAAGAAGACGTCAGGCACCTGAAATTGATCGGCGAGCGATTCACGCCAGTCGGCTCGAATGTCTTCATCCAGATCAGCATGCGTTTGCACGAAGATCATCCGACAACCGGACGCTGCGGCTATAAGTTCGTCAGCGACCCGAGCGGATCGGTATTTCTGCTGCGTCGAAACAACCAGCAACACATCGCAAAACGGCAGCAAAGTCCGAAGTCGGTCGAGGTTCGTTCCGACGGCATTGTCTTCATTTGTATCAGGGTCTGGGCAATCGAGGACAATAATGTCGCGCAGGACATCGGCATTGCGCTGCACGACTTCGACACCATCGAGCGGAATGTTCAGCAACTCCAGATCGGTTTCGGAGTGGACAATCAACTTCGGCTTGCGAGTCGTCGGGCGCTCGCGTCCAGAAGTAGAGACCTCCTCGCCGATCAAAGCATTCACCAGCGAACTCTTGCCTGTTCCAGTTCCACCAAAGGTCGCGACGACCAAGGGAGCTTCGTACCGAATCTGGAGCGTCTCAACCCTGCCGAGGACTCGCTGCATCAGCAACTGACATTGCAGGGCTGGTTCCCAGTGCAGCGAAGTCGAACTCCACGCCGTGACACGCTGCCGAATTCGGTCGAGCGCGGCGAGCAATTCGAGTTGCTTGAAATCGTCATTGCTCATCAGCTGATTCCTTTGCCGCACACTTGAAGTGTGCGGCTAAAGTTTATTCTCAAACAACTTAATCTTACATCGCCGCGGACGACGGCGTCAGATATTTATCAACTTCGTTCGAGACGATTACTCCGTAATTGACGGCTCCGAGCCAGCCGGACATGATGATTCCGACCGAACCGGCGTGAAACAATCCGCCGACTTGCTCAGGCAGTTCCTGGGATACTTTGAGACCTTCGAACTTGGTCCCGAAACTGGAACCGTGGATGTGCCGCGTGTAATGCTCGAACGTTCGCGGCGTGGAGGCTTCGACCCAGTCGATTTTCTGACGGACGTCCGGAATATATTTTTCGAGACAATCAATCGTTGTCCGGCAAAGGTGTTCCTTGTCGGCTTTGTACTGTTCCTCCGGCAAGTCGGCCCAGTCTTTGTATCTGGCATTCGTTGATGAAACGATCAAAGAACGGTCGGAGCCGGGTCGTGTTTCTGGATAGTAGAACGAGAAGGTTCGGCTACTGATATCTTTCGAAAGGATTGATTCGATGTCGAAGCCTTCGTGTTCGGAGTGGAACAACAGGTCACCGCAATTGTCGAAACTTTCGCCCGGCTTCAAACCAATGTAGACCTGACAACTGGAGTTGTTCAGCCGAACGGCTTTCGCCTCTTCGACGTAATCAGAGTCGAGGTTCTCTTCGCCGACGAGTTTCAGAATGGTCGATTTGATATTCGCGTTCGACATCACGGCACCGCACTCGATCCGTTTGCCGTTCACATGAACCGCTTTCACTTTTCGGTCTTTATCAACTTCGATCTGTTCAACGAGCGCACGTATGCGAATGTCGACGCCGTTCTTGATCAGTTCGGCCTTCATCTTGTTCACGAGAGCATCGGTCCCGCCCCTGAACGTGAAAACGCCTTTGCTCATGAAATTACTGAAGACGATTCCGTACGTAATCGCCGGGTCTTCGAGAGTCGATCCGTTCGCGTAAGTGATCGGTTCCATCAAGAGCCGCACGACATCACTACGACCAGGGAAGAACTTCTCGAAGAGTTCTCCGGTCGTCATTTCCTGATCGTCAAAGAAATTCATCTTCCGCGATGCGGCAAAGAATCCATCGACGGTTTCGAAAGGCACGTTGAACTCTTCCGTGATCAGCCGCGTGAAGTCTTTGCGGTCGAACGTTGTCCTCAGCGAGAATTGAGGATTTTCGAAGCGAATCCCTTTGAGTTGCACGATGCTCTCGGCAATCTCCGGCGTCCAGTATTTCCGACAACTTTTAATCATTCCGACCGGGAATCCGTGGAGGGAGATATCGAAGATATGCCCCCCTTTCCGTTTGAACCAGGTCGCCATGCCTCCCAATTGATAGTGGTGTTCGAGGAGCAAAACCGAGTACCCCGCCTTCGCCAGCACGTTCGCACTCGTCAGTCCAGCCAGACCGGAACCAATGACAATAATGTCGTACCGATCCTTCGTCTCTTTAAGAAAATCTTTCGCCATCGTAAACCAAATCTGCTTTCGTCTTCAAAGTTGTCTCAACCACGCCGGTAGCCCAGGTTCTTTTACCTGGGCCGACGAAGTCGGTGGGAGGCTGCAAGCGAAACATCGTCCTAACTGCAGCCTCCAACGGCTGCGCCGCCCTGAAAAAAGTCAGGGCCACCCCTGTGTAATTGTGTCGTTTCATGCCTGTTTTACCACACGCACGACCAAAACGAATCTCCAAATCAGCGCTCAGGGTGACATCATTGACGATTTCCGACCGAACATCCAGTTAGAGCCAAGCAAACATTTCACCAGACACTTCAAGTCCCCGGGAAACCACCTCAGCGATTGTCTTTGAAAGCCTCAGAATTCAACTCGCAATTGAATTCTCCCGCCAAAAGATTTATGCTCAAACTCGCTTCGGGGCCGCAATTCTGTCTTTGAAGTGAAATATCCTTGATATTCACTGTGACAGACAGATTATTTCTGTCAATCAATTAGTTCTTCGCTTGTTGGATAACCGAAGAGCGTTGCGGCTGAGCTCCCGCAATGTTCAATGGATCGGGGCTACCCCGACTCTGCGTTATCGTCTCAGCACTCGCTGCTGGTAGTTTGTGAAGAACAAGCGGGTAGAGCGGAAAGGACAGATGTCCTCCCTGTGAAAAAGATTCCCACACCTTCCGCTAATCCCCAACGTTATTTGGAATGGACGCAATGACCGATGCACCAGAAGAAAGCCTAGACGCATGGCTCGAACGCGCGAGAGAATTGAATTATGAAGGCTTTGACTGGGGACAGGCATGGGGAAAGGCGTGGCTTGAGAAGCTAATCGCCGACTGGCCAACTGCATGGGGTGAGGACCTTCAAATCCTTATCTACGGTGACTTCGAACCACCTCCGGAGAAACTCCATTTTCCCGAACTCCGCATCACCGTCTATCCCGAGAAGTTGGAGGACACGATCATTCGGTCGGCAACGTGTGTACTGAAAGCCCATGTCGAAATCTCGGAGAAAAGCCTTCCGGCTGTTCTGGACGCGGCGAGTAGAATCAATACTCTCCTTGGTGCATGGACGCTTGTAGAATGGGGCAACGGAGCGTGCGGTTGGTGGTCGCACATTACGTCGGGGAGCATGGGCGGAGTTTGTCCGAGTTTGCCAACGAAGACCTACCCGCCGCAATCGCTGGCATTGAGGATTTGCCAGACGCGGTACGGCAAAAAATCGATGCAGCGCTATATTGGATTCGCGAGCCACGTAATCTTTTGATGGAGCAACATCGTAGCGATGTTCTTCGCACCTACGCCGCGTACTGGAACGCGTTCGAGTGTCTCGTAGAGGCAGTGCTGCAGCTTCGGCCTATGC
>DAOUPA010000756.1 GCA_030626405.1 Planctomicrobium sp.
CCAACTTCGCCCTGCAGCAACCGAGTGTCAGTGCCGATGCACCGAGAATCCTGGCCAAATTGGTCGAGGTGATCGGTGGCGAAGCTCCCACGCTCGGAGAGCTTGATTTCCCGTACTACATTAAAAAGCCTCAAGATACTGAAAAGTAACGTCATTCAGCGACCGATTCTCTGTGCGGTGTACAAAAAACTTGAACACACTTGAACAGGAGAATTTCAGGTCGAAACTCGCAGAGTGAATTGAAACGTTGAACCTTGAAGTGACTGATTTTTCAGCTGTCAACACTGTAGGAGAGGTTTTTCCGTGTCACGATTTTTTCAGTGCAGACAGCGATCCCGGTTGACTATCAAGATTCAAGTAAAAAGAAACTTCAAGCAGCCCGTCGCCAGTAGTGTTTCAGCAGTCGACCAAGCCTGGTTGAAAAGGCAACGTCCTTCAGCTCGTTGGTCTCAATTTCTTCCGGTTGGTTACTCCAGCCAGGCGGTAGATTCTCTCTTGCTGAATGACCGCGTTCATTGTTGTACCAAGCCTGAGCTTCACGGCAGATGTGGTTCAGATGCTTTTCAGAGACGACCACGAATTCATTCAGCACTTCATGCTTCAATGTTTGTACCATCGTTCGACATGTGCTTGCAGGTTTGGCGACATGATCGGTGTCTTCTTGATCTCACAGCCCGTTGATTTAATGATCTCATCGAACTCCTTCGTGAACTTCGTATCCCGATCGTGCATCAGCAATTCCGGTTCAAGACCCATGTCTTCAGAATACATGAGAAAGTTTCTGGCTTGTTGTTCCACCCATTTTGAATTGGGATTCGCTGTGCTTGGTGAGACCCAGATTCTTCGTGTTCCAATGTGGATAAAGACGATGATGAACATGTCAATGATCCCTTTCGAGGTCCACATTGGTTTCGTCAAGTAATCGCATTGCCACATCGTTTCGACATGACGTTTCAGAAATGCGTCCCAGGAATCCTTGCCTGTATAGGGATCATCGTGAAGACCAGATTTGACTAAGACATTCTTAACCGCCTGGCGTGAGACCTTGATTCCCAACTTCGCAAGTTCCTACGAGATTTTGGTGTAGCCGTATCCGGTTTCGAGTTTGATTTTGATGATCAATTCACGGACTTCGTCTGTTCTCTTGGGGCGACCATTCTCCTTCTTCACTTCCACTTTCGCGGTCGAGTTCTCTTCGACTACTTTCTCTCTTTCCTCTTCAATCTCTCTGATCCAACGCCGAAAGGACTGGTAGGTCACAATGCTCATCAGGTCCTGCAATTGAGGCCCCAGTTTTTTGCCGGCGCGAATCAAACGTTTCCGTTCCTTTTCGGTCGTGTAGATGCTCTCTGGGAATCCCAGAGAGCCATCAATATTCAAATATAAATCTGCCACACCCCTAACCATTCCAAGTAAATCCTCCCCCTTGAGTTCAATCCAAAACTGCGATCTGTGCGATTTCGCACAAGTGTGACCGATTGAGAATTCTTGGATTCTCATATACGCAGCATTCGTATTTCTCATTTTTGACAGTTCACAACATCCCCGCCTCCGTCTTTATGACAAACCTCATTCAAGGAAGCCGATTAGCGCGACTTGAGTTGCTGCGTTCTTTCGCATGGCATCTAAGTTGCTTCAATGTGACAAGGGGGAGTTGTGAGCGAGAGCGTCGTTCGGTTTTTTGGATCAACTTTGAAATTCGTGATGGCTGATTCGAGTCCGGGGTCGGGGGTCAATCGGAATCCTGAATGGATTGAAAGACTCATCCTTCTGGAATGGTTCGGTTGAATTACGAGGAGAGAGTCCCATGGATTTAGTACAACAGCGTGGTCTGTTTGTCTCGTTAGTTCGTTTTTTTGCGACGGTTATCATTGGTGCATTGCTGGTCTTCGGAAGCGCCTCTCTGGGTTCTGCACAAACCACGTATCGATATAGCAGGAGTCTCCCGCCGCCAAAATCCATGGACCCAGGTTTGGTTCGCGAAGCGCGGAATACGTTAACGCTGATCTTGTATAAACAGCAGCACAATTTGTTCGATCATCGCTATTTGAGCGAAG
>DAOUPA010000380.1 GCA_030626405.1 Planctomicrobium sp.
ACGTGTTGGACCTGTTTGGTTCAGATAAGAAATCTTAATTCCCGCCAAGAAACATCGCCGAGAAAATCAACACATTCAACGTTAAGCAGGCAACGTTAGCCGCAGCCCAGAACGGACCGATGGTTTTGCGAGGCATTGGCATCGGTTCGTCATTTCGAACGCGTCGAAAACGGATCGGACCGACCACTTGATCCTGATCATCGAACAGTTCCACACGCTCATATTGTGGATTGTATTCACAATTTGTAACGCGACGAATGATCGACGGTTTCTTCATTGTTGACGAACAGGTATTGTTGCGCGTGCGGTAGTTTTGCAGAGTAGGCATTGGGGTTGTCCTTGATAGAACGAAAGGGAGTTTAGTGAATGGCCGCTTGGCCTTCTGTCACTCTTCTCCCGCTATCCAAGTCGATATCCCCTCATTTATTTTCTTTAATTTCTTGATATCCAGTGCCTGAGAAGTCAGGATGTTCTTTGCCTACCTAGAGTTAGCGGGAGTTTTTATGTCTCAGGACGAATTCACGGGTTCGGTCACGCGAGTGATTCAAAACCTGAAGCAAGGAGAATCAGAAGCGGCCGTTGAGGTTTGGGATCGTTTTTTTCAACGATTGGTGAGTCTGGCTCGCAAACGACTCGGAAACGCTCCACGGCGACTCGCTGACGAAGAGGATGTCGCCCTGTCGGTCATGGAGACATTGATCGCTGGTGCTGCTGAAGGAAGGTTTCCGCAACTTTCCGATCGAAATGAACTCTGGAAGCTGTTGTTGGTCATCACACGGCAGAAAGCTGTCGATCAGATTCGTCGAGAATTACGAGACAAGCGAGGCGGCGGAGACGTTCGAGGAGATTCCATCTTCTTCAAACTCAATGGGAACGATAGCCCTGCCAACTGGGAAGCGTTCTTGGGAGATGATCCCACACCGGAGTCGTTGGCAGTTCTGAATGATCAATATCGCCAATTGCTTGAGGCACTCCCAGATGAAACATTGAAGAGCATTGTAGGATTGAAACTGCAATCTTTCACTGACTCGGAAGTGTCGGAGAAACTGGGATTAGCAGTGTCGACTGTTGAGCGTAAACGCCGACGCATCCGCGAGATCTGGATCAAATTGGCTGAAGAGAGCGAGAGCAGTTGACCGGCGAACGTAATCACTCCCCGTATAGGACCGTGAAACGAACACTCTCTTTGCGCTCTAACGCAACAAATGCTTTTCTTGTAAGAATTTAGCGAGTTCGAAGTCTCACGCGGTGAATGGCGAGCGAGCGGGACTACTCGAACTTTTCAGTAAATGGTTAACAGCTTGGCAAGCCTCCTGTCGCGTTCGCGACTCTTGATTGCTCATGGTAGCATTTATGGGCATTCCGTTCCTTCTGAGAATTACTATGACTCTCTCTCTTCGATCAAATCTGCTTTCCTGTTGTTTGGGCTTGGGGTTTCTTTTCTATTCCGGGATTCTATCTTGGGCACATGAAGGGCATCAGGCTGCCACTTATCAAGTGACTCCTGCAGCCACGAATCTTGAACAATCAAATCACATCCGTCTCAGAATCATCGACGCAGATTCGGGAAAACCGATTGCCGCCCGTTTCTCATTGATGCTCGACGGAGAACACTACGTACCTTCTGAGCTCAATTCACACGGCCTGCGGTTTCTCTCGATCCATCAGCGTAAAAATCATCAGTTTGTAGCGACCTATTCGCGCGGATCGGGAGACGTCTTGGTACCGATTCCCACAAATTCCAAGTCCGGCGTTTTGACCGTTGCGAAGGGGTTCGAGTTTTTAACTGTCACACAACGGTTCGATTTGACTCAAGCTGGAATGGTCATTGAAGTTCGACTTTCTCGATGGGTCAATTTGCGTGAAACTGGCTGGCATGCAGCCGATGAACATCTCCATTACGAACGAACTGAACCCAAGCATGATGCGGACTGGATGACCATGTTGGATGGCGATGGGCTATCACATGCCCACTTTCTGATGCTGAAGGGAGGTAACTTGCCGGGAATATGGGCCGATCAGTTCGCTTATGGCCGAGAAGGAGAAGCAGACGATGGTTCGCGACTGATCCGCCCGGGAGAGGAATATCGCGATTCGACGCAAGGTCACATCAATCTGTTGGGCATCCAGAAAGTGATACCACCGATTTCAACAGGAGGACTTGGACAACCGAAGGTCTCTTTCAACTATCCCCCCTTACGGGATGTGTTTCAAAAAGCTCATGATCTGGGAGGCATTGGAGGACCTGCTCACGGTGCATCCCTAGCACGTAGCTCGACAGCCATTCTGGACACCGTTCTGGGACAAGTCGATTTTTTTGAGATCGCCAATACGCATCTCTACAAGACGGATGTTTGGTACCAGTTGCTCAATTGTGGATTCGTGGTTCCACCAATGGCAGGGACTGACTTACCGAACTTCGGATTTCGTGACTCCTGGCAACCACTTCTGGGAGAAATTAGGACCTACGTCCGCTGCGGTGATCGACACGACTTTGAATCCTGGAAGGCGGCCGTCCGGCGCGGAGAAGTCTTTGTGACCAGCGGTCCGTTGCTGAAATTTGAAGTGAACGGAAAAGGTCCGGGAGGTATTATCCATCTTCCTCAAGAGGGCGGGCAGATAACAGTTTCAGCGGAATTAACCAGTCCGAGACCATTGGAGATTATGGAAGTCGTAAAGATGGGGCAACCTCTCGAATTCGAAGTCAAAAAGAGCCATGACAAAAACATTTTTCGATTGTCAGTGAACGAAAATCTTGTGATCACCAAAAGTTGCTGGCTCGCTGCACGTGGTTTAGGCGGTCCGAAAACAGCCGTGGAAAAGGGGTTGAACATCAAGCAGAACGAGATCGCCCACACAGGGATTGTCCAGGTGATCGTGGGAGACACACCGATTCGTTCTAAGCCTGATGTCGCAAAGCTCCACAAGCATCTAGCAGAACAACGGGAGTACTATCGCACTCAAGGCAATTACGAGAAAGCCGAACACCGCTTGCGGTTTGTGAATCTGTTTGATCAGGCCATCGACCAGTTGAAAGACTGATTCACCTTTCTCATCAGAACACAAAAATGACATTGGTCACGTCACAATGGCACTGATGATGTCACAGTCAATGTCATCAATCCCTACAATTCTATTTCCTCATCTTGGCTTGTTGGCTGAATCGTGAGCAGAGGGAGGGTATTGAGTATTTACAGATGGAGAACTGAGTCCATCTGGGAAAGACCACTCTTCAGACAAAGCCTAGAGCGACCACCGAAATTGTGTGTGTGGAAACCGACCCCTGCATTGCCTCTCTGGGCCCTGTATTCTGTTTTACGCCACGTGAATTCATAAGCAATTTGGAAGGTTGGTGGACTGCTGAAGCACTACTGGCGACGGGCGGCTTGAAGTCTCTTCAATGTCGAAAAGTGACGGTGAACTGGGATCGCAGTCTGCGCTGAAAGAATTTGTGGCGCTGATAAATTGTTCCTGCGCTGTTGAGATCTGGAAACCAGTCATTCCAAAGTTAAACGTTTCCATTCTCCCTGCGAGTTTCGACCTGAAATCTTCCTGTTCAAACGTGCTCAAAGTTTTAGTACACGGCGGATTGATCCGCTTTGACAAAAATGCTCAGGAGTTGCAGGTAGTCATTGTGCCATGCTGTGCTGAGGCGGTTTGGACTGGAGGAGAAGGTGGATTCAATTTGTCGTAGACCTTGACCGCAGTCATCGTTGCGAGAACACATGAGACACAGAATCCAGTGATTGCAATGATGATGATCCCTTTCGGAATGCTGCGTTCGCCTTGCAATTCTTTGCGAGTTCCTAGATAGATCAGTGCTGCTGCCAGAGCAGGAATGCCAAGCACAGTTAATGCTTGGGCTATCATAATGAGGTGTACTGTGCTGCCTTCTCTGGCGAGAGATGCAATCGCAACCGACATCCCGACTAACAATGCGATTGTAGTCAGGTGCAGCGGCCATTTGTCTCGCAGGCTAGCGCCTTTGCCAATTGAATCGGACATCACTGTTCCACCGATCATCGCATTGACGAGGAACGAACTCAAAGCACCTGCCAGGATTCCGAGGCAGAAAATGATTTTCGCCGCCGAGCCAAACAAGGGTTCCAGTTGGCGAGCAACATCACCGACCGATGACAGCTCAACTGGGGTGGGATGACCGTAGAAAACACGCCATGATGTGAGTAGGATCATCATTGTAACGCTACCGAGAAGTGCCATACTGACAATCGAATCAGTAAACGCTGCACGAGCATCGCCTGGTCCCCAGCCCTTCTCTTTGGCGAGATACGCTTGATAAAACGCTCCTCCAACTGAAAACGTGGTGCCGATCATGCCGAGCAGTGGCAGCCAGTCCAAGTCCGCTGTTGATGCGACAACTTCGTACGTTCGAGGCTTGCTAAAGATGGCAATGAAGTTCAAGAGAAACGCGATTGTCATCATTGCCATGAGTAGTTTCATGAGACTTTCGACGGAGCGATAGAGGTCTCTGAGCAGATAAAGAACTCCAATGATCGACAGGTTCGCAACAACAAGAATTGCACATCGGGCAGAGAAGCCGAGCGGTTCATCGCCAAAGAGTGGTTCCATTCCTCCGATAAGAGCGATGTTGTTCGACGACTGAAAAAAAGCGACCAGTACGAAAAGGGTTAGTCCAATCGCAACCGCAACCGGACGGCCCAGTCGAGCAGCCAGCTCGTCGCACAAGCTGTGTTCATAGACTGCCCCTAATCTTGCTGCCAGCAAGACCATGGCAATCATCAAGACGGTCGCCCCAAGGATGACGGGAATTCCCATCAATCCAAACGTAGCACCCACTTTCGAGCTGGTCAGAATCGAACCTGGACCAAGTACGACAGCAGCAACGATGATCGCAGGACCCACCGACTTGAAAATATTCTTCATGTTTTTACTCAATCAATGTTTGCTGTTTAACATCGCAGTGAATTGACGCTGTGAAATGACTTGGTGCGAACAGACTATCATCGGCTTCAATCACTGCAAGTTCAAACCACTCATGTATGACTCGGTGATCGCAGCGAGATTCGTGAAGACTACCAGCACTCGAGAAACGTAGCAAACGTTTGCGAGATCGCTCACTCATCACTGCCGTGGCAAGAGATCCAGAACGGCGTTGGTCATCGTGGCAATGCCGGTTTGCAGCGTCAGTTCGAAATCGGGGTAGTAGGCGGCCGAATGCAATGATGGTGGTGTTTGACCAGCCATTTTGAGCTGATCCAGCCGTCGTTGACTGACGCTGCCCAGCCGGTACATCAGAATGGGGACACCTGCCTTGCCGTACAAGCTGAAGTCTTCCGCCCCCATGACCGGTTCAACCTGCTCGACCTTGGCTTCCCCCAGTGTTCGCACGAATACGGAACTCAACTTTGCGGCGAGTTCATCGTCGTTGTACAGCGAAGGAGTTCCTTCTGAAAATTTCACCACCGGCGGGGGAGCGCGGTGTCCGATGGCGACGGCTTTCGCTTTACGTTCAATTGCTTCCAGCAACTGCTGGCGAACTTCAGTCGAATAACTTCTGACCGTCAGTTGTAGTTTGCATTCATCGCTAATAATGTTGTGCTTGGTTCCGCTATGTATGGAACCGACAGTGACCACGGCAGGTTCGATCGGCTTGATTTCACGACTGACAATCGACTGCAGAGCAACGACCAACTCAGCTGCCTGAACAATCGGGTCTACGGTGGTGTGCGGCGCAGAACCGTGACCGCCTCGGCCTTTCACCGTGATATCGACACTGTCCACATTCGCCAGAGCATATCCCGCTCGATAGCCAACTCGCCCGGCTGCGAGATCAGAACCGACATGCAAAGCCACTCCAAAGTCCGGCTTGGGGAACTTCGTGAACAGACCATCTTTGAGCATCGCCCTCGCGCCACCAACGCGTTCTTCGGCTGGCTGACCGATCAGCATCAAAGTTCCCTGCCAGCGGTCTTGGCAGCTGGAAAGATAGCGAGCCACGCCTACCAGATTCGTCATGTGAATGTCGTGACCGCACGCATGCATCACGCCTGTCTTGCTGCCATCCTCGTTGGTGACGATGACCTCAGATGCGTATTCCACGCCAGTTTCTTCTTTCACCGGAAGTGCATCTAGGTCCGTTCGCAACATGAGTGTCGGACCTTCTCCGTTTTTGAGAATTGCCACAACGCCAAAGCCACCCACGTTGGATGTCACTTCATAGCCAGCTTGTTCCCATTCTGCGGCAATGCGTTTTGACGTTTCTTCTTCCTGGTAGGAAAGCTCGGGATGGCTGTGCAAGTGTATGTACAATTTGACCAGCGAATCCAGATTGACTTCCGTCCATTCTTCCACAGTTTGAGCACGACAGGCCGGAGGGGAGAGAGCAACGATCAGAACGGCGAGTACAAGCAAAACAGACTTCATGTTGACCACGCTCAATAGAACAAAGGAGGGGGATGGGATTGTATACCCCACTGTGCTGAAAAGTGTAGTCGGCGGGTGAGAAGATATTCGCGCGATGGCAGGGGCCGGGAAGATCACACCAAATGCACTCTCCCGCCTCAATTTTCGGGTAGAGCCGTTTGAGTTTGATTCAGTTTTTTTCGTAGGGGAATTCTCCGCGTACTATGTTACAGTACGACCCCTGAAAAGATCGCTGATACTCCGGAAGTGTGAGAGGGACTCATGCACGACAGGGATACGAAGTTCACTGCAGAGTTTGCTGAGATCATCAAAATCCACAGGCTGCGAAATCAAGAAGGCACC
>DAOUPA010000386.1 GCA_030626405.1 Planctomicrobium sp.
AGGGTTACTCGGCGACAAGCGACTTATCAGACCAGCGGTGTATTTGATCAGTGTGATATGCTTGTTCGCCGGGTGGCCCCCAAGTCGCGTTCTTCGGTGGCAATCATTTCTTGCCCTTGGGGTACTTTTGCTTTTCTTGGAACTTGTGTGGGTTCCTAGATTCTTGGCAATTCCGATCAGTGATGTAGAATCGAGTCGCGCAGAGTTTGATTGAACATGCACTTGACTCATTGCAAATGTGAACCCCGATGTTTCAAATCGTTTCACCACCACCGACGAGAGAGACTCGTCAACTCGCATCCAGTGCCGTGTTGATCGTTGTCGTAATGATGTTATTCGTGGCAACGTATTCGGTCTCAGTGGATACGCCCTCGATACTGCGTTCAGTCGAGGAACTCCAAGTTCAGGACGTGGAGTCACAGTCGAGGGCATTCATGGCTGCTGACCGAGATTGGTGGAAATGGTACGGCGAGGAGTATGTTGAAAAGTACGGCGAACCAACGGAACTTCAGTACCGAGGGAAAAACGTCAATCTCAAATGGCTCGCAGAGCATGACCGGCTCGATCATCTCTTTTTGTTGCATCTCGATCCGACACGAGTGACCGACGATGATTTGAAATATCTCCGGCCTTGCAAGGATCTTCAAGTCCTTTGGATCGGGAGCACTCATGTGACAAACGATGGGTTGGCTCACATCAGTCACTTGGAGAAATTGCGTGAGCTTCATCTCAGTTGTGGGCACCTCGTAACCGGCGATGGATTGGCTCACATCAGTGGACTAGAGAATTTGCGTGAACTTCATCTTGGTGGAACAATTCGATCCTCGGATGACCTACGACATTTAAGGGGTCTGCACAACTTGCGATTGCTTGATATTTGGTCTTCGAACCTCCGAGGTTCAGGGTTGAAACATATTCAGCACCTGCCCGAACTAAGAGTCCTGGAAGTAGCCTATGCCGATGTTGGCGATCAAGAAATGCAATATATCGCAAAAATGAAGAATCTTGAAGAACTCATCATCTATCGCACGAAAGTCGGTGACGAGGGACTCAAGCATTTGCAGAGTCTGAAAAAACTTCGCAAACTCTGGCTCTTCAATAATCCAATCACCGACGACGGACTGAAGTATCTCAAATCGCTATCGCAACTCGAAGAGTTAGCAATCAGCGGCACAGATGTTACTGATCAAGGTTTGCAGCATCTGGCAGGACTGACAAAACTGAACAGTCTATTTGCTGACTGCAAAAATATTACCGAAGAAGGACTCGATCAGTTACCTCAATTTAGAAAAAACAACTTGAGAAAAAGTGAATCCTGTTGCGAGAGACAAGACTGAGCGACCTTTGGGCTGGATTGCGGGGTCACAGGACGCTTCGCTGTACTCAACCTACGATGACTTAACTCTCCAGACGACTTGTTTTCTAACTGGGCATGGATGCCCGCAATTTGAGTTGATTCGATACCATTGAAGAAGTAAGACGCAAAATTCCTCGACAATGGTCGGTCTGTAAAGCCAAGAAGGTTTTTCTCATCGCTCTTCTTCAAGCGAGCGTCTCCCCAAGTGTGTGATTTTCTAGCGAGTATTACGCCACTTCTATCGAGCAAGTCAACAATCACTTCAATTTCCCGTTCGCTAGGCTCTCCTGCGAACTCAAAAATGACCGTCACAGCAAAATCTTTCCATCGAGATTTAGTAGCCACGGCCTCAATTGAAGCAACTTTGTCGTCATGCAAATCGACATCAATTGATCTCTTGCCCGAATTCAACATCTTTCCCGCGTAAAGACCATCAGACTCATATTTCCTCTCGGGAAAAGGACCACTAACACGAAATTCCATCGAAGGCCGCCTGCGCGAACGCCAAAGACTCAAGGCTATTGGCATCTGTAGCAAAAACGCAGCCCCTCCCCAAAAAAGGAATTTCCTTCGACTCGTATTCTGAGATGCCATTTCTGCACCCACCAACTCACCGTCCGTTCCAGAATTAACCATGAATGCGAGGCTCATCTTGCTAGAAGTAAAGGCTAAACTTGTGCATTGATATGAATAAGTTTTGAATGCGAGCGACCCGACATCAACTTACCACCAAATGGTAACTCCGCCGACCATGCCTTGCAGGTTGGTATCGCCGATGTGGAGGATGTCGTAGCCGGTGTAGAGTTCGAGGTGTTTGTAGACGAGGCCGATCGTAGTTTTGTTGTGGTATAAATCGGCGTCGCCAATGGTGCCCATGTCGAGAACGCTGCGGATCACAAACGGTTCGGTCGGGAACCAGTCGAAGCCGTAGGTGAAGTTAAAACCAACGTCGCTTTGCCCGCCGCCAAGCCAGTTCATGCCGAGACCGGTGTAGAACTGCGCATGTTCGTTTTGCGCGAAGCGAAAGACCAGGTTCGCATCGCCGGTCCATAAAGTGTCGTCGCCACCGGGAGTCTCTTCACGCCAGTGGTTCCATTCTGTATCAAAGCCGAAGCGTGACATGCTGTCGAGTTGCAACCGACCACCGATTCTTTCCAGTCCGGAAAAGTCGTTGGCGTATTCGCTTGAATATCGAACGCCATAAGGGTTGAGAACAACATCGCTGTCGGTGCCGAAAACGAGATACCCATCCGACTCATCAGAGTATGGATAGTGTGGAAAGTCGGCGTCTGTTGTGTAGTCATCACCCAGAATTGCTGCAGGAGCAATCCAGGGAGAGGCGGCGGCATAAAGTATGGGAGGTCCGAAAATATCTGTAATCAGAAACGCCGAGAAGCTGCCGTGGTCGTCATCGTAGTGGTCGTGATGATGAGAATGATGCTGTTTTTTTCGCCGCTTGCGTTTCTTCGGTCGATCATCGTCTTCGTCATCATCATTGCTTGAAGACGAACTCCCTTTGGCGGATTTACGAGCGGCGTTCAGGTCGCCAGCCAGGAGGGTTGATGAGAACAAGAGAGACGACACGACCGCCACCGCAAGAGCGGCGATGCAATTCCGGTTCCATGGAGCCATCGTCGAATCCTTTCGAACGCAGCCTCATAGCGGAAATCGGTGCTTTTGAGCAAGATCAGTTTTCATGCCGCAGAGTTGAAACGCGTGAGGTAGATCAACACCCTGATGTCCTGTCCTGTGTTTTTGAACTCATGAAACACGATCAACGTCACACTTGCTATGCATCGTTTCTTGCACGAGATTTTCGTGGCCAGTCGTGTTCACGTGCCCAGTTCTCGGCAGCATCTAATGATTCGAAGGCTGGGTATGCGTGATCACGAAGGTATTGAACGGTTGCATAATCGCGAACAGGATCATCGTCCGTATATTCCATGATACCGTTGTATGAATTCCAAATCATGAGTTGATGTTCAGCAAAGTCGTCACTGAGTAGAAAGGGAAAGTTGTCTTCGTCAGCCCCAAGGAGAAGTGCCATATCGATGCCATCATACTGCGTTGCGTATTTCTTGATTTTCTTTCGAGACAAGTCTTGAAAAGCATAGCTGAAAAGCATAGCTGAAAATTTGGTATCCATCGTCATTTGCCAACACGTTGAATGATCAACACGCAATCAGAGAAAGGTAGGGTGGGGCAGTTCGTAAATCATGAATGAACGTGGATTCTCAAGCAAGTCTGAATGTCTATGACCGTGGTTCAACGGTTATACCGAGAACGTAACTCACCATTGATCAGCGCTCTGCAGCCCGTCCCACGTTTGCTAATTGGTGAAGCAAAAAGAGCGTCGCGCCCGTTTGTCGGGTTACGCTTCGCTGCACCCAACCTACGTTCACTGCAAGGCGTGCCACACACTTGAAGTCTGTGGCGAAACTGGCGTTGTGACTTCGTCACATTGCCATTTCTAGTTCTTCTTGCCGGGCTTCCCATTCTTCGTAGCTGCAGATGACTTCGCGACACTTTGAGCCGTTGTAGTCGCCGACGATGCCGTCGGCGGCCATGTGATCGACCATGCGGGCGGCGCGACCATAGCCGACTCCCAAGGCTCGTTGAAGTAGCGAGACGCTTCCACGACCTTCTCGCAGGACGATCATGACAGCCTGTTGGTACATGGCGTCTCGTTCGAGAGACCCGCTGCCGTCTCCGGTTGCAGAGGCCATTGCCGCTTTCGTTGCCTGTTCGATTTCTGGTGCGTAGCGAGTTTCGTAGCTGCTGTAGAAATCGATGATCGCGTTGACTTCATCGTCACTGACAAACGTTCCTTGGGCGCGTACCAGACTGCTCGTCCCCGGTGGGAGGTAGAGCATATCACCGTTGCCGAGCAGCTTGTCCGCTCCCATTTCATCGAGGACCACGCGGCTATCGGTTCGCGAGGCAACCTGAAACGAAATTCTGGCAGGCAGGTTAGATTTGATCAGACCAGTGATCACGTCGACGGTTGGCTTTTGCGTTGCGAGGACAAGGTGAATCCCGACCGCACGCGATTTTTGAGCGAGGCGAATGATGTGCGATTCGACTTCCTTGCCGTTGGTCATCATCAAGTCAGCCATTTCATCAGCGACAATCACAATGTATGGCATTTTGTCTGGAACGCCGTTCGCCTCTTCATCGTCGTCAGAAATCCCCATTCGGTCGAGGACCTTTTCCCGACCGAGTTTGTTGTAGCTGTCGAGGTGACGAACACCGACTTTTGCCAGCAAGTCGTAGCGTTCCTCCATCTTATCGACAGCCCACGCGAGGACAGCTTCCGCTTTCTTCATGTCCGTGATAACAGGATTCATGAGGTGAGGAATCTTCGTGTACGGACTTAACTCGACCATTTTCGGATCGATCATCAGCATCCGCACGTCATCTGGAGAACGCATCATGAGCATGGACGTAATGAGCGTATTCAGGCAGACGCTCTTACCTGTTCCGGTACGACCAGCGATGAGGAGGTGAGGCATCTTCGCCATGTCGACGACGAGCGGACGTCCGCTGACATCCTTGCCAAGGAAGATCGGAATCGCCATTTTATCTGCTTTTTCGTCGCAGGCTTCGATCAGTTCCTTGAGCCGAACGGTCACTTGTTTTTCGTTGGGAACTTCCACACCAACTGTATTTTTCCCTGGGATCGGCGAGACGATCCGTACCGCCGGGACGCGCAACGCCACGGCGATGTCGTCGGCGAGATTCACTACCTTTGAGATCCGCAGACCTGGTTCCAGATCGAGTTCAAATTGCGTGACGACCGGTCCGGTATCGATCTCGGAGACTTTGACATTCAGTCCGAATTCGTCGAACGTTCGTTCGAGAATAACTGCGGCTTCCTGAGCTTTTTTCGCAAGAAGTTCGAACGGAAACTCTTCCGCTTCTTCCAGAATGTCGAGCGATGGTAAGTCGACCGCTTCGAGAGTCTCACGAGGCTTTGGCTTGAAGAGGCCGCCCATGAGTCCCGATTTCGGACCGCGAACGGCGATAGGTGAATTGACTTTAAATTCCGTCGGGACGATTGGTTCATCTATGGGGTCAGGCTCGTCGACGACTTCCTCTTCGAGTGCATTGTTGACCTGTTCGTCAATACTACTTGCAGCGACTTTTACTTCGGCAATATCAAAAACCGGTGGTCGAACACGTTTCGTGTAGAACAATTTCAACACCCAGATCATCGGCGCAATGACAACCCGATAAACAATCCGAAAGAAGAGTGCCTCGGTGGCGAGAAGCATGCCGACGCAGAAAAGCGTCGCGATAATCACAATCGATCCGACAACGGAGAAATTGTCGGTCAAGAGAATACGTCCCCATGCTCCGAGATAACCTCCACTTCCAATGAGTGGTGCGTTCGCCAGGTGCGGCGCGGAGAGATGTAGAAGTAAACAGAGCGAGACCAGCATCGTCAGCGCACCGACAATGCGGACCACTGGATCAGCAAGTTGTTTTCGGGAAAACAGCCCCATGTCGATGAAAAAGAGGCTCGCCAGAAAGAACCAGACACCTAACCCAAAAGCGTTAACCAAAATGTGAGCAAGGAATGCCCCCGTCGGTCCACATAGATTTGTGACAACCGTTTGCACAGGATAGATCGACGTCGATGGTGGATCGACGGAGTTGTAGCTGAACAGAGCCAATGCCGTGAACAAGGTCGCAGCAAACAGGCCAAGTGCCAGCAGATCATTCTTGAGGCGTTGATAATCAATCATGTTCGTTCTACATCGCCGCACGCGCGCACAGCGATCACTTCCCGGGAGGAAATTTTTCCCACGGTGAGTCATTTTTCTTATCCGAAAGCCCCGCCTTCATAATCCAGATCGTTGACTTCTCACAAAATCAATTCTCCGAGGGACTCCGGATTCCTGGCAGCAATGCCGATCATCCATCACGGAATCCACCGTTTAACTCTACACCTCGAATTCCACGATGATGCAAATACTCAACATCTTCGTGTACTTTTTACAACACGCACGTCGGGTCAAAGAGATCGGAAGGTTTGTGACGGCGGTGGAATGAAAAGGGCCTGAAACAACTCTGGAAATAGCTAAAATTCAGCAGAGATCAGTCCAGGCAGACCATTCAGTTTGGTAGAGCGTTGATGATGTGCCAAACGTGGCTGACAAGCATTTCTTAAGAAAAAGCGTGATGTCAGTAAAAAAGGACTTACGCCAAACTGACGTAAGTCCTTTCATTTCAAAGTACCGAAGGTGGGACTCGAACCCACACGGGAGTTAATCCCACTGGATTTTGAATCCAG
>DAOUPA010000525.1 GCA_030626405.1 Planctomicrobium sp.
AAACATTCATTTTTAAGGATCACCAAGTTGAGTTCCTGTAAAGCATTACTTTTTTTCATCTTGAGCGCATGCTCAATTGCCCCCGCTGCCGATTTCGAATCATTACCGCCCCTGAAAGATGGGCAACCGCCTCAAAACTTACAGGAGATGTGGGATGGATTTGATCCTCGTGCAGAGCCACTTGAGCTTGAAGTTCTCAAAGAGTGGGAGGAAGACGAAGTCGTAATGCGGATCGTTCGCTTTCGCATTGGCGTTTTCAAAGGACAGAAGGCGAAGCTGGCCGCAGTCTATGGGTTCCCCAAAAGTATTTCCGCTTCAGGGATGCGGTTGCCTGGTCTACTGCAGATTCACGGGGGCGGACAGTATGCGGATCACAAGGCCTGTTTAGCCAATGCGAAGCGTGGATATGCGACGGTCTCCATCGCCTGGGCTGGGCGAATCAGTGCTCCCGATTATCGTGTTTCACCAACAGAGGTGAAACTGTTTTGGGAAGGCAAGACTGATGATCCCAACTACAAACTGACGACTGACTGGGGAGCCGTCGACGGATATCACGCACCAGGAAGGAATTCAGGCAATCAATTTCCAAGTGCCAAGCCATCGACGTGGACACTCGATTCCGTCGAGTCACCACGAAATAGTGGCTGGTTTCTGTGTGCTCTTGCGGCAAGGCGTGCACTGACGTTTCTCGAACAACAACCCGAAGTCGATCCGGACAGATTGGGGGTTTACGGTCACTCGATGGGTGGCAAGTTGACGGTGATGACGTCAGTCGACTCGCGTGTGAAAGCAGCCGCACCATCGTGTGGAGGCATTAGTGATCGTGATAACAATAGCCCGCTTTTTCGAGCAACGCTTGGTGATGATGTCAGTCTGAAACAGGTGTCGTGTCCCATCATTTTCCTGAGTCCAGCGAATGACTTCCACGGACGCATCGGAGATCTACCTGACTCAGTGAATGAAATCGCCAGTGACGAATGGCGAGTCACCTGCTCGCCGCATCACAATCATCAGGATACAGCAGAGTACGAAGTCAATTCGCTGCTCTGGATGGACCAGTACTTGAAGGGATCCTTCGCCTATCCCAAGGCTCCTGAAACAACGCTCAACCTCAATGCCGACGATGGCGTTCCAACGTTGACCGTGAGACCAGATCGTTCGATGCCGATTCTATCTGTGGATGTCTTCTACACCCAACACGGCAAAGAGGATGAACTACCGGAAGATCGAGAGAATACAATGAGTCGCTTCTGGCATCATGCAAAGCCTGGTGAATCTAACGGCGTTTTGACGACACCCTTACCTGTTTCAAGTACGGACAAGCCACTTTGGGTCTACGCTAATGTTGCCTATTCGCTCGACGAACCAGTTACTGGAGCAGGGTATTATTACGGAGTATATACTGCCGAATCATTTAACATCTCTTCCGTTCTGAATACCGTTTCAACCGAAAAACTCCGTGAGGCAAGAGTACAACCAACACTGAAACCATCAGGCCTGATTGAAGACTTCGGAGGTGATTGGGAAAAAGAATGGTTTACATACCGTCCGGGCGAATGGGCTCGCACAACTTACAAGCTTCGAGATGAAACATGGAAAGCTCCTCCGGGGACCCGGCTGTCGCTGGAAGTGATGTCTACAGAACTTAACGGGTTGGTTATTCTGATTGACAATTATGCTGCCGAAGTGCAACTTTCCGGAGGAGACCAATGGCAACGTGTCGTTCTCTCAGCAGAACAATTTCGTGATTTCAGTGGCGAGGCCTTGCCAAGTTGGGAAAACATTAGGCAACTCAAGCTCAGCCCAGCCGAGCATCTGAGACTGCAGCGAGGCGACCGAAGCAAAACGCGACTGGTCGGCGGGAACTGGAAAGGTTCGCCACCTCAGTTTCGCGACATGCTCTGGCAGGAGGTGATTTCGAAAAAATGACGCAAGCCTCAACTGCGAAACACACACTGTCTCGGTGCCGAACATAAATTCGTTTATGGCGATAGTCCTCGCCTACTGTGAGGCAGTCGACCTGAGACACAACAATAAAGTGAGATTACTTTTTCAATTGAAAGAAGGCCGAAAATGATGAATGGGCAGAATATTGTCCGGATGATTGGACTCCTGCTAATTAGCTTAACGTTGCAGTGCGCAGGCCAAGCAACCGCAGCTGAAAAGCCCAACATTCTGTTTATCTTTGCTGACGACTGGGGTTGGGGTGATCTGAGTTGTCACGGGCATCCTTACGTTAAGACGCCAAATATTGATCGACTGGCGAAAGAAGGAACGGACTTTCATCGGTTCACTGTCGCCAGCGGCGTATGCTCTCCCAGTCGCACGGCGGTCATGACAGGACATTTCCCGGCCCGGTATAACATCGATGGCCACTTCGCGTGGGTGCCTAGCAACACGAAACGCAACATGCCGGACTGGCTGACTCCAAAGGCTCCGCTCCTACCGAGGTTTCTTCAGCAGGCTGGGTATTTGACGGCGCACTTTGGAAAATGGCATTTGTCGAACAACATGATTCCGGACTCACCGCCACCGAGCGAATATGGATATGACGAATACGGCGCGTTCAACTGTGCTGGAGAACAGATGCCTGTTCACGAAGATTCCCGCAATGCGATCGCGTTCATCGAAAGAAGTCATCGCGAGAAGAAACCTTTCTTCATAAACCTTTGGATTCACGAGCCTCACACGCCATTTCATACCATTCCAAAGTATCGCTGGCGATTTAGGGGACTTGACGAACCAGACAACATTTACGCGTCCGTGCTATCACATGCTGATGATCGGATTGGGGAAGTGCTGCAGGCTCTCGATCGACTACAACTTAGTGACGATACGCTGGTTATTTTCAGTTCCGACAATGGCCCGGCGCGTGCGACCAAGTCAACGGAACTGACTTTGACGCATGATACGGCCACTGGGGCCGGTTATGGAATCGGTGCGGCTCGTGGTATCACTGGCGGCAGAAAAGGCCACAAGTCCGCGCTGTTTGAAGGTGGAATTGGAGTTCCCTTCATCGCCCGTTGGCCTGGAAAGATTGCTGCCGATAAGGTTGACCGGACCTCGTTGATTTCAGCGGTCGATCTGCTACCAACATTCTGTGAACTCGCTGGCGCCACACTTCCCCAAAACTACAAACCTGATGGAGTCAGCCAGGTGAATGCGTTGTTGGGTAAGCCGATGACAACGCGAAGCAAACCTTTATTCTGGAAGATGCAATCCGCTTGGCCGATTCAGAGATCGAAGCCTTATCACTGGGTCTCATATGCCGTCGTGCAAGAGAACTGGAAGTTGCTAACAAATCGAGATGCAAGCTATTCGGAACTCTATAATCTTGACGCTGATCCTTTCGAGAGGACTGACCTGAACGGGAAGAATCCCGAAGTCGTCCGTCAACTTATGCAACAGATCGACGAGTGGAAAGCGACGCTCCCTGATAAGCCGACAGGTAACGTTTTCTCAGATGAACGTGAGTAGAGTTGCCCACTCAGAAGGACTAACTCTCTTGTTCGGGGCGGAGTGTTGGTGAGCAACAGCAATTGCTTTGCATGCAGCGTCGACCATCTCGATGTACACTCATGGCGGAATAGATTTCAAGCGAAGTTGGATTTCAGATAAGTCTTCGCTCTTCCAACTGGGAATTGTGAATCGATTAGTCGATAATTCGAGTCTTCAGCTTTCTATCAGATTGAGAATTTCAGGAATCCATAATGACACATTTCGGCACGACAAACTCCTTTAGATACTCGATTCATCTCAAATGCTTGCGGCAGATTGCTGTTCTCGTTCCGATTCTTGCCACGTTCTTTCTTGCGACGAATTGTGTCGAAGCATCAAAGCCGAATTTCATCATCATTTTTATAGATGACCAAGGCTACGGGGACTTGAGTTGTTTTGGTTCGAAATCCATTCAGACGCCGAACATCGACCGACTGGCCTTGGAAGGGCGAAAGTTCACCAGCTTCATGGTCGCCTCACCAGTCTGCACACCTTCACGGGCTGCTCTTCTGACGGCGTGCTACCCCAAACGAGTGGGGATGCATCAGCACGTTTTATTTCCCTCATCGAAGAAAGGTTTGAATCCAGAGGAGCACACCATCGCCGATCATCTGAAATCGCAGGGGTATGCCACGGCCTGCTTTGGTAAGTGGCACCTTGGACATCACCCCGAAGTGCTTCCGACTTCAAACGGCTTTGATACTTACTATGGAATTCCCTATTCGAACGACATGAATCATCCGGACAATAAGGGAAAGCCCAAAGGCGGACCGGATGGAATGGATCTACTTTGGAATGATCCGGAATCGACGCTTACCAAGTGGAAGACTCCTCTATTTGAAAACGAAGAAATTGTCGAACTGCCGGTTGATCAGAGAACCGTCACGCGGAGGTACACCCAGAAGGCGATCGACTTTGTAAAAAAACACCAAAACGAATCATTCTTTGTTTACCTGCCACATTCCATGCCGCACATTCCTCTGTATGTTCCCGATGATGTGCGCGATCCAAATCCAAAGAACGCATACATCAACACGATCGAACACATCGACGCCGAAGTGGGAAAACTGCTCAACACTCTGGATGATCTAAAACTCACC
>DAOUPA010000471.1 GCA_030626405.1 Planctomicrobium sp.
ACGTCACCGATGTCGTCGGACAGACGTTCCTGGCACATATGCTGCAATGCGCCCGGTGTCATGATCATAAATTCGATCCGATTCCGACCCGCGACTACTATTCCATTCAAGCGACATTCGCGACAACACAACTCGTGGACCGGCATGTTGACTTTCTTTCTGGAGAAAACGTTTCAGGTTTCGAAGAGAAGAAGTATCTCGATCAGCGTCGTGAGTATTACAACCGCGCTCTTGGAATCCTGAAACAGAAACAGACACTGGAAGCCGCGCGGAAGTGGTTTGAATTGGAGCAAAAAGATTCGCAGCACTTCGAGAAAATTGTCCAACGACTTACCAAGGAGAAAGGGGACGAAGCGAAGGTCTCTCTGGACAATGTTCGCAAATCGATGCAAAAAGGAAAAATAGATCCTTCTTTGATTCCTCCTCGGCATGCTGGTTTTGAACCGGAAGACTTCGGCTTGGAGCGAGTGGCCCGAAAAGGATTAGAGCGTCTCAAGTGGAGAGATGATCGTTACGAGCCGTTCGCGCTGAGCGTTTACAACGGGAAGACGATTTCGCGAAAAAGAGTCAACGAACCGCTCCGAATGCCGGAGAAACCATTCGGTCCTGGTGAACTTGAAGAGTCACATATTCTCACCGGAGGCGACCCGTTCTCGCCATCGTTACCGGTCGTGCCGGGAGTCTTGAGCGCCGTTTCCTCCGTAAATACTACCAGTGCCGACCAAGAAGAACGAAAACCAAACTCCACGTACGACCGCCGCCTCGATCTTGCTCGCTGGATTGCTTCTTCTGAGAATCCGTTGACGGCGCGAGTGATGGTGAACCGCATCTGGCAATGGCATTTCAATCAGGCAATTGCAGGCAACCCTAATAACTTCGGCACGACCGGAAAGAAACCGACGCACCCGGAGTTGCTCGACCATCTCGCCCAGAAGTTTATGGACGAAGGTTGGTCGGTGAAAGCGATGCACCGAATCATCATGCAGTCCGATGCCTACTGCCGTTCGGCATCGCATGAAAATATTGCGGATGTTGACAAAAAAGATCCGCTGCACGAAGCCTATGCCGTCTTTCATTCACGTCGACTCGATGCGGAAGAAATTCGAGACGCGATGCTTTCCGTTTCCGGAGAGTTAAACGCAGAGACTGGTGGAATTCCGATTCGACCAGAGATGAATCTCGAAGCTGCATTGCAACCACGTCAGGTGATGGGAACTTTCGCTGAGGCTTGGCAACCTTCACCTTTGCCTGAGCAGCGTCATCGCCGTTCGTTGTATGCGCTACGAATTCGCGGACAGCGCGATCCATTCATGGAAGTCTTCAACGCACCTGGTTCAAACCTTTCCTGCGAGGGCCGCGAAGCGTCGACTGTCACGCCTCAGGTGTTTTCATTGTTCAATAATGAACAAACCTACGCTCGCGGACTTGCACTTGCTAACAGCGCACTACAAAGCGAGAAAAACGCGAACGATCAGAAGGTGGTTGAGAAAATCTATCAGCGAACCTTCGGTCGAAAGCCATCGGAACTCGAAGCCAAAGCCTGTCGTGAACATTGGCAGCGGATGACGAAGCGTCACGAATCAATCGAGCTAAGTCGCCGGGAGTATTCGCTTGATGTTTTGCGCGAGGCGATTGAAGAGAACACCGGCGAAAAATTTACATTCAACGAACCGTTAGAGTTCTACAAAGATTTCGTCCCGGATTTGCAACCGATTGACGTTGACGCCAGAACCCGGGGACTTGCCGAAGTTTGCCTTGTGCTGTTGAACTCGAACGAGTTTGCTTACGTCTACTAAATACCGTTAAACACCGTGGGGTCCGCATTGCGGACCGAAAATCGACTCTCCGTTCAATGGTCCGCCAAGCGGACCCTACATGGTTGTACTTTGGAAATGACTGACAGACTCATCACATCACCCTACCTCCCACGACGCAACTTCCTCTATGGATTAGGAGCGTCACTGGGAAGTGTCGCATTTTCTGCGATGCTTGAAGCGGAAGAGAAGAAACCGAAATCATCCGAGAGTCCGCTCTCTCCGAAAAAAGGCCACTTCGAATCCAAGGCGGAGCATTGCATCTTCCTGACCATGGAAGGGGGGCCGTCGCACATCGATACGTTCGACCCCAAGCCAGCGCTGAAGAAACTGCACCTGAAAGAATTTCAGCGCGATGGCGAAATGAAGTCGGCGATGGAAAGCGGCAAGCGCTACTACGTGCAGAGTCCGTTTTCCTTTCAGAAGCAAGGCGAAAGCGGAGCGGAGATTGCCACAAATTGGACGCACTTAGCAAAGAACGTTGACGACATCTGCTTCTACCGGGGCTGTCAGGTTGACTCGGTGAATCATCCAACTGCAATGTATCAACTCAACACAGGCAACCGCTTCGGTGGCGATCCGGCGATGGGTTCCTGGGTCACTTATGGTCTCGGTTCCGTCAATCAAAACTTCCCGGGTTTTGTTGTTCTTCCGGAAGTGTCGTTTCCGCAAGGTGGTGCAGCGAATTGGGGGAATGGTTTTTTGCCAGCGTACTTCCAAGGAACTCCTTTGCGATCAAAAGGAGCACCGATTCTCGATCTGTTACCGATGTCGCATGTGACGCGTGAGCATCAAAGAGAAAATCTCGATTTGCTAGCTGCTCTGAATCAACAGCACCAGCTTCTGCATCCTGAAAGCGATGAACTTTCCGCTCGGATGGATGCGTACGAACTCGCATTTCGAATGCAAACGGAAGTTCCCGAACTGGTTGATCTCAGTAAAGAAGATCGAAAAACGCAGAACCTGTACGGGATCGGAAAAGAGCCAACGAACGCCTTTGGCAAGAAGTGTTTGCTCGCCAGAAAAATGGTCGAGAACGGCGTTCGTTTTGTGCAACTATACGCCGGTTCCTGGGACTCGCACGACTACATCGAACGGGCACACGGCAATCTTGTCCGGCGTGTTGATCAGCCGATTGCAGGGTTATTGTCTGATCTCAAGCAGCGCGGTTTGCTAGAGAAAACGCTCGTCGTCTGGTGCGGCGAATTTGGTCGGTCACCTGACAATGGTGTTCGTGGTGGAACCGCCTACGGTCGCGATCACAATCCGAAAGCGATGACGATCTGGATGGCAGGCGGTGGAGTCAACGCCGGACACACCATCGGTGCCACCGACGAAACCGGTGCCGTAGCAGTCGAAAACGTTCACCACATCCGTGACTTGCATATCACACTGCTCAAGTTGCTCGGTCTCGATGACAATAAGCTGACTTACTTCCATGGCGGTCGCTTCAAGCAAATGAGTCAGTTTGGAGGCGAAGTCATTCCGGAACTAATCGCCTGAGAATGACCCTGATTTCTTTCTACTTTGCGTTTCCCCAAAACCTGAAACAGTTGCGGAATCTCTCTGTCTCTAGAAACTCTCTAATCTTCCTAATTTAACTCACCCGACCTTTTCTATTAAGACGAAGTAAAGAAGGCAGGTCCGGTTAGGTATTTGAGTCCTTTTAGTCCGATTCTATTCAATAGACCAATTGTCACGGTTTTGCCGCCTGTGAATTGAATGGAATTGAGACGAAAAGGATGAAGATGCGACTCTTCAAATTCAGAATGTTAGCTGCTCTGGCAGTTGCTGCCGGTCTCGCAGTGACTGGTGAGAGTTTTGCGGAAGATCAATCACAGCTGGATTCGCAGGTTCAGGCACTGATAGAACGGTTGGAATCGGCCGAGCAGCAGATTCAATCGCTCAGTTCAGAACTTTCCAAAGTGAAGGTTCAACAAAAACGAGCTAAGCGATTTCCCAGTCAGCTCTCAGAATCAGCAACATTGCCCATTTCGAAATCGTCGCTGCCCATAGAAGTCGATGGGGTTTTCGTTAATGACGGAGCCTCTGGTGCCGTTGTCATTCCCAGTCAAGTTGAATCCTCTCTCGGAAAAGAAGAACTGACCGTTTTTGAAGCTGCGGTTTCCGAAGAGAGTGGTATTTCGAATCGGCTTGGAATTCTGGAAGAGGGTTGGGCGAAATTCAACGCAGCCGAACAGAAAAAAAAGTCTGATGCAGCAAAGAAACCAACCTTTAAAATTGGTGGGCGGATCCATGCAGATTATTGGGCCTTTCCAAACGCATCGGAAGGGATCGGCTTCTTTGAACATCCCGTCGCAGCGAGTCCCAACTTTGGAGCACCTCCAGAAAACCGCGCTTCTTTTCGGCGCATACGTCTCGAAATGAAGGGGGATATCTTTGAGACGATGCTCTGGCGAACGCAAATTGATTTTGCAGATCCGGCGATTGGTTCGATGAAAGATGTCTATATTGGATTCAAGGAACTTCCATTCAACCAACAACTCTTGATTGGAAACCAAAAACGTCCGATGGGACTTGATCATCTCAACAGTTCTCGTTTGAATGTTTTTACGGAACGACCGCTTGTTGTTGAGGCATTCAACGAAGATGCACGGCGACCGGGAATTGCATTTTATGGCCACACGGACGATGAAAGCTTCAACTGGCGCTACGGGGCATACTTCCTTGAGAACATTACTTTAAATGGAACCACGAGAGGAAATTCAACCCAGATGAGCTTGAATGCTCGACTGGCAGGCAGCCCCTGGTATGACGAAACTTCCGGTGGACGCGGGTATTTTCACTGGGGGTTGGCAGGGATAGTTGCACGACCGGATGGTGACAGTAACGCCCTCGGATCAAACGCTAATGAAGCGAGATTTCGTACTCGCATGAGTGCACGGTCCAATTCTCGATGGCTCAACACCGGACGAATTGCTGGAGCGGAAAATTTCGAAACGGTCGGGCTCGAATCGATTTTCAATCACGGTCCATTTCAAGTTGTCAGTGAATATCAGCATACCTGGCTACAGCGGGAAAGTGGTGCCGATCTTCAGTTCCATGGCGGGTACGTCTTCCTCTCCTATTTCCTGACGGGTGAACACATTCCTTACAACAGAAAATCGGGAACCATTGGGCGTGTGAAGCCCTTTGAGAACTTCTTTCTGGTTGACAACTGTCGTGGAGGTGTGAGTTCAGGCTGGGGAGCATGGAACGTTGCGTTGCGGTACGACTATCTCGACCTTTCAGATGACGACATCCTCGGTGGGATCGGTGAATCCTGGACAGCAGCCGTGAACTGGTGGTGGAATGCACACTCTCGCTTGCAATTCAATGCCTCATACGGAGAAATTCGTGATCATTTTGCGGTTGGAGGATACGATTCAGGCCACTACTTCTTACTGGGAACTCGGTTCGCAGTTGACTTTTA
>DAOUPA010000500.1 GCA_030626405.1 Planctomicrobium sp.
ATCGCCCGGCTATGACGGCTTAATCCCTGGTAGAGGTAGTTCGCGACATAGAAAATCGTTCGAGGAGATTCTTGTCGCTCACGTAGAACATCTTCGGAGACTCGGGCGAAATCGGCAGATTTCTCTTTCCAGTAGTAACTGTGATCATCGTGGTAACACGCGGAGTTGCGACTCGAATGATTGACGAGTTCCTTCCGTAATTCAGCGAGAGCAATCAGAAGCAATCGGCCTTCCTGTTTTTTCAAGCGTCCCTTTCCTTTCGCACCGATGGCAGCTTCATGACGATACTGGGCAAGCTGCCATCCATGTTGTGCCCAAGAGTCTTGAGAGCCATATCGTAACTTAACGGGGTATGCCTCGTAGCGGTCAAGTAGAAATTCGAGAGCATCAACAGGACTCAATTGTGAACGAAGAATCCCTGCCAACTGGTTCACCGCGTTTCGATACTGATTTCCGTTCGGCGGAATGATCTCAGGGAATGTCTTTTGTGCGAACTCCCAAAGTCGTTCGCGTGCGGGCGTTTGATCACAGAGATTATTGCTCATCGCGTGGTTAAAAGTATTTCCGACCCGAATCACGGATTGATTTCGACGGTTCGCATCATTGGTCGCGGCGAGATTAAGCAGCCGGTCAATCATGTTATTGAAGAGCGTGTTCTTCTCGCCGAGAGAAACGCGTGCATGGTCGTTCAGCGCCGAATCGTACAATTGACTGAGATGATCTTCGTACGTCCATTTCTGGTTTTCATTCTCCAAGGCATCACGATGTTTGATGACATACGCTTCCGCTTTGGCGTAAACATTATTTTGCTGCAGGAGAGAAGAATACGTCGTCACAAAATCATTCAGACTGTAAGGAATCAGCCCATCAGTGGATTCAGCAACTTCGCTCAAGGCGATTTCGAGTTGCTGGATCGCTTCGTCTTTGCGGTTGTAGTGTGAGAACAGCAATTGACAGCGAGCAATCGCAATTCTCACACGAACCGCACTACCGACTTTGGCGTCTTCGTACAATTCCTGTAATTGCTTGAGTTGCAGATCCGCAAGCGGTTGTAACACGTTCTTGTTCTTTGAATTCGTAATCCCGCCCAAGCTTTGCAGGAAGCGCGCATAGTCAAGTGGCTCGCCGATTTCCCATTCGCGATCAAAGGCGCGCCGCAGAGCAGCGATCGCTTTCTTTGCATGCGGACCTGGGTGGTTGAGAACTTCCGCTGATTTGAATTCAATCATCGCTTCGATCAAATCCAGCGCTCGTAAATCCAAAACCAGAGAACGCTTGTTCGGATCGGCACCGCGAGGAACTTCGCCAGCTTGCATTCGTGAACGCAATTCGTAGACACGTTCCAGCAGCTTATCCGCCGTCGCTTCCTTGCGGACTTCATTCAGAATCGAACTTCGGAACTGCCGTAGAGAGTTGTACGCCCTGTTGCGCGTGCGACCCAACACCGTTTCTGGAACTGCTTCAAGAACCCGGAAATCGCGTGTCGCTGTGTAAAGATTTCGAATGACTGAGTAATGTTGTTCCGGTTGAGTTGTCTTTGCGTAGAGAGCCTTGAGCGCGATGAATGCCTGCTCATCGAGTTCGTGCGGACCACCACCTGAGCGGATATTGTTTGACTTTTGGTTCAAAAAGTTTGCCAGATTCCATTCACTCTGGCCCTGCATCGCACTGACGCGACTCGCATCGTATTTCTCTCGCTGATCCATCACGAGATACCAGTCTGCCAGAGTTGTGAAGTCCGCCGCGCTCAATTCCCCTTTCTTCTGTATTGCCTTAAAAACTTCAATCGCCGCTTCAATGTCTCCTCGTTCCGCAGCGAGGAGTGCCAGTGATCGCTGCCAGGTCGTGTTCCATTTTTCTGTGCGGATCCACGTCTCAAGTTGCGTGGTCAAATCGTCTGGACGGTCAAAAAGGATCAGCAATTTGTACTTCAAGAGTTTCCATGACCGAGATAAATCAATCTCTTCTTCCCGGCCTTCCTCTTTCAACTTCTCTTGCAGTTTTCGCGATGTCTCTTCACTGATCGCGATTGACGCGTCAACATATTCCAGGACTTTTTCAACTTGCTTCTCAGAAGCATTTTTGCGTGCAGCGAGGTTGGTGATGATATGAAACGCCCGCTCTCGAATTAGATTTTGCTGCGCATCCATTGCGATCTCTTCGAGAGTCCGTTCGGCTTCGAGATCGATCACTGGAGGTGTTTCCCCGACAAGGCTCCAGCACTCTCTGAAGAGTTGATTCCGTTTTTCATCGAGTTGAACGTCGATACGAATCCGCTCCAGTTGCAGCCACGGAATCATTTCCGGATGAGTTGCAGCAATCGATTCAGCAGTCGCGACGAGTCGCTCTGCCAACCCAGTGCGGGCGTTGAGGACAATCTCCGCTTGTTTTTCAGAAAGTTCAGTGCGAGTTAACTCATCAGTCTTGCCTTCACCATGCAGCTTGGTCTGCGCTGCGGTGATCCGGTTCGCCTGCATTTTGTCGATGAGTGAATACAGTGACGGCACAAGAGCCGCAACTCGCACGGGTGCAATCTCCGCGTCACTCAGCTTCGACCACAAGGCAAACGCTTCGGCTTCAATCTCTTCGGTCCAGTCCTGACTTTGCAAAGTGTTGAACAGGTTTTGCCTGTAGATCGGAACATATATCTCCGGTCCATCGTTGACTAGCCGACGCATGAAGGGGAGGAGCCTGTCCTTGATTTTTTCGGAGTAAATGAGGGTCAGTTGATACGACAACCGATTCTTATCTTCGATGTCGTCTGTAGTTTCCCAGCGTTTCAAGATTTTGTCCGCGATGGTTGTCCGCTCCTCTGTGCGAACCTGACGAATCTCCATGTCGTCCCCATCACCAGTCAGTAACCGTCCTTGACGAAGCAGACTGATGTAAAGTTGCAGCCGCTCGAATGGAAGTTCATCTGCATCGGCAAGCAGCCAGTTGAGAAGATCGCTTCGCAGGCGATCTCCTTTGTCGGACTGACTGAAATTGCTGTCGTTGACGATTTCTTTCGCAAGCGAAAGTCGGTCATCATTTTGGAAGCAGGCCATGGCGGTTGCGTAAAGTTCCGGCAGCCATTTGCGGTCCATGCCGTAGTACCGACGCAGCTTGTGACCATTGCCGAGGGCGAACCGAATCGCGGCTCTGATTTTGGCTTGCTGAACGGAGTCGAGATCACCTTGTTGCTGAGCGATTTTCAGCCAGTCGGTGACTGTTTTCTCGCAGTCGTCGATCTTGTCGTTCATGACCATCGCAGTGAGGTATCTGCCGAAGACGCTGGTCTCTTTTGTTTCAACAGTAAGCCACTCTTTCAGGTATGTCAGTAATTCCTTGTGTCGAGACCAGCCTTCGAGCATCTCCGCTTTGCGTCTGCGTAACTGAGTCAATTCGACGTGTCGCCAATGATTTTCAAGTGACATCTGGTCATGCAAAAATGCGAGTGCAGCGTCGCGGTCATCAGCAGACCAGCGATTCGCGTAGGTGATTTGAAGTCCGACATTCCCAGAGTTCTCGCTTGCCATTTCTTTCTGCAGGACGAATGCCTCTTTGGATTTCTTCAGCGCATTGAGAACCCCCAACCAGCGGTATTGCCAGGCGAGCGTAGCGACATCTGCATCGGCTTGTTGCTCGAAAATCGGCTTTGTTTTTTCAACAAGCGGCGAATACTCCGGCCAACCGATGATCGGATAGACGGATGCCAGCAGATGCGTCGCCAGGAAGAGATCGCCGCGTTGCGGCTCCGGTGCGTGCTCCGCCGTTCCGTCTGACCACGCAGTCATCAACTTCACCAACCTTTGCCGGGCATCTTCCTTACGACCAGCAGTAAGTTCGATCGCAATTCGAATCCACTGCATACCGGTTTTGCCATCTGCGTGCGATTCAAACTGGCGCAGATGCTCGAAGACCTCTTCCCATTTTTGCGTGCTTCCAAAGTGTAGCAGCATGACGAAGTGATCTGCGAACTTTGTATTCCCGTCTTGAACTGCGCGACGAGCCTCACGAACTTTCGGTAATGGAAGCGAAAGGACCAGCGCGTCCTCACGCCTACTAAGCTGTTTTGTCCAGGCATTCTCGAATTCGTTCACTTTCAAATCTCTCACATTTTGTAAAATTGAATGCCTCGGTTCATTTGGCCTGTCAGCATTTGTTGTCACAATTTTCGTTGCCCACCAACGCCCGGCGACTTCGACGAAATCTTGAAACGTTGAAGTCGATGTCACTTTTCCGTTGTTAAGAGTTTCACGCTTCGTGATGACGTGTCGCTTTGTGTCGATCAGAATATGAATTGCGAAATCATTGTCAGGCGATGTCAATTTCAGCAGAGACCGACCATCGTCGATCTTCTCAATTGCTGCTTCATAGCGATGGAAAGATTCGTGCAGTGGCGAAAGCGTATGCCCCGGCACTCGCAGCGGGATCGGATTCGTTTCATCTTCATCGACATCACGAACTTGACCGAGCAGATACGATTCTGAGTAGACGCCGACTTGCTTTTGATCGCGCCAGTTGATGATCGCGTTCTGTCCCTGGCTATGACCGAGAGTCAGCCAGCGTGTCGGTGACCAGACTTCCGTGCGACGACTGCTTGGCACGAGACGGTCGAAATCATCGCTCCAGATTTGTGATGTTCGAACGATTTCAATCCCGCCTGCAAGCTGTTTCAAATCGTCCCGAACCAGCAGACTCTTCGAAAGTTCAATCGCTTCGGCGGACCACTTGCTTTCCTTCGGCTCCAATTTTATTTTCGTCATCGCAACAGGAATCGGTGGAAAGAGTTGGTGAACCCATTTCAGGGAAGAACTTCGCGTTGAGCGTCGACCGCGATAAAGTTGTTCTCCTCGATGGAGACCAGAACCAGACGGTGAATTTCCTTGTTGA
>DAOUPA010000462.1 GCA_030626405.1 Planctomicrobium sp.
AGGTCGTTGATCGCAACAACATCAAACTCTTCTGTTTCGTGAGCCAACATTGCGCGAAGCGAAATGCGTCCAATACGTCCAAATCCGTTAATTCCAACTTTAACTGCCACTGCTTTTTCCTCGAAATAGGTAGAGTGTTGTAGAGCCCGTGGGTAAGAATGTCTCATTCCTCACAGTATGACCCTGAGAGAGAGAACGCCTCATCGTTACCCAATCGTGGTGTACGATACCCACGTTTTCAGTTGTCGTGTTTTCAAGCGGTGGATTGTAGCCACAGGAGATAGCCGTCTCAACTGACCGATTTCCTGGTGATTCCTGATGTCAAACTTGGGAAGAGTTCATCGTAATATCACAATGTGTTGAAATGTCTTGCCTGCGTTTCAGCTGCTTTGGTGGATTTGTCGATAAGTCTTCCAAGCAAGACGGGAAATTCATGCCTGCTGGACTGGCAATAAGAGGTTGGTTTCCCTTAGACTCCTCGCTTCGCAATTTTTCGCGGAAATTTGATGGTGAGATAATGCACAAAGCAAAGACACATAAGGGAATGGCCAAACGGTTCAAAGTGACCGGTTCTGGCAAGAAAGCAAAGCACAGAAGTGCCAATCGTGGGCATATTCTAGGCAAGAAGTCCGGAAAGCGCAAACGTCACCTGCGAAATGGCGGGATTATTGATGGTGCGAACGCTCGGATGATTGTGGAAGCTCTGCGTCCTGGTTCCTAGAAGAAAACAACAAAAACTGAACGTTCAGTTTCGTTTGAACGTTCTTGCAGTATATCACTGCGTGATCAGGTGAGATGCGATGCGAGTTAAATACGGTAAGGCAAGACGACGTAAGAAAAAGCGTCTCTTCAGAGAAGCCAAAGGCAACGTCGGAGGTCGGAGTCGTCTCTGGCGAACGGTGCAGGAAACGATCCTGCGTTCGCGAGCGTACGCTTACCGGGATCGCCGCGTCCGCAAAAGAGATTTTCGATCTCTCTGGATTACACGGATCACAGCCGCATCGCGTGCTCGTGGACTGCGTTACTCAGAGCTGATGTACGGTCTTCGACTTGCAGGTGTCGAAGTGAATCGAAAAATGCTCAGTGAAATTGCCATTCACAACCCAGAAGTCTTCGACGAAATCTTCGCTAAAGCACAGTCGTCGCTTCCGAAGAGTTAAGTCCCTCCGGGGAGTCCGACGTCAAATTCAACACCTCGGTGAATTCATTCGCCGAGGTGTTTTTATTTGCGCCAACACCGATGAGGTGAAATCGTTCTTACTCTTTTGAACTACTTGTAATAGAAAACCTCTTCTTCAATTCGGTATCCTCGTACAAGGCAACAGCTTCACAGTCTTCGTTTTCTGTCAACTCAGGACAATCAATCTCTCCAGGAAGTCATCGAAACCACCGCCATTATTGAACTCATACAAAAAAGACCCCCGATGAACTGAGTCCATCGGGAGTCTTGAATCACACGTCTTCGAATAATTTTCTCAGACTAGAAGGTCCAGATTGCGTCGACTCCGAAGATTGCGTCACCTTCACTGTCGATACCGGAATTGTAAGTACCTGGATCCCATTGGTAACGAACCTCAGGCCGCAGAGTAACGTTTGGCGTAGGTTTGTAATTGATACCACCGGTGATGGAGTAAATGCTCACGCCATCGTTCTTCCACCATTCAAAGCGACCACCAACTCCGACGCAGTCATTAACCGAGTAGAGCAGGTATTGGTTGATGCCCACAGTTTCGTGACCATTTTGCAAACCAGTTTGAATGCCTTGAGCGAAAACGGCACTTTCTGAATTAAGGATATCAGACTGAATGACATAGTTGAGTTTGTCGGTGACGGCAATGTCGACCACGACTGACTGGGAGAAGCCATCGCCAATCGCACCAAAATCACCAGCGGTAATGATGTGCGTGAAGGTGACATTGTCGCCGACGTTGAATGAATAGCCACCCAACCAGTTGCTGCCCCTTTGACCAAATTGTTTGTATTGATCAAATCCTGTGTCCCAACCGAGTGTCCATCCACTGTAGACAGTGAAGTTGTCACTCACATTGTACGTGGAAAGAGCTCCTGTGTGCGTAAATGCCTCACTATTGTACATCGTGAACGCATGGCTGTAGAAGAAGTTATCTGGAGCAGTCACAACTTCGTAACCCAGGAGGGTGTAGAAGTGTCCAACTTTCATCGACCAGTCACCGCTGGCAACTTCTGCATATAACTGTGGCATTGCGAAGCCGAATGCTCCATGATCCCACCCATTTGAAAAGTCCCATTCCCCATTTTCATTTCCGAATGACTGAGTGTCACCTGCGTCGATTCCGTACATGAAATCGGCACGGAAACCAAATCCGAGACCATTGCTGCCATCAGCAACTTTTTCGGCGTACAACCAGCCTTGGTGCATGGCGTACTTGCCTGGGCGATTATTGAACAGCCCTGTGGAGCGGTTGTGATATCCACTTTGGATCCAACCACCGATTTCGAAAGAAGGGCATTCGCCGCACAGTGCGTCCTGGAGGGAAAGGCCGCAACCTTCATACAGGTAACAACTGTCACAACCAGTGCTGTCGCATCCGAAACCATCGCAAGGGACGGTGTCGCAAGTTGGAGCATCGCATGGAGCTCCCGCAACATCATAGCCGATTTGCTGTGTCAGGGATTGTTCCGGACCTCCGAGGATAGCGTCTGCCCGTTGTGCCAATGTGCTTTCCTGAGCATTCGCCATCGTGGCGAGTCCCATAGTGGCTGCTAACGTGAGCAGCCAGTCACTCGTCTTGAGTTTACTCATCTTTTTTCACTCCTGATCACTTAGGTGGAAATCTTCGAGCAAAAGATTTCCGGGTTGCAGACGTTTGGACTACCAAAAACTGGTAGAACAGCTTCATCGGCAATAATTGCCGTTACTCGGTTTCTGTGAGTATTGAGTGCATTCAAAGGAACCACTCTAGGTCTTCAAATCGGACTGAGAGGCCGCCACGATTCGGCGTTTTGCAATTCCGTCATTCAACCAGATTAATCGACAAACTTTCTCATCTGGACAGCTCCGTTGGCTTCCAATCAGCGTTTCGTCCGCGAAAATGTCTTGTGAAATGCACGTTATTGCCGGATAGGGCTTAACGATGCCTCAGACTGCTGCTCGAAAAATGGAGTGACGATGCTGAACAAAATAAATTACTTTGGCGGATCCTCACCTAAGGCTGGTGTGACTACTGCAATCGGAATCTTTTGCCTAACACTGATAACGTCCTGTCGCCCTTCAGCTTTACCGAACCAGAGTTCAGGAGAAAGGGTGTCTGCGGATGATGTTGAAAATCAGAGAAGTCCGTTATTGGAGGGGTGGTCAGAACCGCGTGCGGTGCTGGTTTTCTCCGGTGATGAGCATGGTTACCTTGAACCTTGTGGGTGTACTGAAAGACAAACCGGCGGGTTCGCTTTAAGGGCAGACCTCATCCGTCAAATCAAAGAGGAACGAAGTTGGCCGCTCACCGCTTTTGACGTCGGTGGAATTCTCAATGAAAAACGGGTCACGTACCCTCAGTCAAAAATAAAATTCAATCAGATGCTCCAGGGATTCAACCAAATGGGGTATCAGGGAATAGCATTGGGGCTGGAAGAATTGCTCCTCGGTCCCGATGCCCTTTATTCACAACACGCAAACTCTTCTGCAACTGAGGGGTACGACGTTCCATTCCTGGCAGCGAATGTCACAATTTTTGGAACGAAAGATCTGGGCACACCGATCAATTCACGTCTTGTTGAAGTGGGTGACTCAAAAGTCGGAGTCATCGGAATTGTTGGTAACACGACGCGCAATAAAATTGCACAAACGGGACTCACCGCCGATGAGAACCAACTGAAGATCGACTCACCTGAAGACGTCCTGCGGACGACCATTGATGAACTTCAAAAGCAGAGTCCGGACCTTCTCATCCTGCTTTCCCATTCGGAGATTGATGAGTCGGAAGGACTGGCAAAACAGTTTCCTGAATTTCAGATTGTCGTGACTGCTGGCAGCGCAGAAGACCCTCTGGGAAAACCGAGCTTTGTTGGAGAAACGATGATTGTCCATGTCGGCAAAAAAGGAAAAAATGTCGCCGCCGTGGGACTCTTTGCCGATGGCGAACTCAAGCACGAATTGATCGAACTCGACAAAGGTCGTTTCAAACCTCACCCGGAGATGATCGAATTGATGCAAAGCTATCAGAATGATCTCCAAGATCACTTTTCCGAACTCGTCAGCGACGATCTGGCGATTGCTCACGTAACAGGCGGCACGTTTGCCGGTTCGAAATCTTGCGTAGAGTGCCACAAATTTGCATATGGGATCTGGAGTAAAACCAAGCACGCTGGTGCATTTCAAAGTCTCATTGAAGGACACACGGAGAAAGATCACACAGGGAAAGAACAGACTGCAAAAGGGCATGCAGACAAGAAGTATTCTGAAGAAAATGAGAAGTGGATCAGCCGAATTTGGGATCCGGAATGTCTTTGCTGTCACACGACGGGCTGGGAACCGCAGACTGCACTGCGGTATCAAAGCGGCTTCAAAAATATGGAATCGACACCACTCCTCGCTGGGCAACAATGTGAAAACTGCCACGGACCAGCAGCAGAACATGTAATACTAGAAAAATCCTGGAAGAAGAATGGCGGTCAGTTGACCAGCGAACTCATCGAGACTCGGAAGTCGCTACAGCTTCTCAAAGCTGAAGCGGAACAGAAAGTCTGCGCCCGCTGCCACGATCACGATAACAGCCCCAAATTCGAGTTTGAGAAATACTGGAAGGAAGTGAATCACAGCGGTCGAAAAGATTGACCGCGATTCAGTTCAGCCATGTTGCAAGTGGAAGGATCGTCCACAGAAGGTAAGCTGCCGGACCTGCGTACATCACACTGTCGAGCATGTCGAGCAGACCACCAAAACCCGGGAAAAGCTGAGCGGAGTCTTTCTTCCCGGCGTCTCGTTTGAGGAACGATTCGCAAAGGTCACCGATCAATCCAACAACGCCAATGATGCAACCATAGGCCACCGAGCAGTACCAGACCGGTGGTGACCAGGTGGCGTTGAACATCGGTGTTGCAAACTGTAGCCATAGCCATCCGCAAAGCCCGGCACCCAGAACAGCTCCTATCGCTCCTTCACGTGTTTTTCCTGGGCTCAGCTTCGGCGCCAACTTCGTAGTGCCAATGAGCCTGCCGAGAGTATAAGCCCCGATGTCGCCTCCCTTCGCGCAAACTAGCAGCGAACCAAGTACTAAGTAGCCGGCCTCGTGACCAGCTATCCATCGCAGTTGAGCAGTAATCGCAAGGAGAACGCCGACGTAGCTGACAATTAAAATTTCAGTCCCGAGTGTTTCAATGTTGCCACCGGGGCCGCGAAATCTTGCCGCTTCTGACGCACA
>DAOUPA010000546.1 GCA_030626405.1 Planctomicrobium sp.
CGGTCCATGTCATCCAGCGATACCGCGACACAAACTCCAATCTGAGAACTCAACTCGGCAGGATCATCGACCGGGCTGGCTTGGATCAATGGCCGAAGATTTTTCAGAACCTGCGGTCGACCAGAGAGACGGAATTGGCCGAAGAGTTCCCGCTTCACGTTGTCATCGAGTGGATCGGAAACTCGCAAGCGGTCGCTACGAAGCACTATCTTCAAGTGACAGAAGACCACTTCGAAAAAGCGACGCAGAATGCGACGCAGACGGTGCATGACAGGGGGTGTCTACCGAGACCCCTAAATACAAAAACCCAGCAAAAGTCACAGTCGGACAATGCTGGGCACACGTGGACAAGTGTTCAAGTAGCGGTGGAGGGACTCGAACCCCCGACACGCGGATTATGATTCCGCTGCTCTAACCAACTGAGCTACACCGCCAAGTCTGTGTATACGTGTGATTTATGGAAATTTCCGGTTGAGAGAGCAGGTTGGCGACAGCTGCTCTGTTCAAAAATGATGCAAAGAGTTGTGGGAAATGGTCCATCTCTGTGGTGTTTGGGCTGACCCAGTCACCTCGCTGGCGGATTATTGCGAAGTCCGAGGTGATCTTCAAGCCGAACGACAACTGCAACAACCAACTTCCGTTTCACCTCAGAAAAGGGTGAATAGGTTGCAAGGGAGAATCCGCCAGCAACTTTTCAGGATGACGATGAGAATTGCCCTGTTTTTCTCGATGACTAAGGAGAATCTGCTCGTCTGACACAATGGCTCCCAGACGGGTTCGGTAGATTTCTACTTCTGTTGGTGGGGTGTGAACTCCTGCTCTATTCACTTCTTGCCGGTGATGTTCAGCATTTTGCGAATACCATTTGAACGGTCTCGGTCTTTTTGCAAAAGGTCAATTAATGCTGACCAGACGTACGGGTTGTTGTCTGATGAACGTTGCCGGGATTCCTTCCAGGCGAAGGTTTTGAGTTGCAGTTCGGTGGTGACTTCGTCGTCTTTTTTGTCGAGTGCTTCGAGCAATTGTCGGATGAAGACTGCCCCGTGAATTTTCGTTTCTCGGATGATCGGTTCGTCTGTTGCGATGTAATGGATGTTTCGCAAGTCGGTCGGGATGTCGAGTTGACCTTCTGGGTCTGTGATATAAGCGAGGTGGCTCCAGAAACCTTCGGCTTCGTATTTCAGGGAGAACAGTCTCTGTAAGTCGGCTTCTGTCTCTGGGAGTTTTGTTGGCTCACCGCTTCCTTCACGGAATGTGAACTCGGACCAACGTGCTGTTCCTTCGAGGAACCAGCCGACTTTGAACATTGTGTAGCCGTACTGGAACAGGTGGAACAACTCATGGGCAGGCGTGAGGTTTCGAGTTGCCAGAGTTTTTGAAATGTCGACGGTTAAGACGTCGACGCCGGATTCAGGGTCGTTTGGTCGATAGTAATTGACGACCGCATCACCGGCGACGCCGTTGTTCTTCGCCCCGCCCGGCGCAAGCGGCAGGCTACCGACGTGGACGTCGATGAACTTTGCCTTGCCTTTGTATCGGGGACTTTCCAACGGATGCCGCAACTTGAGAACGTCGGCGTACAGCCGACGGGCAGTCACAAATTGCAGAGCGATGTTCTCGATCCGGTCAGGGATCGAATTCTTGTTAAGGTCCACAACATCCGGTAGTGCGTCGTCACCACCCAGCGTATAGAAAATTCGAAACTCATCTACGGCATGCACTTTGTCGAGCGCAGACCGCCGCCTTTTCCACTCTGGAAGCTGCGGACGTTCCGCGTGAAGAGTTCCTGAGAGAAGAAGGAGAATAAGAATTCTCGTCAGGATTGGAGTATCTGTCAGCATTCGATATTTATTTTTAGTTGAGAACTATCGACTCGCGCTTTCGAGATTGCCTGTCCAAAAGAATTTCCCGAAGACCACACTCATGAATTTACTACTGGACGAGCCAGCAGTGGCATACCGATTGGCAGAAGTTATCTCCTGTTTTTCCTCAAAATTGACTTCACAACCTTCTCGATTTTGTTGAGTTCAACGGACTTTCCCGCCGCTGGAAATGGAAACTTATGAAGCGTCCAGTGTTCGGTAAAAGAAGCCTTCTCGCCGGGGGCGAGGATTTCTCTAGGGCCGATCGGTTCGAGTTCGACCATCGGGCGGTCTGGGTACCAGATCGACATTGTCAGGCCGGCAACTTCGTTGTAGATGCGATTTGGATCGGCGTTGAATTGTTTCGTGAAAAGCAAATCGTTCGGGGCGAGGTAGGTGAACCAACCGGCGGTGGTGTCCATGCCGAGCTTTGGGAACTTCGGCGCGCCGGTGATTTCCAGGTAGCCGTTCCGGATTTTGATTTGTTCATCGACAGGACGCATCTGGATGAGGTTGCTGCCTTCGTACATGACATACGAATTCGGATACTTCGATTGTCCGACCAGCGGAACCAGAACGATTCCTTTCCCGACAGCGAAGGTTCGGCTCCAGTGGCACCACTGCTTTTCTTCGCTGGATTGATTGTGGATTGTCTGTGTGACATCGAGAGCCGACGAGCCAGACGAGAGTTTGAAATCCCGGATGAGACGAACACCGGTCGCTGAATCGTATTGGCTCGTCATTCGGGCGGAATACGGACCGGTGATTTCAGCAGTCCATTCCCCAGACCAGAGGAGATTTCTCCGTGGAATGATTTGCTCCGGCCCGATGTCGAATCGACCGCCAGTCATCCCTCGACCAGATTTCCCAGAAGCGCCTGCCGATTCGGGATCGAGATAAATCAGGTTCGTGCCATTCAAGGAATATTCGAGTACCCGCCCACCTGCCTGATGGCAGAGCACGACGCGCGTTGTTTCGTTCTCCAGTTTGATGCAACCTTGGTATCCGAAGAAATCAACCCGCCCGGTTCCTTTGGGGGCGTCTTGAGCCAAGGAGGTTGAAGCAAACAGAGCTAGCAGTAATGCCGAATTAAAAAGTTTCATTGTGGACTCGTTGGAAAAGTGCGACGGAACAGGTCGATTCTTGAGGAAATTACTCTGGGACTGTAGCGACATTGCCAATTTCCGCTGTTGAATTGAGACGTTCGTTACCGTTTGTAACTCAGTGATTCCCAAGTACACAAGCGGACGATGATATGTTTTATCTGATCAGTGTTGCCACTGCATTGTTCTCTGGAGATAATGAAGGCGCCTGTCTTTAACTCGTTCGATTTTAAAATGCCCACTCGCAGTCCAGTTCGAGAACCAATTGTGAAACGTCAGCACGACGTGAGCGAGGGTCGGGAACCGCGCAGAGGACGATTTCGCCCGAAGGCCTTTGAGGTCCTGACTGAGGAGCAAACGTTCTGGCAGAAGACGGTGGACCAGTTCAATGGCAACGAGGGGGCTGGTTACGCGATTTCTTTTGTCGTGCATGCCGTTTTGCTGGTCTTGCTGGCGATCCCCGTCTTCAATTCATTCGAAGCGGACGAGGGCTTCACGACGCTCATCGATAATCCGGCAAATGATCAAGTCACCTTTGACGCCCCGTTGGACACGCTTATTGCCAGTCCGGAAGAGGCGAGTTCGTCAGAGAAATTTGAGACGAAATTATTTGACCCGACGAGCAGTTATGACCAGTCCATTCCACAACTCAAGGTTGCTACAGACACGAGTGTCAAAAGTGACGGAGATGGAACCGGTGCTGATGGAACTTTTGGTGGTGGACGGATCGCCGAACCGGAGAACGCCATCAAGGTTGGCAGCTTCTCTGTCTGGCCCTGGCCGATCCTTTCCGGCAGGAGACCGCTCAATGGTGAAATTCGCCATGGAACTCCAGGTGAAGCTCCGAAGGCCCGACAGGACTATTCCATTGTCATTCGAATCAAAGTCCCGGACAACAAAAAATTTGTCCGACTTTCCGACTACAGCGGAAGTGTTGTCGGTACAGATGGGTACACTCAGGAGATTCCTCGCGATGCATTCTATTTTCGAGCAAATGGCCAGTTGGTCAAAGCAAGAGCAAGCCATCGCATGCCGGTCATCGATGGCACTGCCGAGATTTTAATCCGCGTCCCTGGTGCTGCGTTTTCTGAAATTAAAGACACGATCAAAGTCTACTCGCGAATCCTCGACGAAGAACAGAAAATCGAACTGGTCTTTCAAGCGCGGAAGTAAGGAATTTCGGGGAACTAAGTGACAAAATAAAAGCCCGGCATTTTCAAAATGCCGGGCTTTTTCTTCGGTGATTTCTCTCGACCTTAATACTCAGTCGCTTTGATAATGCCTGGCATTGGAACCGGGTATTTGCCGTTTTCGTTCAGTTGAACAGGGGCATCTCCACCTGGGATCAGGCTGGCGACGCCTGGGGCGAATTCGTGCTCGCAGTTGAGCATGTCGTCATAGGTAATAATCTGACCGGTGTGTGCAGCCATACGGCCCA
>DAOUPA010000619.1 GCA_030626405.1 Planctomicrobium sp.
CGGGGAAGGGTTGCCCATCGTACTTCGCCATCTCCGGTTTCGGATCGAACATATCGTGATGACTGGGACCACCCTGCATCCACAGCGAAATCATCGCGTTCGCCCGGGCAGGAATTTGCGGTTGCTTTGGAGTGGTGTCGTACCTCAACGGTTCGGTCGCTGGCTTTTTCGGATTCGCCAGAGCATCCCGTTCCATGAGCCACGCCAAAGCCAGTGAGCTAAGACTCATCGAGCTTTGGGCAAGAAAATGTCGACGGGATTGATGGGTGTTCACTTGCATCGTTTCTTCTCGAAATCTTATTCGACGTATAAAAACTCATTTGAACTCAACAACATCTGGCACAGGTTCGCGAGTGCCTCGGCTTGGATTGCTGGTTGGGCATCGCCTTCTTTTACGGTGATGCGATCCTTAAGCAAAACTGCCTGTTCCTTCAGGAACGTTTGCGCTGAAGCGACTTCTGAGTTCTCTGCCGGACGAGAGTAGACGAGGTCCCAGGCAAACTGAATTTGCGTTTCTGTGTCATCTGAGGCTTTCTCCTTCACTCGTTTTGCCAACGTTTGCGAATAGCCCAATGCGAAATCGCTGTTCAGCAGCATCAACGATTGTGGAGCGACGGTTGACGCACGTCGCAGGTTGCAGTTCGGTGACATCCGTGGCAGGTCAAATGCTTCCATGACTGCCAACGGGCGGCTTCTGCGTGATTGAACATAAACACTACGGCGGAACTCCTGGCCCCTGAGTGGTTTGGATTTCCCTGGTCGACCAGCATTCAGATTTTCGAGACCTAATACCCAGCGTCCGACTTTGTCTGCCATGACTGGTACGGGTTCGCCATAAAGCTCATGCTTCATAACACCTGCGAGAAACAACACGGAATCGCGAACGGTTTCGGCATCAAGACGCCGCAGGTTTGCGGCTCCATACAACAGGTTTTCAGGATCAGCAGCGAGCAGTTCGCTTGAACGAAATGACGCCTGTTGCCACGTTGACGAATTGAGAATCAAACGGTGCATGTGCTTCACACTCCAACCAGATTCCACAAACTCCGCAGCCAGCCAGTCGAGCAGTTCCGGGTGAGTCGGTTCGGACCCGAGTTTTCCAAAGTCGGTCGGAGTCGCCACGAGTCCGCGACCGAAGTGGTGCATCCAGATTCGATTGACGATCACCCTCGCAGTCAGTGGATGGTCTGGATCGGTCAGTCGTTTCGCAAATGCGGTTTTGCGACCAGTCGTTTTGAATTGAGAATCGTTCTCTGGAATATCGGAAACTTCCGACGAAAGCGAGACAGCCATCAAACCGCCCGGCGTCACTTTCTCAGTCGGCTGTTCGTGGTCACCTCGATTGAAGATGAAGCTCTCCGGGATTTGACCAACGACTTCAGTCGCGGCGCGGATGAAGTTTTCCTTCGGCTTCTTTCCGCGAATCGTCTTGGCTTCCTCCGCCATTTTCTTTAACTCATCGGCAGATTTTTTGTCGTACAGATACAGCGAGCCTGCGCTGACGTTCAGACTGGGATGTTTCTTGAGCAGTGCTTTTTGCTCGTCCGTCCGCTCTTTCGCAGTTGTCTCGTAAGCCGATTTTGCCGCTTCGTGAATTTCCTCTGGAAGCTTCGCCAGTTGTTTTTCGAACGTCGCAGCGATGAACTCTTTCTGCTTTACCGTTCGTGCGGCCTCGACTTTTTTGGCTTCGACTTCGACTTCGGCAGCAAGTTTCCGATCTGCATCGGTATAGAGTGAAACGCGGCGTTTTTGCGGCGACCGCCACTTCTTCATGTTGAAAGTCGGATTAAAAACGGCTCGCATGCGGTAGTAGTCGGCCTGTGGAATCGGATCGTAGCGGTGGTCATGACACTGTGCGCAACCGACGGTCATTCCCATCAGGGAGGAGGAGACGATCTTGATTGTCTCAGTGACGGTGTCGTTGCGAGCGAGGCTCACATCGTCCACGGCTCCGCCGGTTCCATCGGGAGCCATGCGTAAAAACCCGGTCGCTGCCAAAAGTTCTGCATCCTCCGGCGAGAGATTATTCATCGGTGAAGTGACCAGTTCGTCCCCTGCCAGTTGCTCAAGGATGAATCGGTCGAACGGTTTATCGTCATTGAAAGCGCGAATCACATAGTCCCGGTATCGCCAGGAGTCAGGACGGACGCGGTCTTCAACAGAATAACCTTCGGAGTCTGAATAGCCTGCGACGTCGAGCCAGTGCCGTCCCCAGCGCTCGCCATATCGGGGTGAAGCGAGCAATCGCTCGATCAATTTTGAGTAGGGATCTGGAGTTTCATCGGCTTCGAACGCAGCGACTTCTTCCGGAGTTGGTGGCAGTCCGGTCAAGTCGAAAGAAAGACGCCTAACGAGAACTCGTCTTCCAGCACGATCAGTCATCGAGAACTTCTCAGCTTCGAGTTGCCGAAGAATAAATGCATCAATCGGATTGCTGACTCGTTCACTTCCCTGAACTGTCGGAACCGCCGGTCGTGAAATTTTTTGATACGCCCAGTGAGCCAGATCTTCAGGCGTGATCAGCGGACCGTCGAGCGTCTCCGGTTCTTCACGAAGCGTCGGTGCGCCTGCTTCAATCCACTTTTTAATTGTCTCGACTTGCTTCTTGCTCAAGTGGTGCGATTCTTCGGGAGGCATTTCTCCATCACGAACACGTTGGAACAAAAGGCTCTCTGCCGCGTTGCCTTTCATGATCGCCGCACCTGAATCACCACCAGCAATCAGGAACCTTGTGAGGCGAACGTCGAGTTCGCCTTCTTTCACGCCTTCTTCACCGTGACACTGAAAGCAGGCTGCCTTAAAGATCGGGCGGATGTCACGCTCAAATGAAACTTCCGGCACCGCATCGCACATGGCAATGCGACAGAATGAGACAAACAACAACAATGAAGTGCAGCGAATCATGGCGGGATACTGAGTTGGAGGAATTCTAGCCAAGTAGAAAATCGTACAGGGAAGAAATCAGTACTGGCGGGGCAAAAGGAAGGAGCACCGATTGTAGGGAATCTCAAATCAAATTGGTACCTTTTTATCCATCGGATGAGATTTTCGTGGGCATGAACTTGATCAAACGGCCTGTCACAAAGCATTTCACATGCAGAATCACCCTTTGCAACTAGGCTTGTCGCGAGGGTTCTTTGTGTCATTTTGAATGTTTCGTCCAGCCTTGCTCATTGTGGTGGATTTGAAGTTTCCGCCTTAAACGTTCAGGATGTAGCTCCTTAATTCGATTTCAATTGTTTCAGGAATCCTGTCGATGTCCTACTCGCATAAATTTCTACTGACTCTACTCACTCTTATTGTTCCGTGCGTTGCCCACGCAGAAGACCAGTTGAAGCCAATCAAGTACAACAACCCTGGCCTTGTTGTTGATCTCGGTGTTGGGTTGTGGGCGTGGCCTCTGCCGATGGATTACGATGGCGATGGCGACATGGACCTGATCGTGAGTTGCCCGGATGTTCCGTTCTCGGGAACGTATTTCTTTGAAAACGGGCAAGGGGAGAAGGGATTGAAGGTCAAGGGGAAGAATTCTTCAACCCTTCCCATCTTCGAGCCGCCGGTTCGGATTGCTGACAAGATGTCGAACGTTCAGGTGAGTTACATTGATGGCAAGCCGATTGTCAGTACCGCTGGAAAGATCTTTCTGGACTTTCCGAAG
>DAOUPA010000478.1 GCA_030626405.1 Planctomicrobium sp.
GTTTGTTTCCGTTTTTTCTCTTTCGATCCACAGATAAAGATGTCATAATACGATAGCGAGGCGAAGCCTGTTAGGTTTTGCATGAGTCGATTGTCAAATTGACCATGGCGCCTGCTCTAAATCACAGCACTTCCATTTTTGAAACGCGTTACTTTTAGAACTTCACGAGAATTCATTCCGTCGCATTCGTTGTTTCTCGTCACTTTATCAGCGATTGCGACATTTCCTCTCGACGGATATGAGTCGAGCCCGAACACTGGAGACGTTTAATATGAGAGTTCGATTCACTCCCTCGAAGATGAAGTCGCGGAGTACCCAGCGACGCACATCACAACGCGGCGGGTTCACATTGATTGAACTTCTGGTTGTGATTTCGATCATCGCCACGCTTGCTGCCTTGGTGCTGCCTGGTATTCAGCAGGCTCGAGCAACTGCTCGACGTGTGCAATGCCTGAACAACATGCGAAACATCGGCATGGCAATCCAGAACTACGCCACTGATCATCGTGGTGCAATTCCACCATTGGCAGGTGGCGATGTGGTCAGAAATGGTGCTGGCGTATGGGGACCTGCATCATGGTCAGTACACCTGTTGCCGTACGTTGAAGAACGTGGCCTCTACGACCGTTTACTCGATCCATCTCTATCTACGCAAAGTTTTGCTTCTTTGGCGAGTACAAACATCAAAGTATACACCTGCCCTGACGATCCGAGTGACGCCGCAGATGGTGCGATGAGTTATGCTGCCAACGCTGGCTATTCAATTCTCGGGCGTTGGAGTGCAAACACACTCTTGGGGCATCGGGTCAATAGTTATAACTGGCCATCAACGGCCTCGGCTTCTGCATTTGACCCCAGTAATGTACAAGTGACTTCAGGCTCTGGAGTTTTCTTCCTGTCTCGTGCTAAATTAGGCAATGGCTTCTCTCTGAATCTGGGACCTGAAGGTTTTCGGTCTTCACTTTCTAAAGTCAGTTCTGGAGATGGACTCTCGCAAACCATTTTCATCAGTGAAAATCTTGACACGCCGGACTGGAATGGTTCTGTCGCTAACGGCAGTATCGGCACTATTGCAGACGACAATGTCACTACGGGGTCAGTTCCTGCAAATCCCGGCAATGGTGGATTTATTGGGTACCGGTTGGGAGATACTGGCTTCGCAGTCGCAATCGCTGGAGATGCTGGCAGTGGTGACGTTGATGACAGATCAGTGGCGGGTGGATATGGAATTGCAGGTAGCCCTGCGCTCGCTCTCGCCTCTAGCAGCAACCCATTTTCTCTCGGTGCTGGCCTGAACGTTTGTAAAATCAATGAAAACCTAGGGACGGCAGTTTCTGGTCAATCTCCACGACCAAGTTCGCTGCATCCAGGTGTTGTGAACGTGGTCTTCGGCGATGGCAGCGCGAGCAACATCTCCGACAATATCGACAGCACTGTCTATCTTCGCTTGGTTTCATCAAACGGAAACCGTTACGGACAGGTGATTTTGAGCGGAAGTGATTACTAATTTCCTGCTCATGACAACTTAAAACGAAGCAGCGACTTTCCGGAGTCGCTGCTTTTTTGTTGTTTCAAGAGCGGTGTCTTCTCAATCCGTGGTGGAATTTCTTGACTTCTGAACGTAAGATGAGGTGGCGAGTTCGTTAAAAGACAGATTTCGCCAGTCGTCGGGACTCAGACAATGTCAAAATTTACGATGAACGCCCGTTGACACCCCACCCGCAATGACAAGGCATGCCTTGTCACGTCCTGAACAGGGCGATCCAGTTTCGCGACAGTACTCCTTCCAGAACCTAATTATCTAGGCATCCCCGCCGGGCAATTTCTTCCAGAACATCAGAATAAGACCATCAAACCAAAATGTTGCTTCTCATTATTCGGGCGATTTACATTCTTGTTTGCGTGAGCGCCATTGCGACGTTTGCCTTCAATCAAAACTCCGGTGCGCCTGAAATCGTAGAGGCACATCCGGTTGTCTCTTCACTGCTCATGCTCGCAGTTGTTCTCTCGATTCTTCTAGCTGATATCCTCATCCCACGAAAACGAGTTGAAGTCATTTCTGCTGTGTACTTTGGATTGCTCATTGGAGCCTTGTTGACTTACCTTTTGAATTTGTCACTGGCACCTCTGTTTGCGATGCTTGAATCAATGCATGCAGAAGGCGCGGCGTTTCGAGGTATTGTCGCGCTGATGGCAGTTTTAATTTTACCGTACGTTTGCATCGCATTTTTGCTTCAAACGAAAGATCAATTCCGCTTTGTGATTCCGTATGTTGAGTTTTCCCGAGAACTCAAAGGAGGACGACCGATGGTGCTCGACTCCAGCGCCTTGATTGATGGTCGAATTGCCGACGTGATTGACACAAACGTGATCGATACTCAATTCATCGTGCCGGGATTCATATTGCAGGAAGTGCAGGACATTGCCGACAGCCAGGATAAAATCCGCAAGAGCCGGGGACGACGTGGACTGGATATTTTGAAGCGTTTGCAACAGGATCCAAAAGTCGAAATCAAAGTACACGAATCCATCGAAGACCGAGAAAAAACGGTCGACCAAAAGCTGGTTGACCTTTGCAAAGAGATCAGTGGACGGCTTGTCACCAACGATGTGAATTTGAATAAACTTGCGGGTGTGCAAGGCATTGATGTCGTTAACTTCAACGATGTCGCCAATGCCTTAAAACCAAAGTTTATTCCGGGCGAACACATTCGAATCAAGATCATGAAAGAGGGCGAAGGCCAAGGGCAGGGAATCGGATATCTCGACGATGGAACCATGGTTGTTGTTGAGAACGGAACGCGAGAAATCGGTAAAGAAGTCGACACGATTGTCACGAGCGTCTTGCAAAATAGTGCTGGTCGAATGATCTTTTCCAAACTCTTTGATGGTCGCGCATCATGAAATTGGAGGTCGACTCCGAACGGTTGCAGAAGGCCTACGAGTCCGTTCAAGAACTACTCCTCAACGAACGAAACTCTGCTGGACATTGGGTCGGGGAACTTTCAACGTCCCCACTCTCTACTGCAACCGCCATCATGGCGCTGCACCAGGTGAGGCTCCAGCGACCAGAGCAAATCCCGGAACTTTCCCCTCTGATTGAAAACGGCTTGGCTTGGCTGGCACGGCACCAGAACTCCGATGGAGGTTGGGGAGACACACTCAAGAGCAGGAGTAACATCTCCACGACGATGCTCTCGCACGCGGTCTTTCATACCCTCAAGAGCGAAGGAGACTTCAGCGAAACGATCTTCTCTGCGGCAACGTACATTGACGATGTCGGAGGCGTGGAAGCCGTTGTAAAACGTTACGGCAAGGACAAAACTTTTTCCGTTCCGATTCTGACACACTGCGCGCTCGCGGGTCTTGTCGATTGGAAACAAGTTTCGGCGCTGCCATTTGAACTTTCTTGCTTGTCTCACCGATTCTATGCAACGATTCGCCTCCCCGTTGTCAGCTATGCACTGCCAGCACTGATCGCCATTGGCCAAGTGCGACACCATTTTCGCAAACCATGGAATCCGTTGCTCGGCTGGTTACGTGACTCATGCATTTCGAGAAGCTTAAAAAAGCTCAAAAGGATTCAACCAGAGACCGGTGGATTCCTGGAAGCAACGCCACTCACAAGTTTCGTCACGATGAGTCTGGCCGCGAAAGGTTTGGCCGATCATCCGGTTGTTGTTAAGGGAGTCGAATTCATCAAGAGTTCCGTCTTGGAGGATGGAAGCTGGCCAATCGATACGAACCTCGCCACATGGGTCACGACGCTCGCGGTGAATGCACTCGGCGATGATTTGCCGAACGAAGACCGACCTGCAATTTTGGAATGGCTGTTGAGTCAGCAATACACCGAAGTCCATGCTTTTACGAATGCAGCCCCAGGAGGCTGGGCCTGGACCGATCTCTCTGGTGGTGTCCCGGATGGAGACGACACTCCAGGTGCAATGCTGGCAATTTTGCAATTGCAAGACGATGGATCGGACAACTTAAAAATTCGCACCGCCATTCAACGTGCTGCCCGCTGGCTGCTGGATCTTCAAAACCGAGATGGAGGCTGGCCGACTTTTTGTCGCGGCTGGGGAGCACTTCCCTTTGACCGCAGTTCGGCGGACCTGACCGCTCACTGTTTGCGAGCGCTCGATGCTGCAAATCCTTATTGTGATTTCAAAGAAGAACTTGAAGCTGCAAGAAAATCCGGTTTTCAATTTCTCAACAAAGCTCAACAACAAGACGGTTCCTGGCTTCCATTATGGTTCGGAAACCAGCATGCTCCAGAGGACATTAACCCACTCTACGGAACCGCTAAAGTCGTCGCCGCCTATCGTGACACAAACCGCTTGGAAGCCCTTCCGGTTCAGGATGGTCTACGCTGGCTCAGGGAGGCTCAGAACGAAGATGGCGGCTGGGGTGGCATTCCCGGTGTCCCGTCGACAGTCGAGGAATCATCGCTTGCAATCGATGCTTTGCTAGCAAATGAAGATGCCTTTCCGGAGGTTTCTCGCGGAATTTCCTGGTTAATCGATAGAGTTGAAGCTGGGACCGTTGGCGAAACGGCTCCTATCGGTTTCTATTTTGCCAAATTATGGTATTTTGAACGTCTGTACCCGATCATTTTTGCGGCAAGTGCGTTGCGAAAAACAATCGAGACTATTGAAAAAAACAAGTCGTCAAAAGACGCAGGTGCTGTGTAGACTCAAACTGTGTAAACCCAATATGTGCAGTCTCTAACATTGCCTCTGGCTCTTCATTTGTATCAACAAGTAGCGCGCGGTTAAGACTTACAAAAACTGTCGTTGACAGACGGCATGAGAAATAAAAGGAGCAGACGTTGGACATTGCGACAAACTCGTCGTCCGCGGCCTCTTCAGATCTGGACATCGCAGAGTCTTCCACAGGCCAAGTGAATGTGGAACCAACTGCCGACGCTCCTGCCCCCAAGAAGCGGAAGCGACGAAAGAGTACTGCGCATCTCAAAGCTGTGCCGGAAACGCTCTCGCTGCGCGAATTCATTAAGGCAGACGCAGAAGCCTTTGCCCGGACACTCGATAAGTCGAACGCCTTCACGCGACGCGACCTCGAACAGTGGGCCTACGACTTCTTAAAAAAGATCGATCAACCGGAGAAGTATCTCGGCTTTGCAATGGTGATGATCGGGAACTA
>DAOUPA010000414.1 GCA_030626405.1 Planctomicrobium sp.
CCACCCGGAACCGTGCCACGTCCTCCGTTGTCTGCAGTAAAGAACACGTACGTGTTATCAGCAATCTGAAGTTCATCGAGTGTGTCCAGCAGGCGGCCAACACCTTTGTCAAGTTCTTCCATCATGGCGGCCCACGCCTGTGGATACCCCCGATCAGGAACACCTTTGGTTTTGTATTTAGCCAGTGTGTTTTCAGTGCAGACCACCGACAGATGCTGCGCATAGTAACTTGTCTGCACATAGAAGGGCTTTTTAGCTTCTGCCTGCTCTTTAATAAACGCAATCGCACGGTCTGTCATGGACGGGGTACGTTTAGCATCCTTGTTATCAATAAAGTGTGGCGGCCCGTCATCGTGCGAACCTTTCACACCAAGCGTGTTTGGCATACCACCCGTACCATTGCCTGTCATTCCATCGCTGGCGTGGTAACCGCACTCTTCTGGTGTTGAGATCATCTGCTCTCCCCATTTCCCAAAATGAGCACATCTATAGTCTGGGTTTGCGCGATTGAGAGCCTTGGGAATTGTCATGTGATCGGCCGGCACCCACGGGCTTCTGAATTCGGTACCACTGCGTGCCGCTGTTGTGCCGCAAAGAATGCTACGTCGGGTGGGTGTACATAATGGTGCTGGTGAGTAGCCACTGGTAAATCGAATTCCCTCGTTCATGATCCGATTCATGTTCGGGGTTTCCAGATACTCCGACCTCGATTCCGACACCCGTGGATCCATCGGCTGCGATAGCTGACTCCAGCCGTGATCATCGGTCAGAATAAGAAGAATATTCGGCGGTTTCTCGGCATAAGCATTCGAGGATAAAAGCGCGAGAGATATCAAAAGAAGAACTGGTTTCATCATGAATTTCTGGCATTGACGTTTTGAACGAAACAAGCGAACAGACAGTGACTCTTGTTCTCATATTACCACACAGGATTCGTTTCCAGTTTTCGGGCAGCGTCATGAGACGACGATTGCAGTTCATCTTCCGGCGGCATCTCACCGTTGTTGACTTTTCCTAGTGCGTCTGCCCAGTGGTGCGAGTCCACCCCGGCCTTGAAAGCGCGCGACAACCTGTCGATTCGAATGTCGCCTTCCTCCTTCTGAGAACCATGACACCGAACGCAGTGCTTCTTTAGAAAAGTTTCAAACGGTTCCGTAGCCGAAATGGACGCCATTCCGAAAACAAGCGCGAGAACAACAAAACACGTCGTGGGTTTCACCAGAAATCCTTCAAGTCGGGAATGCATAGCTAGAGAAACTGACAAATTTACTACAATAAAGCAACAACTTACTCACGTAAAAATACCTTTGATTACATGTCCATGGACATCGGTCAGGCGGCTCCGACAGAATGCGACGCGATTCGAATCAAAATGACCGCGAGGGAGGACAGTGCAATAGGCAGCATCGAAGTGCAGGTCGCTTTCACGACAATGACATCGTTACTGGCGCATTTCTGTAGTGGGATTCGCCAGAATTCCCGTCCTGAGAATTCCGAGACCACGCAGAGGCATTCCCGGCACCAAGGATTTCTGGCGAAATCCACTACGTGTTTCGTTGTCGCGCTTCTCGTCGTGCTGACGCCTGATGCGTTTGCGACAGAAGAGATCTTCCAGAAACAGGTGGTGCCGCTTTTGCAAAGGCGATGTTTGAGTTGTCATAGCGGTGCTGAGCCAAAGGGTGAGTTCTCTCTGCAAAACGCCGAAGCGGCGTTGTCGGGTGGATATATCGAGCCCGGAGACGCAACTGAGAGTCACCTGGTTGATCTCATCACGCCAAACGACGGAAAAGCGGAGATGCCCAAAGACGCCGATCCGCTTACCGCTGACGAAATTGCCGTGATCCGAAAGTGGATCGATGCGGGCGCGAAATGGCCGCCAGGATTGATACTCGAGGAACCGAGTGTCGATGATTTTGATTGGTGGTCTTACCGGCCGTTGATCCGCCCGCCAGTTCCCCAGGTCAATCATCCTTGGGCAAAGTCCGCGATCGACAAGTTCATTCTCGACAAGTTGAATCAAAAGGGACTGACTCGTTCGGAGCCTGCTGACCGTCGCACGCTGATTCGCCGAGTGACCTACGACCTGATCGGACTTCCACCGACTCACGAACAAGTTGAGCAGTTCGTTAATGACACAGATCCCCAGGCCTATGAAAAACTGGTCGATCGATTGCTCGGGTCGAAACACTATGGTGAACGCTGGGCGCGACACTGGTTGGACGTCGTCAAGTACGCCGATACGCATGGTTATGACAAGGACAAACTGCGCGGCAATGCCTGGCCCTATCGTGATTACGTAATTCGATCATTCAACGAAGACAAACCGTACTCGCGGTTCGTACAGGAACAGATTGCCGGAGACGTTTTGTTTGCAGGCCAGCCGGACGGAATCCTAGGACTCGGTTTCATCGCCGCTGGCCCGTGGGATCACATCGGTCACGTGGAAGTCCCGGAGACAAAGATTGACGGCAAGGTGGCTCGCAATCTCGACCGCGATGACATGGTGTCCAATACGCTGAATACATTCTGCAGTGTGACCGTTCAATGCGCTCGCTGCCACAACCACAAATTCGATCCGATCACACAGGAGCATTACTACGGACTGCAATCGTTGTTTGCCGCAGTTGACCGCGCAGATCGTACTTATGATCTGCATCCCGACGTTGAACACCAACGCCACGAGCTCGATGCGCGGCTGGCGGAACTGCGAAAGCAAGAGACAGAATCCGCGAGGGAAATCGCCGAGTTGGGCGGTCCAAAGCTGGCGAAACTCAAGAAACAGATTGCGGAATTCCAGGCGAAGACCAAAGTTGTCAAGAAGCCGCAGTTTGGCTATCACACTGCGATCGCAAAGCAGCAAGACAAAGAAAAGTGGGTGGAAGTCGATCTCGGAAAGGGACTTGAGATTTCCCGGATTGTGCTGCGTCCGTGCCATGATGATTTCGGAAACATCGGCGCAGGGTTTGGATTCCCTGTTCGGTTTCGCGTCGAAGTTTCATTAGACGGTGATTGGGAGACCGTTTTCGATCAAACAAAGTCCGACTCTTCCAACCCAGGATTGTCCCCAGTAGAAATTGCGGACATCGACCAGACGATACGTAAGGTTCGTATCACTGGGACCCGGCTGGCCGATCGCCAAGGTGCCTTCATCATGGCCCTGGCCGAACTGCAGGCTCTGCAAGCGGACGGCACCAATGTCGCCCTGGGAGCCAAGGTCGCATCACGCGATTCGATCGAAGCGCCCGTGCGTTGGGCGAGACAAAACCTGACCGATGGATATTGGCCGCAAGGCGGCGATCCCGATCTGCAACAACAGCTCGCGGCGGCAATCAAAAAGCGCGATGAGATCTTGACGTCGATCAATACGCCCGAGCGAAGTCGGCGGAGTGATGAGCTTCGCGAGCAAATCAAGAAGATTGAGGACCGGCTCAGCAAATTGCCAAAGGGAAAGATGGTTTACGCGGCGGCAACGAACTTCAAGCCGCGTGGCAGTTTCAAGCCCACCGCAGGCAAACCGCGGATGATCCACGTGCTTCATCGCGGCAACATCCAGCAACCCGGCGAACCCGCGACACCCGGCGTCGTGCCGCTTCATGAGTCAGACAGATTCCAATTTGACGCGGAGCTTAACGAAGGTCAGCGTCGCGCGTCGCTGGCCCGCTGGTTGACCCGTAAAGATCACCCGCTGGTGTGGCGATCGATCGTGAATCGGATCTGGCAATATCATTTCGGCCGGGGGATCGTTGAAACGCCCAACGACTTTGGACGGATGGGGGCAAGGCCGACTCATCCCGAACTGCTGGACTGGCTGGCGGTCCAGTTCCGTGATTCAGGTGAATCGATGAAGTCACTGCACCGATTGATCGTCATAAGCAATGCTTACCAGCAGTCAGCCAAACACGATGCGGGGAATGCGAAAATCGATGTGGGCAACCAATACCTGTGGCGAGCAAATCGACGTCGTTTGACCGCAGAGGAAATCCGAGATTCGATTCTATCGGTCAGCGGTGCTCTGGATTCGAAGATGGGCGGCCCCGGCTTTTATCTGTTTGAACTGGAGAAGACGACACACTCCCCGCACTACGAGTATCACAAGTTCGATCCCAATGAACCTGCTTCGCATCGCCGCAGCATTTATCGATTTATCGTGCGTTCTCAGCCCGATCCCTGGATGACCACGCTCGATTGCGCCGATTCGTCGCAGAGTACTCCCCGACGCAATGAAACACTCACGTCGCTCCAGGCACTTTCACTGCTGAACAACACATTCAGTCTGGAAATGGCCAGACGGTTTGCAGCACGCGTCGAGCAGGAGTCCGATGATCTGGAATCTCAGGTTCAGCATGCCGTGCAACTGGTCCTGCAACGCTCTGCCAGTGAGACAGAGCAGGCAGAACTCGGCGCTTACGCTGGGACTCATGGACTGCCGAATTTGTGTCGCTTGCTGTTTAACCTCAGTGAGTTTGTGTTTTTGGACTGACTTGTCCAGCAAAGGAATTAACCCATGTCAAATCGACGTGACTTTCTATTAAGCGGCGCCGCCGGATTCGGCGGCCTCGCGCTGGCGACGATGCTGCAGGAAGAATCGCAAGCATCATCCGGTGGCGTGGTGAAGGTTCTGCACCATCCGCCCAAAGCGAAGCGGGTCGTGCAACTGTTCATGGGCGGAGCCGCCAGTCATCTCGATCTGTGGGATTACAAACCGATGCTGGAGAAGCATCACGGAGAAGAATCCGATTTCGGGGAACACGTGGAGGCGTTTCAAAACGGACTCGGGCCCTGGATGAAATCACCCTTCAAGTTTTCACGGCACGGCGAGTGCGGAAAGATGATAAGCGAGGTCGTTGAGCCGCTCGGTTCCTGTGTCGATGATATCGCGTTTGTGCATAACATGGTCGGTAAAACCGGAGTGCATTCTCAAGCAACCTATCTGCAGGCAACGGGGTTCCAACGCCCCGGCTTCCCCGGCATGGGCTCGTGGATCAGTTACGCGTTGGGATCGATCAACGAGGACCTGCCGACGTTTGTCGTTTTGCCCGACCATCGCGGGTACGCGAGCAACGGGCCCAAGAACTGGGGATCAGCGTTCCTGCCCGCCAGTTCGCAGGGAACTGCGATCTTTCCTCAGCGCGACAATCCAATTGAAGATCTGCTGCCTCGCGCCGACTACGTGACGAAAGAGGGAGACCGCGACGGACTGCGTTTGTTAAATCGTATGAATCGGCGCTATCAGCAGCAGCGCGACAATGATTCACGGCTCGACGCTCGAATCCGTTCCTTTGAACTGGCGGCTCGCATGCAGCTCTCCGCGCCTGAAGCATTAGACATTTCCGGCGAACCGGATCACATCATGAAGATGTACGGACTCGATCGACTCGGGGCGACTTATCCGGACCAAATCAACCCTGCGGAGGAAGCGGAATACTTTGGGAGGAAGTGTCTGATTGCTCGCAGGTTGCTCGAAAGAGGAGTGCGATTCATCCAAATCTGGTCCGGCAACGATAACGGTTTTCCGCGTCGCAACTGGGACTCCCATGAAGATATCAAGCGTGATCATGAGCCGCTGGCGCGAGGCATGGCAGTCGGGACGGCGGCGTTGCTGAAAGACCTGAAGCAAAGCGGCCTGCTGGAGGAGACGATTGTCCTGTGGACCACCGAATTTGGACGAATGCCGAGTACCCACGGAAGCAAGGGCCGTGACCACAATCCTTATGTCTTTACGAATTGGCTTGCAGGCGGCGGCATCAAGGGAGGCGTGACCTGCGGTGAGTCGGATCAGTGGGGCTACAAACCGCTTGACCGCAGCAGTCCGACACAGGTCTACGACATTCACGCCACCATTTTGCACTTGCTCGGCATCGACCACACACGATTGACCGTCCGGCACGACGGCATTGATCGTCGCCTGACCGACGTCCATGGACACGTGATCAAGGGGATTTTGACGTGAGTGATATAAGTTTCCTGTTAAGTGAGATTCGCCAGAATTCCACCGCTGAGTATCCCCAGACGAGTTCTTCAACCAAAAGTCAACGGAGTGGCGTAAAGAACGGGCCACCTTGAGTCGTGGTGTCGTTAGGCTGACTTGCTTTTTTAAGCGAGGAGTCAAATGGCATGGCCAACCCTTTGATCTCATTGCACTTGGGACGACCGAACTGAAACAGAAAAAGGCCGCCGAAGTGGGTTTCGACGACCTTTATCAATTGAAGTACACCCCACTGGATTCGAACCAGTAACCTTCGGTTTCGTAGACCGATGCTCTATCC
>DAOUPA010000169.1 GCA_030626405.1 Planctomicrobium sp.
TGATCACATGCCATTTGGCACTGCCAGTACCATTTTGTGTGGGTCCCGAAATATCGGTGTCGTCTCTTAACAGGTTCAGTAGGAGAGAAGGTCGAACGATGCATTCGAACGTTTGCGGAGCAATTAGGTTCTGAAATTATCGAGTTGAACGTCCAGCCGGATCATGTCCACTTGTTGGTGATGGTTCCGCCGAAGGTTTCGATATCCAAATTTGCAGGAACGCTTAAAGGGCGCACAGCGATTCGTAAAACGTGAAGTACCAAGAAGAGCAGGAAAAGCGATACGACCGCTAACTCAATATGACACCGGCGACACCGACCAAGCCTTGCCTCCTCAGGGGCAAGGCATTTCACGCCCCCCAGGGCTTATCTTGAAAGCCACCGGCTCTGCCGGTGGCTTCTTTACTCTCTAGTGGGGATGAGATTAGATTTCGCAGAGCGAGGGTTTGCTTTGATCGCTGCCGCGAGTTCTAGCTGGTACTTCCTGGCAGCATCGCGATCACCGGACATCGCCGACGCTCTGACGAGATTGGAGAGCAGCTCCCGGTTGCTGGAGTTGCTTTTGTATAGTGGTTCGAGAACTGCACGAGCTTCCTTGGCGCGGCGAAGGAAAATCAAAATTTCTGCTTTTAAAATTCTTGCGCTGAAGTCATTCGCATTGTACTGAAGAGATCGATTTACTTCAGTAAGAGCTTCTTCATATTGTCCTTGATCTCTGTAAATTGTTGCCAGGATGGTTCGAACTCTGTGAAGGCTTTCTTCTCTTGTGAGGCACCATTTCGCTTCTTCTTCAGCTTCATCGAGTTGACCGGAATAGTGGAGAGCGTAGGCAAGATTTGCGTGCACTGTTATCAATTCAGGAGAAAACTTCAGAGCCTGACGGAGCGGTTCGATCGCCTCTGAGGCACGGTTCAAATCGAAGAAATTATCTGCCAGCAGAATGTATGACTCCGCACGGTCGGGCTTGGCATCGATCGCCTCTTTGATCAGAGGGAGAGCGTCCTGGTATCGCTTTCCCTGATAGTACAACTCTGCTTTGGCGAGCTTTGGTCCGAAGTCACTAGGATTGATTTCAAGGAGGGTGTCAAGTGCTTGTTCTGCTTCGTCGTAGCGAGAGAGTTTCGATGCTAGTAGAAACACAGAACGTTGGGCGTCTGCAAATTTTCGAGATGCTTTGTTCACTTGCTGAAAATAATCAATTGCGATTTCAGGATCAGATTTTGCATAACTTGAGGCAAGTATCCATCTCGCCTCGTCATCGTCTGAGTGAGCGGCAAGATGCTCAAGAAGCAGCGCGCGTCCGTCTTTCAAGTTTCCTTCTTGAAATGCTGCTTCTGCCTGCTGTGTGATTGAGAGACGTCCAGCGTACCATTTCGTGACCAAAATTCCGGTGACAACTGAGACGATGATCATGATGAAGATCAATCGCGTCCAGTTCTCTGATGGGGTTGACGTTTTCACCGTAGGACCTCGATGGCAGTGGACTGACCTTCAATGAGAAGATAACACGATCCGGCTTTGAGATTGTCCCAACTTTGCTCTTGTTCACCAAGCCAGTGGACAGTGACACTGTCCACTGAATTTTGTTTTTTCAGACCAAAGTGGATGAGTTCATCATTGCAGGAAAGGTAACTGCTGCTGCCTTCACGGTGACGCGTGATATCGAGTGGACCAGCCTTGAGTTTTACGTATGCGCCGATTCCATCTCGATTCGATTTTGTGCCAACAAGACGAAAACTAATGGACAACATTTTGTTGCGTGACTGATTCTGAAGAAGGGCAAGTGGGCCGTTTAGATGGAGAACAGCGAAATCGATCATGCCGTCCCGGTTGTAGTCTGCCGAAGCGCATCCACGACCGACATGCTCTTCGGAAAAAAAAGCTCCAGCCGTAGCAGAGACATCCGAGAACCGATTCTGCCCAAATTCAAAAACTTGCGGAGGTTGCTCGTACGGGATGTCTCGACCGAGTTCCTTGAGGCGGTCATGAACATGACCATTCGTGACAAACAAATCCAGGTCCGCGTCATTGTCGGCATCTAGCAATAATGCACCGAATCCGAGTCGTGTTCGGCTCGGTGCTGCAAGGCCGAATTCATCGGTGACATCCAGGAAAAAACCAAACCCTTCATTTCTGTAGAGCGTGTTCGTCTCCCCAAAATAGTTGGTAACAAAAATATCAAGCAGTCCGTCTCCATTGACATCGCCTGTTGCAACCCCCATGCCCGCTTCACGTTGACCTGATCTGTTGAGTGATGTCCCCGAAATGAGACCGTCTTCGGTCAGCTTTCCCTGACCGTCATTCACCCAGAAGTGGTTCGGAACGGAATCATTTGCGACATAGATGTCCATGTCATCATCATGGTCGAAATCCGCAGTGAGAACTCCCAGACCTTGTAGTGGTGGGACAACCGTCAGTCCCATTTTTTCTGAAACTTCCGATAGTGAACCATCACCAGAGTTCTGAAATAGACGATCTGGCTTCGCCGAGAAGTGCCATGGAGGACAGGTTGCCGCAAGTTGTCTTCCCTGACGTGTTTTTTCGTTGCAGATTGGATAGTCCGCTGAATCAATCAAAACGTAGTTCGACAGGTAGAGATCTAGGTTTCCATCCGAATTGATGTCAGTCCAGGTGCAACCTGCACTGTAACCGGCATCATTGAGCGGTGCAGAATTTATGACCTCTGAAAATGTTCCATCTCCGTTGTTGAGATAAAACTTGTTCGCCCCAAAGTTGGTGATGTAGAGATCGGGAAATCCATCGTTGTTCTGGTCACCAACGGCGAATCCCATTCCGTATTCGAAATTCTGCAAGCCGGAATGAGAACTCACTTCCTGAAAAGAGGGTTGAAGATTTCGGAAAAGGAAATCAGAAGAGTGCTTGATAGACCGAGTTGCCTTAGCATCCCATTCCGCACCTTGTGCGCAGAGAAGATCGACGGAACCATCTCGGTCGTAATCAAGCCAAGCGAGACCAGACCCCATTGTGAGATGCAGGTGGCGGTCAACAGTTGGGGGGGAAATGTGTTGGAACTGGAGTGCTGTTCGCCGTGAAACTTCAGTGAATGAAATCTTTGATTTTTTTTCTGAATCCTCAGCGTAACAAAATTGTGTAGGCAATAAAAAAAGAATGAGCCAGACACTTTCAATGTCCAGTCTCATTCTTTTGGAATTCGCAACAGCCATAGAAATTATTCTGGATTGCGTAGCGACTTAATAGATTGAAGAAGCGTTGCGTAAGCAGCTTCGAAGTCGCTGTCTGAACCTTTGGCTTTCTCGGTCAGATCTTTTGCTGCCGCGACAACAGCGTCTTTTGCGGCTTGTCGGTCACTGTACTTGTCCGGAATAGAGGAGGCTTCCAGAGCTTTGGTAGCAGCAACGAAACTGTCATTTGATGCTTGTGATTTCGCTTCAGAAATGTTTTTCTGTCCGTCACGTCCTTCCATGGCGTACCCGACTCCCAACAATGCATTCTCATCGAAAGCTTCGAGTTCAGGGTATCGAATCGCTTCTGTTCCGCTTGACATTTTCTTCGAGGCAGAACTCCCGCATCCCAGCATAAGTGTCAAACAGAGAAATAGTGCAACTCTTCGCTCAATCATGATCGTCCTCTGGTTTTTTTCGATATTCATAAAGGGCAGTCCAGAGAACACGGCTGTATTCTCTGGACTGCGAAATGTGAAGTGAATGAATGAGATTCAATTCGTTAGAATTTAATCACGTCGACTTCGCCTCCAGCAGCGGAAAAGTTGTTTGCCCAGGCAACTCCGTCGACATTTTCAGAAACGAATTTGACACCACCGTCGGCCATCAGACATTGAGCACCCCCAACGTGGGCACTGGATAATGGTCGTCCGCCTTGATTGCCGCCATCGATTGAATCAGTCCAGGTGACTTCATCAGCTCGTGAGTCATTGATCTTCCAGTCCTGGCGATACTGTTTGGGGTTGCCTGCGGTTGGCAGGTTGGTATCGACAACGACACCGGCATTGCACTGACACCAGGCTGTGCTTTCCATCCAGTCTTTGCAACGTTCACGGTCTTCCTGGACCGGGCCACCGCTCATGCGGTCAAAGTCTTTGCCTCGATAAACTTCACCAACGAGAATCGTGTTTGAAGTTCCATCTTTAATATTAGCAATTCTGTTTCCGTAGCGAGTGATCACCCCCATGTCCCTTTTACCCCCATCTCCCTGAGTCGTCGCATTATGGTTTCGATCTGCACGAGCTCGGACAGCAGCGGGGTAGTTTGTCCCTTTCAACCCAGTCTGGAAACTTGGCTCGGAATCATCACTTGGACAAATGTAAACAGAGATTGTCGTATTTCGTGCGGTCCAGGTCGGACTTGGATTAGGAATTCCCCCCAGACAACCGTGGTAACCACGTGTGTCATTTTCAATAAGATTGAACAGAGGTGCCTGGTCGATGTACGGCAAAATGGAAACTCGCCAACTGAACCCACGAGCCAATGCCCACCCCGGGCATCCAGTGTTTAAGTTATTAGTGTTGGAGGCCCACACTGTACTTGGGAATCTGTCATACACATCGTGGTAGTTGTGCAAAGCCAAGCCGATGTTTTTCAGATTGTTCTTGCACTGTGTTCTTCTAGCAGCTTCACGTGCCTGCTGAACTGCAGGTAACAGTAAAGCGACTAAAATCGCAATAATTGCAATCACCACCAAAAGTTCGATGAGAGTGAAAGCTTTCCGTTTTCTTAGAAATCGAGTCATGAAAAATCCTCGGGGGAAGAAATAAATCCACCACGTAAGTGGTACCTAGAGGTGAGAGAAAACCACCTCACTAAAGAGCCCACATCGGACGATGGTAGTTGAATTGTCCTAACAATTCAACTTGCGATTTGATTTAAAGCAAGAAAATGAAGAGTACTTGAAATTTAAGGAGTGTTTGATTTGATTCGCTTCAGTCGAGCGACTGCCCCTGCGTCCCATGGACGCCGAAGGACGGCTATTTCTGCGAGTTCCAAAGCAAATTCCTGATTTCCCCGATCCAGATGAGTGCGAATCAGCGCTGCTAACAAATGTGCAGCTGCAATATCCATTGGCAAATCGATATAGGCCTCTCTGTGATCGACATCAATTTGATGATAAATCTTTGTGATTTCATTTAGTAAGTGCTGTCTGTGGCGAACTTTATCAAGAGTTTCGGAGTTAGGGACAGTTTCCAGCACTTCCAGTGCAACCGTCAAAGCTGTCAGGCTATCCTCTGGAATCATTCCTAATAGTTCCTCAGTTTGATTGTTATCAGGAACGAGAGTGGGACTCCAGTTTCGATTAAGAAAATTTTGTTGGACCTCCTCAGCAAAAAACTGAGCAACTTTCCGGTGGCCTTCAAATTTAAAGTGAACGTGCTCCAGGAACAAATCGTAGCCAGGACCAGCAGGCGAGAGTTGATTGAACTTCTCTTCGATGTCGACCAGCGAAATTTGATGCTCGGCTGATACTATTCGAATCACATCCGCAAAGAACGATGGTGAACGAAATCGACACGCATCCAAATCGCGTGCGCGCGCGTAGAGCACCCTCGCTTCCGCCATCTCCTCGACACCTTCTGCACATTGTGCCTGTCGATAAACCAATCGTGCATGGTCCTGGCAAATTTCCGCTGCCTTTGCCAACGAGTCTGTTGCCTGATCGTAATCGCCCTGAATCAAAAATGACTCACCAGTCAACAGAAGTTGGTTCCATTCATTCATCCGTTCCATTGAAATATCAGGTGGCCACATGGCTCGCATCGGACTTTGGTCTCTGAGATTGCTGGCGACCGTCGACAAGATGAGCGGCACATCAGCGGCTTCGGTGATTGCAACAATGGAATTCAGATTTTCTTCATAGAGAACTCTGGCTTGTTCGATAATGGGATCGTCGAGTGGAATCTGCAAATTCTTCGGCAGGGCGTTCATGAGGTCCTCACGAACAGATTCATTGTTTAAGAAGGGGCGTTTTAACAATTGTGAAATCCGCAATCTCCGCAGCCAGTAAGCCCATTCCATCATGCCCGGTGGGACTTGCATGGCCTTCGAAGAGACTCCACCTGGGCCATAAAATTCGTTATGACCAGCGTAAAGAATGATCAAGTCAGGGTCAGACTTCAGGCACTCCGTAGTAAGGTCTGCAATTGCGAAACTGTTGAGCGCGGTGATCCCGGCGTTCAGGACTTCGATCTCCAAATCCGGATTTTGCAGTTCCAGTAACACTTCTATTTGCCGTGGGAAAGCAAGTTCTGCCGGATAGGGGAAACCAATCACAGTCGATGCTCCCAGCACCACAATTCGATAGGTTCCTTTCGGTTTAGGAAGTTGGAACTGTCGTGTTTCCGGCCCTAAAAGATCTGACTTGAAATAAGCATGTTCGACAGCAATGTTGAACTCATGTGTGAAGTCGCCGACCGGCGCCGAAGCTGGGATCACAAGATGTAGATTGCGTCCCACTTCGCAGAGCCGCAGTACACCTTCGACTGCAAGCAGCGTGAGAACCGAAAGAGTGACCGCACCGAAACGAAAAAGCCACAACTTCTTTTTCGAAAGAGACCGTTTTCCCCTGTCAGGATTCGATTTCATTGCGGACGGTTGCTGAATCATCTTGCCGGCATCTGGAGAGTGTGCGAAATTGTGGGGTGTCTTTTGTTCGTCAATTTTCTTGAGTTTGAAGTGTCTCATTCACGACTCGAATCCAATGGTCATGAAAGAAAACACCCTCAACAAGCTCAACCTTCGGCATGTGGCATTTAATACAGTTTTCCGTAGGAGAGACCGGGCAATGAACATCTGTTGTCGACTGATGGCATTGCAAGCACGTTTCAACTTGTTTTTGTCGGCTCCGGGCTTCCACTGGTTCGTGAGGATTATGGCACGTCGAACAGCGCAGGTCTTTTTCAGATTCGAGGTAACACCTGCTGAGCTGCAATCCCACTGGCTGAAAGCGAGTCACAGAGGGTGGGTAAGCCACCAGTCGTTCAGGGGCGATGTCGCTGGCAGTGCGATGACATTGACCGCACATTTGAATTTCTTTCTCGGCTGACCAGTTCCTTTCAATGAATTTTTCGAACGCGTCTTCATCTTCTTCCATCATTGCCACGTGGGCTGATCCTGGACCGTGGCATTTTTCACAATTGACGCCGGGCCTGAGGTTCGTGAGTTCCGTTCCCACAATATTACCGGTGGTGACATGGCAAGACACACACTGGTGAATATCTTCCCCCTGAATGATCTTTCCATACAATTCGACATCTCGTGATGGAGTGACATCCTCCTGTCCGGGGGTTGGTCCTAACGACTCTGAATGTCGATACCACGTGTTTCTGTGTTCAATGCCTACGGTGTCTCCATTTGCTTCTTTCAGAAGCGTCACAAAAGTCACTGCATGCTTGCCTGAACCGAATGCGTATTCAAGTGGGAATGGACGTCCACCGAACAGCTTTTCCATAGAGACAGATAGTCCTTTGGGGTTGCAAATGTATTCGATTTTACCAATCTCATCATTCGCTTCCAAAATTGTTCCACAAATTTTCAGTCCGACATCTGTTTTGTTTGTGAAGGCGAATGTCGAAGAGTGTCCTGATAATTGATGAGACTCTGCGATTTCAGAATGACATTCCGCACATTTTCTGTGTCCGACGTAGGTTCTCTTCGTATTCTGGACAAGAATCTGCATGTCGCCTGAATCATCCAGAATGAAATAGCTGGCGGTGACCGCGCCTAGGCCAACAAATAATGCTAAAACGAGGAGACGAATTTTGAAATTTGGTTGAGTCACTTTAGAAACTCGTATGGATGTGTTCAGCGAGACAGAAATTTTCACATCGATGCTATTTTAAGGCTGGTGCAACGATACAGTAACAAGCATCAATGAGCAAAGACCCCATCTTTCCACGACCTGAGCATAAAAGGTCACCAGCGCATCACGAGTCCAGAATTCTAAATTTTCCTCTGCCAGCTAATGGTTTTTCCTGGTAAAAACCAATTAGCGGATTCAGAGAGAAGTTATTGCCCCAGTGTCTTTCGCTCGGTGAAACTCGGCTTTGTCTCAAAACGTGATTTTCTCATCGTAACTCAGGTTTTGTCTGATGAAGGCTCTTTTGATCATGCCCTCCCCATTCGTGACGCGAAAATTTCATTCTAGTTAACACGTTCGGTAGTGAACTCTCAAAACAAAAAGAGCCTCGTTTCCATACGGACCTGACCGGAGGATGCTCTTGTTTTCTGAGACTAATCTGGCCCAATTGGATTCTTTCAGGACTGGTCTGAGGATGCCAACCCTGCTCGTGGGGAATTTTCGTTCCACCTAGGTGTTCACACTCTACATCCCAGCAGAGTTTTGCCTGGAACCGACTTCCTTCCAGCTGTTCATAGTACGATGGATCAAAATCAAAAGGATGCTGTCTGCAGGTAAAGAGTGACTCCTTGAGTACATTGCTACGCAGCATCACACAGCCGAACCCATTGCCTTCAACTGTTTGAAAACCTCCACACCGTTCTTTAACGATCTGATGCCCCTTGGTCCAAGCAACATAGCCGTCGTGGTACCTGCTCATCGTGCCACATAAGTTTTGTGATGTGGGGGAGGGGGCGTTTATTTTGTTGCTTGTTTTTTTCTCGATTTATGGGGGCGAGTTGCGAATTACGAGGAGTTGGACAGACTCTTGGCGAAGTTGTACGCATCGTCAACCGTGTTTCGCGTACCCATCGCATCCGGTGAATTCACCGTGTGGAGATGCTGCTCGCCGAAAAAAACTTGCCGCTTCCACGGCTCGGCAGCCGGCTTCTTGGCTTTTGCTTTCTTGTTCTGGGCCAAGACTTCGAGTGTTCACCGAAAACAAGACAACAGGAGCGTGTCAGCAAACACGACCAGATCAACACACTGAGTTTGAATTTGATGGTCTTGTTACCACGCGAATCAGCGGGAAACATCGATTGAACAGAGTTGTTGTTTGGAATTCGATTTGTCTATTTGTTGGTCGCCTTGGCTGGTTTCAGATCAATCTTCACATTGTCGATCATGCCAGTGAACGTGTAGGGGGTCTTGCCCCCCCGGACGACTGAGGCGTTGGGGTCCATTCCGATGTCAAATGTGTCCTCACTATAAACGCCGGGGATGGTCTTCCCGACTCGTCCTTCGCCTGCCTTCTTGCCATTGACGAACAAGGCGGCGGTTCTACCTTTTCCGGCCCCACCGCCGTCATATTTGAAATCCATCTTCAATGTCACCTTCCCTTTGGGCAATGCTGTTGACTCGATCTTGTAGTCGTTGAAGCCAAAGTAGTCGTAGTAGTAGGTGACCTTGTTATCCTTAATGTGGAGCGCGTAGCCGCCTGTAGTCGTCACGCCGAGAGTCAGTCTTCGCCTTGGCGTCTTGGTTTGCAGGCTCAGGTTTTCTTCACGATAAATGCGGTAAACACGCTTCGCGTTCACCTGCGAACCTTCTCGACGCAGCAAAATGTGAAGTCGTCGGTAACCATAGCGAATGCGAACTGCTGCGAGTTCCTTCAATCGCACACGAAGTACAGCCTGCTCATCCATCGTCGATTCATAGCGGTGCGTCGACCGGGCCAGCGAGACGAGATTGCAGGCCCGTCGCTCACTGATCCGATAGCAGTCCACCGCCCCTTGAACGACTTGACGAAGGCGGGCAGGCTTCAAAGTTTTTTTGACAAGACATCCCGATGAATCTGCTTGTCCAAACTCAGGTCTGCGACCAGAGACTTCAGTCGTTTGTCCTAATTTTTTCTACCGCTATCAGCCTTCTTCCTCCCTGTTCGGGCGGCGGCCTCAGTTGCTTTCCTGCGAACTTCTTCTTCCAGCGGTAGAAGGTCTGCTGGCTCACACCGATCTTCCGGTAAACCTCTTCGACTGACACACCAGACTCCACTTGGCGAAGTGCAAAGGCAATCTGTTCGTTCGTAAATCGTGACTTCTTCATGATCATCATCTCCTGAAAATGATGACCAGATTCTACCAAGATTTTCTCACTCCGTGTGGATCTGTTTTTTGGGAGCAGGTCAACTTCCCAGTCGGGGTTAATGCTCCCGTCCGGACCTCTATATGGAACCAGACCCCTTAAATAGTCATCCCTGATTAAGTTCGTTTGAGATTTTGGGTTTTCGGCGAGTTGGTTGTGGTGATTTTTTTGCCCTCGGTCATCCGAGTCGGTGATTTCAGGTTGTCTGAATGAGCGCCTGTGATCGGTTTTTCAGAGAGCTTCTAAAAACAGGCTCCTGATCCAGAATACGAGCGCAGGCGACAATGCGCGCAGCAGTTTCTGGAGATTCGATCCGGCTGCGGCCAGAACGGCGTTGATCGCATCGCCAGTGAGGCCCTTCAAAAAGCAGCGACGCATCCGGTTGTCGCTTTTCAGGTGACCGATCTTCGGTTCCACCGCACTGCGACGCTTGCGGCGTCTCTTCTGGGTACGTGTCAGTTTCCGGGAACTGCTGCCAGCCAGGTGAATCTTCGCATCACCTTCATAATTGTGACCGCGATAGCCTTTGTCAACATACGCGTTGCTCACGCTCACAGCGGTGGTCAGTTCCACCGACTGAGAGCAACTTGAACCAATTGTTCGTAGAACCTGCCCTATACCTCTTGCATGAAAACATGACAGTTATTTCTTACTCTTCAATATTTTCATAGACCCAATGGCGACCCCTATTCGTCAATAGTGAAAAAAGATGATCGTCGACACAGGAGAGAAGGCTTGTCTGAGACGGATCAAGACTTAGTCGATTTGATTGCCGCTGGTGAGCGAGCGGCCTTTGAATCTGTCTACCGTTCTCATAAGGACCAGTTATTAACATCGACCGTCTTCATGCTGCGCGGTCAGTATGTTGCAGCGGAGGATGTGCTGCACGATGTCTTTTTACGTTTTGTCGAACAATCATCAACCCTACGGTTGAAGGGGTCATTGCGAAATTATCTTTTGGCCTGCTGTCTTAACCGCGCTCGCGATTATTTACGCCGTGAACAACGTCATCAAGTTTGTCATCAAGTTTCAATGAACTCATGTCTGTCTCTGGAGTCCATACCAATTGATCCAGCGGCGGAGTTGGTGATGTCTGAGCAACAGGAACAGCTCTCTGAATTGATCAAACGACTTCCGGACGATCAACGCGAAGTCATCACTCTCCATTTGCATGGTGAACTCACTTTTCAGGAAGTGGCTCAGGTTTGCGACATTTCAGTGAACACAGCGAAATCCCGATATCGTTATGGCATCGCAAAATTACATGAGTGGGGATCTACATCCTACATTGAATCAGGAGAATAAAAATGTCAGAAGATCAAGATCTGGAAAAGAGGGTTTGTGATTTACAACTGACGACATCAACGGACCTGGATCGCAAAATTCTGGAAGAGACTTTCATTCTGATGACCCAACATTCTTCCGCGACGAACTCTGACTCACGCCATCGAGAACATCCTATGACGACACGAACCCCCTCAAGAATTTCCGGGCGGCTGAGCCGAGTGATTCCTGCGATCTCTGTTCTTGGGGTTCTTTTGATACTTGCTTTTTGGGGAACGTCGCGCCCGACGACAAGCTGGGCGCAAGTCGTCGAAGCAGTGCAAGAGAAGCTCTGGATTCGCATCTCCGGGAAGACACCCGAAGGAAAAGATATTGAATCCTGGTTGTCCATCAAGAAGAAGATCTCGGCCCACCGTTCACCAGATCATGTGAGCTTCTCAAATTTCAACGAAAATCTGATTGAATCATACAACCCTCAAATCAACCAAATTCTGAGAATCGAAGCAGATGCCCAATCATCTGACCGACGAAGCTTTGACGTGTTTTCAGCAATGTTTCAAGGAATCTCTCGGGGAGACGAAAAACTCGATATTGAAAAGTCTTTTGGTGAAATTCCAGAAATCGTTAAGATCGAGCAGTCGCGCCGCCAAGTTCGCGATGACGACGGGCTGTGGATCGACTACGACATTACGATTCAATCAAAAAACGAACCGCCAGGCACGATGACGATACGCGTCGCTGCTGAATCCAGGTTGCCTCGTTCGATGACCGTCAAGAACGGTGACGAATCGATGACGTTTTACGTCGATTATCCTGCAGCTGGTCCCGAAAACATCTACGACCTGGGCGTCGCCAAAACAACGAAAGTCGGCGACAGTCGACCGCAAACCCCGACAGGCGACGCTCAGAAAATTGTCGAAGCCATTCGATCTGCCTCTTCGAACTTTGATGATTACTATGCGATTAATGTCATCTCTCAATTGGATGCACCATGGCATGTTGGGACTCCGATAAAAATCTGGCGAAAAAGTTCACTATCAAGAATGGAGATGGGGTTTGTCGATCCGGATCATTCAGTCACAGATGAAAAAACTCCAGGTTCCGATACCAATCAACACGATTGGTGGAAAGCACATTTTAAGCAACTTTGGTTCATGCCCGCTCTGATCTATGATGGTCAAATGCTTTATAGCAACACCTACACTCCTCCAAATTTTGTTCCTGATGTCAGTGCAGCGAATCATCCACGACAACGTCTCCAGAAACTTTGGGGAAAGACGGAATGGAAAAAGAATCCGAATGCAGGAGATTGGTCTGCAAGAATAGCACCCATCGTGTGGTCCTACCCCCAAAACGTAGTCGAGTTTTTGACCCGTAACATGTACGAGACAAAAATTCTTCCAGATCCAGAGAGGGATGTGCCTGGAGCTATTCTCATTCACATTCAGTACTCTTCTGGCACAGTTGCCCAAGCGAAACCCAATTCAGAGAACAAACAGCCCGTCATGTTGAATGAGATGAAGTACCGCCTTGATCCGAATCGGAGTTATGTTCTCCTGAGTTCATCGACAAGTACATACTACGAAGAAAATGGCGAACGTGTGATTCTCTCGCAATTTTCCAGTACGTACAAGAACTTCCAGCAATCTCCGAA
>DAOUPA010000021.1 GCA_030626405.1 Planctomicrobium sp.
CGACCTGGCTCACAGAGAAATGTCCGGTCAGAAATCGATCAATTTCTCAACCAATCAAAACGCTCTTCCAACCGGTCGGATCACGACGACCTTGATGTCATAGAAGTGATTGCCCCTCCGAGTCAGCAGCGTCGACCTCCACGACGTCGTCGCAGTAGAGCGGAAGTTCTGGCGGACCAAGCTGGTCGACGGCCTCCTCAAATTGATGAGAAGTTACCGCGAGCAGAGAGTTCGTCTCGACCCGGCCAAGAATTGTCCGAGCACCATCTCGAAACAGCGTCAGCGACTCGAAAAAAACGAACCCCGCCACGTTCTCAAGTAGCTCAGCAAGTTGAAATCAACTTGCCGCATAGCGTCAACCAGCATGTCGCATCACATCTCGAAAGTTTTGCAGCATCAAGCCCATTGTCTTCGGGTCGGCAGGGGATGGTTGCCACAACAACTGATCGGAAGTCAAAAGCAACTGTGATCGGCAGTTTGCTTCAGTCGAAATCTGGAATTCGAAACGCAATCATCCTCAACGAAATTCTCTCGCCACCGAAATCATTGCGGAAATGACACTTCTCTGCCTCTTGGCAAGGCAGGCTGTGTTTTCTAAACCTTATGAACAGGCTACGTTACTGCGGTTGTATTCGTAGCTAACTACTGGGCGAACTCGAGTTCGAGAGACAACGAGATCCGCTTTCTTAGAGGAATGTGCTTGAAATCCTCTACTGCCAAGTTGCTGGCTTGCGTCGAGTCAATCAGGTTTCATGTGGTTTTCCGCTATAGACCTCATCGTCCTGCTCTGCCTGGAATTCTTTCCAGTAACGGAAAGTCTTTTTCTCTCAGAACCTCTTACTGGGAAGCACGTTAACGACTCTTTGCGTTCAGAGTGGCAGACTTTCAGGGTCATCAGGACCGTTATGATCGACAAATTCCGCAAATTCCGCAAACTTCGCCCAAGTTATCAATTCTATTTGACCGATACAGTTGAAACGGAGTGAAGGTGCGCTACCGAAAGGTCTCCCCTTCCCCTCCCATTTTTACAACGCAAACCCCGAACGTTCACTCAAAATGACAAACAAATATACATTTGGATTTTGCGAGAGACGGGATCGCGAAAAAGAATCGACCAGGATCGGCACTATGACTCGTTGGTTGAGCGGTATTATTTTGATCTTCGGGATCCTGTCAACGACAGGGTTCTCCCAAGGTCCGTGGCCGCAGTCAGGCTTTCAAAACACGGGATATCTTGGTGCTCCTCCCCCATCACACCCAGGATCCTGGGCTCCAAGTTCGTACGGTCCACCAGGTGGTGGCGGGGCGAACGCACAACTCGTCCCCGGAAATGGGGGATGGTTGGGACCGGAGGCACGTATTGGATCTTTGATCGGTAATAATGCGAGTCGAAGTTGGATTCGGTTTGACTTTCTGCATTGGGACATCAAAGGTGCCGACGGAACACTGACAGGTGCTCCGGTCTCACCACAAACGGACGGAACACCGTATGACCTGACAGCCATTGATCGATTGAATCGACTTCCAGCCGAAGACCGCATTAACGGTGCACGTCCGCAAACATTTGCAGTCGTCCCGAGAGTGGGGCAAGCTGAAGAGAATGGTCTCAACGGATTTCGCGGCACGATTGGAATTCCGACAACAGCAGGTGACTTCGAAGCCAGTGCTTTTGTCCTTGAAGAATTTAACCAGACAATTCACACCGCGCCATTTGTTGATAACTTCAATTTTCAGACTCAATTACTCATCGGTGCAGTCACTCTTCTTGATGACGGACAGGTTTCCGATAACGTCATGATTCTTTTCAACCAAGGCATGACAACATCACTCACGACAAACATCTATGGATTGGAAACAAACTGGATCAACAATCCATTCACACCGAATGTTGGAATCACTGTCAAGCCGATTGTTGGGATTCGGTATCTCAACTTCAAAGAGCAACTCAGCATCTCAGGATCGGATATTCGCGCACCTCTTACCAATCCAAATGAAATACTCAACCATCGTATTAACTCTCTCTCACAAAACCACATCTACGGACCACAAGTCGGCTTTCGTGCCGAAGGACGAAGAAAACGTTTTTCGTATGGGACAGATTTTAAATTCCTGTTCGGTTTGAACAGAATTTCAGATCAGGTTGAAACAGCTCAAATTTTCGACATCGATGAACTTCCTCAAGTCGACACTCATGACAAAACCCGCTTTGCACCGATTGTCGACTTCTCGGTTTATGGAAAATATCACGCCACAGACTATCTCAGCTTTCTGATCTCCTACCAACTGTTTGCTGGAAGTGGATTCTCCAGAGCGTATGATACGATTAACTACGACGCTCCCTCCTCGGTCAATGATCCTCCCACGATTGGGACTCGCAATAACCTTTCCACTTTCTATGCACATGGACTCACATTGGGAATGGAGATCATCTTGCCGTAATCTTGTTGTCGAGAACGACAACGACTCGGCGATTTCATAGAGACATGCTATCATCGGTGAAATGAATATTCCCGATTTTAACAGTTATTGTCTTTCTGAGTTGTGATGTCTTATGGAAATCAGAGAGTTCGCAGAACTCATTCTTCTCTCTCCCGATTTGTCCACCAAGATTGAATCCACACACGCTTCTTTTACGGATTGCAGTCCAGGTGAGTCTCTTCGAGTTTCCGAGCCAAAGCGTAGTTCGGAATTGTGCTTTGCGCCTCCTCGGGCTGCCCCAAAAATGCCAGCACCTGGAGCGCTGAACGATTCCAGAAAACGCGCCGTCGCTCACCACATTCTCGCCAATCACGAGCTTCAGGCGCTTGAAGTCATGGCCTGGACTTTGCTTGCGTTTCCGGATGCCCCAACAGAATTTCGGTTGGGAGTCGCCCGAATCATGGGAGACGAACAGCGACACACGCGCATGCACGCTGAACGTGCCGCAAAGCTTGGCGTCCGTTTTGGAGAGCTGCCGGTCAATTGCTATATCTGGAAGAAGGCGATGGAGTTTGAAAACGTCCTCGATTACCTTGCCGGGTTACCACTCGTCTTTGAAGGTCGAAACCTGGATCACACCATCGAACTGGAAACAGCCTTCTTGAATGTTGATGATCAAAGAAGCGCACGCATTATGCGCACCATTCATAACGATGAAATCGAGCATGTCCGCTTCGGGCTCGAGTGGCTCCGGAAATTGAAGCCGGATGCGCTCAGCGACTGGGAAGCCTTCGAACAGCACCTGCACTGGCCCTTACGACCTGTGAAAGCGCGCGGAGATGACTTCCAACGTGAAGCACGGCGGCAGGCAGGCATGACCGACGAATTCATCGACAAAATCGAAACTGCCAAATACGAACGGGAATAATCGGCACGCACCAATTTCCTTTGCCAAATTCCCGAGATACTTTCACAGCTGGAATTGTTAATGATTCGTTTTGCCCTTGGAAACTTGACCAGTCGACCGCTACGGTCGGTCCTCTCTGTCCTGGGCCTGGCAGTTGCAATCGGCGGAATGGTGGGGCTGTTTTCGATCGCTGGTGGGATCGATCAGGTTGTTTCTAAAACGTTCGAGCAAATCCCCGGACTTCTGGTTCAGCAACAAGGCGCACCGATTCCGCTCTTCTCCACATTACCTGCAAACTGGGAAGCAGAGTTGGAAGCAATTCCCGGCGTTGGTGTTGTCGATCCGGAAGTCTTCTGTCGCGTCAATCAACTTGATGGGAAAATGATCATCAACCCGCCACGGTTCGCAATCGGGATGGAAATTGACGCGCGATTGAAATTAAAACGCAGCCTCTACCGTGAAAACCTCGTCGATGGCCGCTTCTTTCTGCCAGCCGATGTTGAAACAAACCATTGCCTGATCAGCCGTGAAATTTCGACAAGTATCAGCAAAAGCGTGGGAGACGTCATCGACCTGAACGGCTCAGAGTTCGAGATTGTCGGCATTTACGAGACCGGATCGATGATGCTCGATGTCAACATCCTGATGGACATCAACACCTGCCGTCGCCTCGGCAGGATCGACGTGAACACGGTCGGCTGTTTCTATGTCGAAGCAGACGATTCGGTCGACAATAAGACTCTCCAGAAAAGCATCGAAGATCATTTCCGTGGACGCGATCTTCGAACCTGGCAGCCGAGATCTCAATTCGGCGGCAGCGGCAATGTCCTCGCGAACCTTGCACGACGCCTCGATCAATCAATCAAAGGAACCTCAACACTTCGCGAGACAGACGAGCATCATACAGATGAACGTTTTAAGAAAGAAGAAAAGTCTCACTCCGATGCAGAGTCAAAGCGTTTACCTATCGAAGTCCGCTCTGCTGACGACTGGGGGGAACGAATCGCTGAGTTCAGTCAGGATCTCAATATCTTCCTGACCTTAATGACAGCAATCGGAGTTTCGATTGCCACTTTGAGTATCGTCAACACGATGATGATGAGCGTTACGGAACGGACGACGGAATTCGGAATTCTACGAGCCAATGGTTGGTCCAAATCCGAAATCATGCGTCTGATGACACTCGAAAGTAGCCTCATCGGATTCAGCGGTGGTATGATTGGCGTCAGCATCGGGTGGTTGGCAACTCTGCTAGTCAACTGGAGTTGGCCTGGCAGATTGCAACTCCATGCAGGTTTTCCTCTTCTATTCACCAGTCTGATTTTCAGTATTGCTCTAGGACTTGTTGGAGGATTGTATCCTGCGTGGAGAGCGTCTCGTTTGTCACCAATGGAGTCAATTCGACGTGGATAAAAACGGAGTTTCAAACGCTTTCATTGAAGTCAAAGACCTCACCAAGGCTTATCACAGAGCAAGTCTAGAGACACTCGTTCTGCGCGGGGTGAATTGCAAAATCACCGAAGGTGAATTTGCATTTGTCGTCGGACCCTCCGGCAGCGGCAAGAGCACACTGCTTTATCTCCTGGGTGGACTCGATCAACCCACGTCCGGCAACATTTCCATCGCTGGTGAACAACTGACGGAAATGTCTTCGTCAGAACTCGATACTCTACGGCGAACGAAGATCGGTTTCATTTTCCAGAGCTTCAATCTTCTCCGTACGATGAACTGTATCGACAACGTGCTGGCTCCGTTCATTCCCACCGGACAGGCAGCAGCCAAGCGAGAAGAAGCCGAAGCATTACTCGCACGCGTCGGTCTGGGAGGCCGCATGCACCACCGACCAAGCGAACTTTCTGGTGGCGAACAACAACGTGTCGCAATCGCCCGCGCGATCCTCAAGAAACCACAAGTCATTCTCGCCGACGAACCGACCGGCGAACTCGACACAGAAACCGGTCGCCGCGTCTTCGACATTCTCCGAGAATTAAACCAAACCGAAGGCACCACCATCATCACCGTCACCCACGACGAACGCTACATCAACCAGGACGACAAAGTCCTCCGCATGCAGGACGGACAGTTTTTGACAAATCGTTGAACGATGAACTGTTGCCCTCTCCAGTACCTTCGCATCCTCTTGTTTCCGAATTTTCGAACACGCCTTCTTCGAGTATGATTGTGAAATCGTTACTTGACTGATTTCGGCAACAATTTCACGTAGGTTGATGTGGGTACTCTCAAACGCATTCTCGAAAACAACGACACAAAATCAGGACGATTATTTGATCTCATTATTCAGTCGCTCATTGTTATTTCGTTAATCACTTTCTCCATCGAAACGCTGCCTGATTTGTCCATTTCTGCTCGACGATGGCTACGCTATGTCGAAATCGTGACGGTCATTATTTTTACGGTCGAATATCTCCTTCGCCTCGCTGTTGCCGACAGCAAGCATGGATTCGTCTTCAGCTTCTTCGGCATTGTCGACCTGCTTGCCATTTTGCCGTTCTATATTGCTTCTGGCGTGGACCTGCGTTCGGTTCGAGTCTTCCGGTTCCTACGCCTGTTCCGAACTTTTAAAATCGTTCGTTACAGCAAGGCTATCCAACGATTCCATCGGGCATTCCTAATTGCACGAGAAGAAGTCGTTTTGTTTTTCTTAGTGACTCTCATGCTTCTCTTCTTCTCTGCTGTCGGTATTTACTACTTCGAAAACAAAGCTCAACCTGAAGAATTCGCGTCGGTGTTTCACAGTTTGTGGTGGGCTGTTATTACGTTGACAACCGTTGGTTATGGAGACGTGTACCCGGTGACAGTCGGTGGTAGAGTATTTACGTTTTGCATTTTGTTGATTGGCCTTGGCGTCATTTCTGTCCCGGCTGGTCTTGTCGCTTCCGCTTTGTCTGAAGCCCGTGAAATGGAAGAGTGATTGGTTCGTTGAGGGCATTTTAATATTCTAATTCACTAACCAAACGACTCCTCCGATCATCATTGCGAAAGAGAGACCAAACGTACTCCAGCGAAAGAATCCCTGATGTTGCTCGATCCAGACGAATTGCTTCTCGGCGATTTTGATCATTTTCTCGGAGACGATTCCCGATATCCTCTCATTCTGAATCGCGGTCTTTTTTAACATCCATCTTGAAAATTCCATCATGGGCTCCAGAAAAGTCTTCATCCAGTTGTACAAAACCGTCGTCGTCAGAAGCCACCAGATACCTGTGCAGATCATGACCCATGGTCCAATCTGATCGACAACGCTAAAGATCTTGCCTTCCATGTTGTTTCCTTTTGAGGACTCACCGCCATCTCGCATCAACCTTACTCATCCTTCGGTGGTAGCACCTCTCCCATCGCTTCGAACATGGCGTCGTGTTCAGGTTTGAAGACGGCGCCGATGAGGATGTCGACGAGATTGGATTTGAATTGGGGGAATTCCTTCAAGAACGAGCCGAAACTGAAGCCGGGGGTGTAGAAGGCGTAGACGAGTTTGCGGAAGTTTTCGACGCCGGCAGCGTATTCTTCTTTCCAGCAGCCGAGTCTGGCAGCCGATGTGTCGTTGTTGGTGAGTGCTTCGTGAATCGCATCGGCGACGAACTCTCCCCCTTTCATTGCCAGGTAGACTCCGGACGAATAGACCGGATCGACGAAGCCGAGGGCGTCGCCGCAAAGAACCCAACCATCGCCAGCGGCTTGTGATGCTGAGTACGAGTAATCTTTCGTGGTGAGAAAATCCATGCAGCGTTCGGCGTTTGCGAGTCGTTCTTGCAATGCTGGGCAGCGCTCCAACTCTCGCCTGAAAGTCCCTTCCGGCGTGGAGCCTTTGCTGAACATGGCGCTCATCGTGCCGGTACAACCGACGCTGACGATGTCGTCTTGTAGCGGGATGTACCAGAACCAGCTTTTCTTTCCTTCGGTTTGCATGATGAGCGTGGCGCCTTCCGCTTTGCCTTCATCGCGGCGGGCACCTTTGAAATAAGACCAGACGGTTCCTTTGCGAAGGTACGGGTCGGACTGCCGCAATTTCATACGGTTCATCAAGAAGGCCGACGTCCCAGAGGCATCAACGACGACTTTTGAGTGAACCTCTCGTGTCTCGACGTTGCCGTTGCCGTCGGTCAATTTTACTTTTACACCGGTTGCACGATCGCCGTTTTCCTGATCATCAAAGAGGACTTCCAAAACGTGTGCATTCATGCGTACCGTCGCCCCTTTCTCGACAGAATTGTTGAGCAACATTTTGTCGAAGTCGGCCCGATCGACTTGCCAGGTCTGTGAGCTTTCGTGCGGGTTGTGCATGTCAAAGTAAAACGGAGCCGACTCTTTCCAGCCATCTGAAACGAACTGCACACTGAACTTTTTCGGGAAGGCACTCTTTTTGAGTTTCTCTATCAAACCCAGACGTTCCAGTGGCCAGTATGTTTCCGGTATGAGTGATTCACCGATATGGAAGCGTGGGATTGTTGATCGCTCGAAGACCGCAACTGAATGTCCCTGCTCAGCAAGCAGAGCGGAAACCGTCGCTCCGGCAGGACCGCCACCGATGAGAATCACCTCATATTGGTCAACGACTGGAGTCGAGAAAGAATCGTCGGGAGTGTAAGATGACTTGATCATGGTTGTTTCAGAAGTCGAGGAATGTTTTCGAGCGAGTGCTGATGTTAATCGTTCGAAGAAAAAGTTTCACTCTTGATGCAAATCAATAAATCTTTGGCAGTAAAATTGAAGACGTATGATTGTTCTTGGAATTGAAACCTCGGGAAGGTCTGGTAGTGTCGCGGTTGTGCGCGATCAGGTGGTTCTTGCTGAAACGGAACTCTCCGCGACAGGGAGACGGCATGCGCGGACACTGGTTCCAGAAATCGGGCTCTTACTGAAAGAGCTGAACTTGAAGATGTCCGAGCTTGATGGTGTTGCCGTCAGCATTGGTCCGGGGAGTTTTACAGGATTGCGAGTCGGCATTGTCTGCGCCAAGACATTGGCGTATGCATTGCAGGCACCTCTCATTGCTGTTGATACATTTCTTGCAGTTGCTGCGAACTCAGGCGTCACCGACTGTTCTCTCTTTGTGATCGATGATGCCTTGCGGGGAGACGTTTATGCAGGCGAGTATCAACGAGGCAGTGATGGAAGTTGGGTGTGCGGCTCCCCACCAGCCTTAATTTCGATGAGTGAGTTTCTAAATCACCTGCACTCTGATGCGATGGTCTCGGGACCGGGTGTGGGAAAGCTGATTGAAGAGTTAGAGGGCTGCAAGCTTGTGGAAGAAGTCCGGCGCAGTCCGCTGGCGAAGCAGATCGCATTGATCGGGGAATGTCGTCTGAAGTCGCAGGATGTCAGCGATTTTTGGACCGTCGAGCCACACTACATCCGCCGCAGTGCCGCGGAGGAAAAAGCGGAAAGTATGAATTAAATTGATTGATGAGATGTTGTTTAAATGCAACGATTCGTTAAATCTCCGTCGCCAAGACTCATCTTCAAACAGATTTCCTCATTACCTCAGGAACCCTTCCTGAACGCAAGGTAGGATTGGATTGACAAATTTTTAAACATTGCAGGGCAGGGCAGAGAGATGGATTCTGGTTTACAATCGGATACAATAGCGGACATATCAACCTGGTCAAAGATCGTAGAGCAGAGGCAGGAAGAACGCATCGATTTCCGAACGATCGGTTCGATCTATCCTCTTGCTGACGAAGGAACAGATCCGGTCTCCGCACCCATCAAGGTCTGGACGATGGATGTCTCCACGACCGGAGCTTTAATTCGTAGCTATTCGGAACTAGATTCCAATTGCGAGCGAGTTTTGATTCAACTAGTGATGCCTCAATTGAATGAGTTATTGATCGAGGGGACAATCGTTCGTTCCAAACAGAGCATCGCGAAGTACATCAACGGGAAGGAGAAGGAGTCGTACCTCTATGGGGTGAATTTCACTCGCATCATCGAGAAGGTCACAATCTCGGAGGGACTTCTTAATGCTCCTCATGTTTCGGTGGAAAGCGAAACCGCACCGTCGAAAGTTGATCAATCAACAACCACTGTAGAAAAACTGAATGGAGATGTTGAGTCTAGTCTTCCTGTTCTTTCTGCGATTGGGTTGATCGTCGTTTATGCTGCACTTCTTTTGATCTTCTGAGGAGATCCGTTTTTTGCGACTGAAGCTTATTGATGTCGGAAGACTCAGGCTGCGATCTTTTCAGTGATCTCTGAAGAAGGTGGCTCTTCTGGCAGTTGTTTGCCAGCTGCAAGAGCTTCGGCGATGACGTTCAATCGGTCCATTTCCGTTTGGATGAGGTCGGTGACTGCGGAAATTTCTTCACGTGTTGCATTCTTCTTAATGTAGAATGGTTCGCTTGTGACTGCGTAAACTTTCGAAAATGGCTTAGGGATGACAAGGTCTGTCCAACTTCCCATTGGTCTCCATGCACGAGTCACGCTGAATGCTGTCGCCACAACGGGGATGCCGGTTTGTGCCGCAACGAAGACGCAGCCTTGCTTCATCTTTCGACGTGGGCCGCGTGGGCCGTCTGGCGTGACCACCAAGCTATGGTCTTTCACTTGTTCAACAGCTTGCAAGACCGCTTCCGTTCCGCCTCGGGAACTCGACCCTCGAATTGCTTTCAGCTGAAGTGCTTTGAGAATGTTTGAGACGTAATCGCCATCGCGGTGACGTCCCACCAGCGCCACAATCGATTTTGGTCGTTGGATAAACAGTGGGAAAAGCAGTAAGTCATGCCAGACACTGAAAATGCACTCTTTGTCTCGGTTGGGGTTGTAAGGATTGTGAATTGGGTCACCGAGATGAATTTCGACACGCGTCGTCTTATACAGCACCTTCAGCACCGCCACTCCCAGGGTGCAGACGACTCGGTTGAGAAACGGACTTTTAATTTTCATGATCGGGACTCCGCCATCCTTGGCAGAACTAAGACCTGCAGCTCCAGACATCAAACGACACACTTGTTTGCAATAGTTTTCAGGTCATTTCTTTGAGTTGTTACCTGATTGAGTCCGTGAAAATTAGCATTTCTGACGTTTCAGGCCAATTCCACTTTTTAGCCTGATATGTACCAGGAGATTTGCATCTCATTACCATGAATTCGTTGCTTCAGAATGTCTCTATCAGGATTGGAATGTGGCATTTCAATGCAGTCGAATTGATCACCAATAATCGGTGAAGGCCGTATGTCCCTTCTTTTCAGTGGTTTTTGCCGTAAGTTACCGAATCGGAATGGATTACCGTTCCGAGACATTTAGAATGGCATTGATTTCGCCTATCAACGCTGAAGTCTCCGCTGAAAATGGAGAATCTCCTCACTGTTTTCAGAATATGGCGTGGTTTTAGGTGTCGTGGTTTGAAGTAAACACTTTCCTGGTTGGGGTTTATGGAATAACTTTAAGGGTCAGTTGAGTCGTGTTGGATGTTATGAACTCTATCGAGTAGAACGAATGAAGTGGTATTCCCGGCTTCAGTATTTGCTGAACAGATTCACTGAACGTGAGAGTGTCTCCAAAAGGAAACGCGCTGATGATTGTGTGCAACTGTTTGTTGACCGACTTGAAGAGCGGCGTGTCCTGAGTGTTTCGGCATCACTCATCGCAGGCGAATTGATCGTTGAGAGCAGCGCTGGTGCGGCGGACTCGGTGACGATCGAATTGATAAACCCAGGCGATCCGGGCAACGAGACGATCCTAATCTTCGATAATAATGTCTCCACGACGCTCGCGATCGACGTTCTGGATGAGAACGGTGTCAGCCTCGGTAACGACATCAATTCCTCTCTGATTCCGTCAGGCTTAACAATCAATCTGGGTGACGAGAACGACGACTTGACGTTGGAAATTCCTTCTGGCTTCTCCGGTCCTGGGTCGCCACTTTCGATCACCGTCGATGGCGGGGATGGTGCTGATACCGTCACACTGATCGACAACGGTGGCACTTCCGGAGCCGCTGCACCGATTGATGTTGATCTTCGAGTTGACGCAGAACTGATTCAACTTGGAGATGCGGACTTTCAACTTGGTTCGGTTGACCTCGACTTGAACGGTTCCTTGCGACTCACAACGGACCAAAGTCTGACTACCGAAGGAATGATCGATATCGAAGGTGATCTCTTTTCCGATGGTGCGGCTTTTGATTTCGCGGTTGACACCAATGGAAACGTATTCAACATTGATGGCGGCTTGGGGTTATCGGGAGAGGAACTCAACAACATTCAAATCACGGCATCTACAATCAGCTTAGGGCAGGATACATTCTCTCTAGGGAATCAATTTTACAATGGCGACTTATTGCTGAATGATGATGTTACGTTCAACAGCCTTTCTGCTGGCGATATTGTTTTCGACTCCATTGATGGAAACGGATTCTCACTTTCCGTGATCACCGACAGCGACGTGATCTTCGGCGGAGATGCCACAGGTTTTGAAAACCTCTCTGTCACCAATCTCGGGACGACGTTTATTGATACCGATTCAATTTCGGCTTTGAATTCTATTCAACTCGAGAGTCAGGTACTTGTAGGCACAGACACAACCTTGTCAGGTACTGGTAGCGTCCAGATAACAGGAGCAATCAATAGTCAATTTGGTGAATTCAACACGTTGACGATTTTGAGTCCGGGGAATGCCTTGCCTGCCGACGGACTCGGAACTATCTCGTTGGCAGGGAATGTTGGGGCAGTGGTTAATGGTGCGTTTGGAGCAGTCAGTTTGACAGCAGCAGACAAAATTTCATTGCACGATGTCACAACTCAGGGTGGAGACTTGCTCATCTCGGCAGAGATGGTCAGCACGAATAGCTCATATGTGACAAATGGTGGCGATTTTGCAGTCGTTGGAAACTGGGATGTTCAATCCTCTTCGAACGTCACGACCGCTGGAGGAGAAATCGACCTGAGTGCCGCTGTATTATTCACAACAAACCCGAATGCCGATCCGGAAGTGAACCTCAATCTCGATGCGTCTGGAATGATCGATGGGAACATTCTGCTCGGGGAAAGCAAAATTCCAGCAATGGTCATGGGTGCTCAGCTTTTAGATAATGTGACCATTACTGGAGGCGGGGATGTCGAGTTTTCGTCAGGGACGTTCTCCTTGAACGGAGGATTCTTTCAGCTTGACGGAACCGGCAAGACAACAGTCGATGGCACCATCAACGTCGAAGATTTTGAAGTGACCACAGTTGATCTGATGATCGTGCCAACGGCATTGCTGACAGTCTCCGCCGGGATCGATCTAGACGTCACTGGAATTGCAGAAATCAATAGCAATCTCACAACCACCGGTGCCGCACCTGGATTCGATATCAACATTGCTGCGGCGGATATTCAGTTAGGGGCGGATCTTTCCGCGTCTGGCAGTGTTAACATCACTGGTCCGGTCACTTTAACGGGTGACCAATCCATCTCTTCCGCACACGGAGCAACGACGATTACCGGCGATGTTCTCGGCGATGGGATGTTACAGCATCAAGTGACATTCGACGGGGAAACGACCGTTTCTGGATCGATTGGCGGAGCCGGTGCCACCATCGGTAATCTCATCGCCTTCACCGGATCGTTGCAAGCGGGTGCAATCAACATCAGTGGGAACTTGAGCGCTGATCAGGCATTGAAGACCAACACCGGGGACATTTCCGTTGGCGGAAATTTGACGGCAAACTCGACTGTGGAAAGCGCCGGAGGAATTACCGTTTCCGGAACGAGTCGGCTCGGTGGGGATGTCACCAGTGTGGCTGATCAGGAGTATCAAGGATCGGTCACGCTGACCAGCGATGTTCACTTCTCCGCTGCCGATGGGGGAGACGCGGATAACAACGCGATCACATTTTTGCAATCGGTTGATGAAGACGCTGGTGCCACGTCGTCAAATGCGATGTTCACGACCAGTGATAACATCGTTTTGACAGGTGCGGTGGGAGCAAACATCGCACTTGATAGTGTCACAATTGAAAACGCAAACAGTGTCATCTTCAGTTCGGCAGTGGAAATTGACGGAGATTTACTGATTGACTCCACTCACGATGTCTCTTTCAATTCAACAATTGAAATTGGAGGAACTCTGACGCAATCGGCCGGAACCGGAACGACGACATTCAATGGAACGTCAGGAACCGGAATCGGTGGAGATCTGTTGGTTTCAACAGAAAATGTCATCTTTGCTGGCAATGTGGTCACCACGGTTGGCGAAGTTCAAGTTATCGCCGGCGGTTCAATATCTTTCACGCAAACGGTCTCTGGAACCGGCGGACTTGATGCGGGAAGTTCAATGATCACCTTGTTGGCTGATATCGACAGCGACAATGTTGGCAGTTTTTCTCAAGCAACCGACTCAGTCATCACCACCACGAATGAATCTACAGATGCCGTGACCATTGCCGTGCTCGGATCAGGCAATGCCGAACTCGCCACGATTCAGGCGGGGACCATGAGCGGAGTTGTCTCAGTCAGCGTTGGTGGAGCGATCCTCGATGCAACTCCTACGAGCGAAGGTGCAAACATCACCGCCTTTGCTGCCGCAATTGGTGCCGGGATGGGGATTGGTGCTGCTGGAGGAGTTAAAGACCTCAACACGAACGTGGACCAAATCGCATTCGTGAACACAGCCGGCGCCACACATATTCAAAACGATGGAGCTTTGACGATCCAATCAACGGCTGGGATTTTCGAATCGCAAGCACTTGGTGGAGGCTCAATCACTGCTAGTAGTCCGCTGACGATTGCGATGAATACTGTCGTCGGTGGAAACTTCACGTTCACAGCAGGAGATTCCGCCGCGATTGCGGACAATCTCGTCATCAATGCCGATGTCACTCACATGGACGGAAACGGAACGATTGATTTCGTTGCCGGAGACGACATCATTCAACAGTCAGGAACGATCACGAACATCGGTGGAACCACAAACGAAGTCCACTTTCTCGCCGACAATGAAGGTGCCGCTGATGCGGATCGCGGCAGCATCACGCAGGCTGCCAGTGCTCGGCTCATCGCAGGGAATGTCAGCTTCTCCGCGGCGGAAGATGTCCTTTTTGACCAACCGGGAGCACCTGGGAATGACGTCGATGTCGTGGCAGCAACCGTCTCTGGAATGAACAGTCGCTTTGCGTTCAGCGATCTCGATGGTTTGCAGATCGGGACCGTCGGAACTGTTGCCGGAATCACAACAAACTCTGGCGATATCACTCTGGAAACGGCAGGATTGCTGTCCATTGGTGATGGCATCAACGGTCAAGGCATTCAGGCTGGAACTGGGATTGTGCTGCTCAATTCCGCAGGCGTTACCGAAACGAGCGGTTCCACGATCACTGCGAGTGGTCTTGAACTGCTTGGCACAGGTACTTTTAGTCTTGCTGAAGCAAATCAAATCAATAGTTTCGCAGCGAACATTGATGGAGAATTGACACTGGTCGATGCCGGAACGCTACTCGTTGGGACAGTTGACGGAAACGATGGTTTCGCTGGCGGCACTGACGGCATCACCACAAACGGCAACAACGTTTCATTAACAACCACCGGATTACTGACAATCGGAGACGGCACCGGTCAAGACATCAACGCTGGTGCCGCAAGTGTTGTGATTGATTCCGCAGGTGCAGCCGAGGCTGCTGGCTCGACGATTCTCGCAACAAATCTGGAATTGCTCGGAACAGGCAACTTCCTTCTCAACGAAACCAACGATGTTGATGTCCTCGCTGCGGCGATCATGGGTGAACTGTCGTTTGTCGATCTGGACGAACTCGCAATCGGAACAGTCAACACTACAGCAGGCATTGCGACTCTCGGCAGCAATGTCACGATTCAATCAGGCGGTGAACTGGTTGTGAATCAGGAGCTTAACACCCAAGGTGGCGCGGGCGGAGTCGTTTCTGTGAACTCCGCCGTTTTGAATGCCGCTCTCAATGCCGGTGCTGGTGATATCACCCTCACTGGCGGAGGGGAAGATCTGATCATCAATGTCGATCAATCCACGGCGACTACGGCGACCTATGCAGCCACGCGGGATGTCATCATTGGTGCGACGGTTTCTACGACTGGAGCCGCCGCGAACATTGTCGTCAGTGCGGATACCGATAATGACAGCGTTGGCGGCGTGCATCTGCTCACGGCAGGTCAACTCAATTCATCAGGTTCCGTGCTGGTCGAAGGTTCCGATTTATCAACAACAGCAATGTCTGTCGATTCCGTACGAGTTGATACCGATGGTGCGAACGATCAAATCCTTGCCGTGAATGATATCACAATTCAGTCCAGAGGAGCCGCGCCTGCGAATGCTGATCTCATCATTGATGGCTTTCTTCGCACCACGACGGGGAACATCGACCTGACATCGAATCAAAATGTCTTGCTCGCTTCGAATTTGACGGCGAATACTGGAAACATTGATGTCCATCAAGCAGTCATCCTGACAGGCTCTACCATATTCAATACCGGTGGAACAGTCACGTTTGATTCAACGGTCGACGATGATGGCATCGGTGGCACGAATTCAAATCTGAGAGTTGAAGCCGTCGGAGCAACACGCTTCAGCGATGCTGTTGGCGCAACGAACGCGATTGAGAGTCTACTTACCAATGGCGGCGGAACGACCGAACTCAACGGCGATGTGACAGTCGACGGTGCCATTCAATTTGATGATGCCGTCGTGCTGACCAACTCGCTGGGAATCACTTCAAATGATGCTGGACTGCTGTTCAATTCGACTCTAGATGGATCGACTGCCGGAACCGAAGATTTGACAATCACTCTCGCGGCAATTGGAGACCTTACGTTTGCCCAGGCGGTTGGGCAGGGGACGGCGTTGGGTGATGTGCTGATTGCCAACGCGAACGATGTCAATCTCAACGGAGCGTTCACCGCCGATTCACTCATTCAACAAGCAGGAACCGGGCAAACGACAATCGATGGAGTGACCACACTCAACGGTGCCGGTGGTGTGAATATCCGGACAGTTGATGTCGACGTTAACCAGAATGTCGATGTCGCCACCGCAGCGCTGGGTGCTGATGTTGTTCTGACCGCCACGAACGATGTTTCTCTTGATGCAACGATTTTGAGCGGCACCGGAGGGGTGACTCTCACTGCTGCTCAAAACATCACCGTTTCCGGCGGTGTGATGTCGACGGCGGGCGCGGTTCTTTTTGAGGCGGGCAATGATGTTGCCATGTCGGCGACAGCGTTCGTAACTGCGGTCGCAGGTTCGGTAACTGTGACAGCCGATTCCAATGGCGATGACAACGGTGCTGGCGGTTCTCTCTTCATGCAAGGTGGAGCGCTCATCAATGCTGGAACAGGCTCAATTCAACTTATGGCGGATGAGGACATCACACTTGGCGGGCTGCTGACGACGAATGCATCGATCGGCGCAGTTGAAGTCGTTTCAACTTCGGGAGCGATCCTTGATGGCGGCGATACTCACACGGAGATTGTCGCGAACACTGTGGGAGCGGTCGTCACACTGACAGCGGAAACTGGGATTGGAACAGTTGGCAATGCTCTTGAGACTCAGATTCACCAACTCGATGCGACAGTCAATGGCGTTGGCGGAATTGATGTTTCTGAGGCGGATGACCTGATCGTTTCGAAAGCAACGACGACCAATGGCTCGATCGACATTTCGGCTGTCGGAACAATGACGATCAACGACGGTGGAGCGGTCGGGAATGCAGTCAGCGCTGGTGGGGCAGGAGATGTGAACCTCTCCACAACCGGAACTGCCGCCAACCTTTTCATTGCTTCGGAAGTCGTTGCCAGTGGAGGCGATGTTTCGATCTCTACAGTTGATGGCAACCTGACAATCACCGGACCTGTCTCAACGACGAATTTAGGAAACGTTGTTCTGATTGCGGGAGATGCTGACGCGGATGGAAACGGCGATCTCACAATTCAGTCAAGCATCATGACTGAAGCCGGAAGCGTCCAACTGACTTCGGAAGGGAACGATGTTTCCTTCTCGGCAGATGGTGATGTCACGACCGTTGCAGGGCGAGTTGATGTGAACGCCGGTGCGACTGACGACAGCGGCAACATCACTCAGGCTCTTGGTTCGGTGATCGATGCAGGCACCGCTCAAGTTGAGTTTAACGCGAACGGTCAAATTACGCTCAGTCAAATCGTGACCGACAATGCCTCGACGGCAGCTGTGACATTGAACGCCGATATGGGTGTTGACAGTATTGACCCACCGAACGTTTTGAACATTGATGCTGCCGCCGGTCGGTTGGTTGTGAAGACAGATTCAGGCGTGGGTCCAATTCGTACAACGGTCGAGTCACTCGATCTGACGAACATGTCTACTGGTAGTGTGACGATTACCGAAACGGACGCGATCAACATCATTCGTGTCGAACAGAACGCCGCCGCCGGAATCGATCTCACAGCCGGTGGGACGATGACAATCGTCGGTGGCGAAGCAGGCGTGACTGGTACTTCGGCTTCCGTGAATCTCACAACCGAGGGTGCAGGCTCAGAGATTGTGATCAACTCGACCGTTCAAAGTACGACAGGGAAAATTACAATCAACGCCGCCGACAATGTTCGCATGGGAGCAGCGAGCGGCATTGCAACACAAGCTGCTGAACTCCTGATTGTCGGAGGTGATGCTCTCAACAATGCGAGCACGACAACGGGCGGGGTTTTGATGGAAGATGGGGCAACGATTGATGCCACGGACGCTCGCGTTGATCTTGTCGCCAAACAAAATGTTCAAGTCGGACGCATCACGACTACGACGGAAGTTCGCCTCACTTCAACCGAAGCGGCTGTCACCGATGCCGGAGACAGTGGCGGCGTTGATGTGACAGCAAACAGCCTGGGGGTTTCCGCCGTTGCTGGAGTTGGTTCAGGAGATGCTCTTGAAACGAGTGTCGCACTCCTGGCAGCCAGTAATACAGCGACCGGCGGGATTGAAGTCGACAATACTTCTGGGGTGTTGTTAACGATTGGTGAGTTCAATAGCACTCCGCTTGACGTCACGCTTGGCCCAATTTCCGGGATCAACCTCGCCGGGAAAATCCCTGAGAACATCGTCATCAATCACGATGAAGAGTTGATTGTCGCTGCACCCGTTTTGAATACGACTGGCGGTGAAATTGACCTCAGTTCCGGAGCCGACTTCACTGTGCAGGCACAAATTATTGCGGAGATTAACAATCCGCTTGGCATTGTCAGGTTAGATGCTGGAGCCGATTTGATTGTCTTGGACACTGATCCAAGTCAACTCAACGCGTCCGATATTGAAGGCTTCCAAGTGATCGGAACTGCTGGTTCGCCTGTCCCGGTTTTCGATCAAGGGACCGGACTCACGGTTTATGATCCTTTGAATCCGGACCTCTTCAATCCTCAGGAAACCCCATCAGACCCGTTGAATTTTGACCCGAATTCGAGTGCTGATTTGGCACTCTTGCCTGTCCGGTTTGCAGAGAACGTGATCGTTCGCAGCAACACTGGTTCAATCACACAGCCTGTCCCGTCGCTGACAAATGTCGATACTCCGCAGGTCCTCTCGACTGGGATAGCAACGATCACCGGTGATTTTGGACGAGATGCGGAAAACGAATTTACCTACGTTGTTGATTGGGATTCCGATTTCGGAGATGAAACAGACATCTTCAACACAGGCGACCCACTCTTCAGTCACGAAGAGGGAATGGTTGTGGGAACTGTTCCAGGAGTTGGTCCAGGTGACTTTGATTTCGACTTCTTCTATAGTCAAAATCCAAATCCAGACAATCCATCGGCACCGATTCTGATTACGATTACTGTCCGGGATGATGCTGGAATTTCATTTTTTGCAGATGGTGGCAACGTCGATCTGGGGGTGATTACGATGTCTTCGGAAGCCCCGGTCCCTGGTGAAGGACTCGGTGGGGCGATTGCGTTTGACTTGTCGATTGAAGTCCCACAGCTTGGGTCTCCGCGTGTCCAATTTACGGAGACCTTCCAAGGGAATTCGAATGACGCTGGCGAGACGGAGGATGAGAATTTCACAGAGGGAGTTGTCGAGTCTGATTCCGGTCGCGATGAATTGATTTTAATCATTCAGAAAATTGGTCCGGACGGTAAGGTTGAAAAAGACCAATTTGGAAGATCTGTTCAAAGAACACTCCATGGTGCCGATGCGTTACAGCGGTTGAATGATCTGCCGGGACTTCACAAACGGCTTGACGTTGGTCATTGGAAAATCTTCACTAGAGAAGGTGAAGATGGACAGATGATGCTTGTTGAAGATGTGCTCTTACGAGACGGACGCCCTGTTGTTGGCGATGAAGGAACGCAGGATCGACCGCCGACAGCAGAAAACGCAGGCGAGATACCAGCGAAACCAATGAAGGAAATGGAAATGAATGGAGGTCAAGAAATTGATCCGCAGTCAGAAATTGATCCCAATCCGAAGAAGGATGATGGTCAGGAGATCAGTCTTCTCACGGAGGATTCAGCGGTCCCACTCGCTGCGCTGGGGATTGTGCCTTTGAGCGTCAATTCTCTCCGGCAAAGTCGCAGAAAGTTGTCGAAGCTAAAACATTTCGCAGGACTACTGATCGGGTTCTTGCGATAATGGTTCAAGTCGACAAGCGGTATAGAGATGGAATCTAAAGTCAATTGAGAGGCTTATGACCAAAGATGGGTTGTTCGTTTTCTCAAGTTCAGTTGTTCGGTGTTGTTTGGTGCGAATGTTATGAATCAATGTCCATTCTGCAAAAATGAATTGTTTTCCGATGAGATCACTCGATGTCCATCGTGCGGAAAGCAAATTGTTAATGTGAACGACTCCGATGATGGCTCTTTCGACACTTCTGAAACATTTACGAGTGACGAGTTTCCTGCGGAAGAATCAGGAGAAGATGTCTCTGGAAATCTCGAAACGCTTGACCTTCAATCGGCGGAGGATTCGGACTCTCTGGATCTCAACGTGGAAAGTTCAAACGATTCAGCAGATGGAAGCGAAACGTACATTGAGGACGAACTCGCAGAACATCTGGCTGATCCAAGCGAGAAAACAGTCGCCTTCGATGAACGAACACATGGTCCACAAGATCATACGCACGCGACACCCGATGTGGAGGCGACGATTCCTGAGTTAGAAGAACAGGATTCCGCTGCGACACTCAATATGTCGGAGGACTCTCAGGCACCGGACAATCATGAATCTGCCGATGCAACAATTCAGCTCGAATCTGGCAGTGGAGGTGATGTCGAAGGAACCTATGTCGACGATTCCGACGATGGGCAAACTCTCGCCACAGAAGACTTAGCAGACCAGACGATGATCCTCGAAGATGGAGACAGCTTCGAGGAAGCCATTGCTTCGGACGAAGATGGCGGAGCAGACTCTACCCAAATCTTAAATGCCGAAGCAGATGAATTGAAAACTCTGCAGGTGAATTGGTCAGCTCAACCCAAAGATGCTCCGGAGATGACCATCAAGGGACGACTGGACCACGGGGGATCGTCCAGCGGTTCAACGGATAGTTTCAGTGCCGTTCCTGAACGATCAATGCGAAGCATGGATGGCCAATCCTCTTCTCTCGATCTTCCTGAATATGAGTTGCTGAGTGTTCTCGGCGAAGGAGGCATGGGAGTCGTTTGGTCGGCAAGGCAAACTTCCGTAGACAGAAATGTTGCGGTCAAGATGATCAAAGGGGCATATTCAAAAAAGAAAGGACAGCGGAATAAATTCCTGGCGGAAGCGATTGTGACCGGTGATCTCGACCACCCAAACATTGTGCCGATTTATGACGTTGGCGCAGATACGTCCGGGAGTCTGTTCTATGCAATGAAACAAGTGCAGGGAACTCCCTGGCTGAAAGTGATTAAACAGAAAACGCTGCACGAAAACTTGGACATCTTATTACGTGTTGCCGACGCGGTCGGCTTTGCACACGCACGAGGAATCGTCCATCGCGACCTGAAGCCTGAGAATGTCATGCTCGGTGAATTCGGTGAAGTTCTGGTGATGGATTGGGGGTTGGCACTTCCGCTCGACAATTTCAATAAGTCGCGAAAAATACGCCAGTTCTCCAGCATGGGCGGAACGCCTGCTTATATGTCGCCAGAGATGGCAACTGGTCCGATTGATCGAATTACGCCTCAAAGTGATATCTACTTGTTGGGTGCCATCCTTTGGGAGGTGATCACCAGGAAGCCACCGCATCCCGGAAAGAAAGTTCAGGAATGCCTATTGGCGGCGATGCGGAATACAATTCGTGCCACTCAAGAGAAAGGTGAACTTGTCGAGATTGCACTCAAGGCAATGGCGACAAACGTGGCGGATCGTCATGCTGACGTCCGAGAGTTTCAGAACGAAATCCGTGCGTATCTCGACCATTCAGAAAGCTTGGCATTGGCTGCACATGCCCGGAAAGATTTACAGCAAGCTCAACTGTCAGGCGACTATAACGACTATTCGAAATCGGTCTTTGGTTTCGAACAAGCACGCGATTTGTGGGTGGGTAACAGCGATGCTGAAGCAGGAGTCTACGAAGCGAAACTTGCCTACGCGAAGAATGCTCATCAGAAGGAAGATTACGATCTCGCTTTGTCGTTGCTCACACATGATCGTGAAGAGCATCAATCGTTACGTACCGAGATTTTACGAGATCAACGCGAGCGTGATGCGCACCGAGGTCGATTAAAATTTGCCAAACGTGCCATCACGGCGATGGCAGTTTGCTTTCTCGCGGTGGTCTCGGTCGGATTTGTCGTTATTCGAGCGGAGCGAAACGAGGCGTTGAAACAAAAAGGGATTGCCGTCATCCAGCAGCAGGAAGCCGAGAAGCAAAAAGTTATTGCTGAGGACGAACGCGAAGAGGCAGACAATCAACGCTTGATTGCAGAAGAGCAAAAAGGAATCGCTGAACAGAAAAAGAGTGAAGCCGAAAAAGCGAATATGGACCTGCAAGTCGCTCTTGTTGACGTCAACACGCAAAAAACGATTGCCGAAAACAAAACAAAGATCGCCGAGAAGCAGGAAGCCGAGGCAAAGAAACAGGCGATGATTGCCTCGATGAAAGAAAAAGAAGCGAACGAGCAACGTGTTCTCGCAGAGAAGAGCGAGGAAGAAGCCAAGCGGCAAACGATGATTGCCGCTGCTAACGAAAAGAAAGCGCAGCAGCAGGAACGACTCGCAAAGGCTCAAAAACTAGAAGCTGACAAGCAACGCATTAAAGCTGTTGCACAGGAGAAAATTGCCGATCAAGAACGGCTGATTGCTGTCGCCGCAAAGGAAGCAGAAGAGTACGAAGCGTACATCGCGCGCATCGGGCTGGCAGCTGCCAAAATCGATGAAAATTCCTTCGACGTGGCTATTGAACTTCTGAAGCAATGCCCGGAAGAAAGACGCCACTGGGAGTGGGGCCGACTGATGCACTTGTGTAAACAGTCTTCAGAAAAACTCAAAACCGATGGCCCTGTTGATGCCGTTGCGGTTTCTCCAGACGGAAAATTGTTACTCACTGGAAGCTGGGACAACAAGACCCGCATCTGGGACCTGGAAACAAAACAAATCATCAGGGAACTTCCACAGGATGGCCTGTATGTTCATTCTGCTGCCTGGTCTCCCAATCAGAAAATCATTGCAACAGGTGGCAGCGATGCAAGCGGTCGAATTCAATTATGGGACGCAGAGAGCGGCCGATTACTTTCTAAATTCAATGGGCACACTGATGCCGTCGTTAACGTTCGTTTTTCACCAACCGGCGAATGGTTACTCACTTGTTCTTATGACGAAACAGCTCGTATCTGGGATCTCACCGATCCGCAGAACCCCACCGAAATTCAGGTTCTCGAAGGACATTCCTGGTGGGTTTGGGATGGTGCTTTCAGTCCCGACTTCGACCCGCGTTCTGCCGATCATCTCAATCAAATTGTGACAGTCAGCCAAGATGGAAAAGCGATCATTTGGAAGGTCGCGGATGGCATCGTGAAATCCCCGCTGGCGGAAGTTTCGTTCATTCAAGAGAAAACCAGGATTGAACGAGTCAGCTTTGAGATGGTGCAGGAATCAATTTTCACAGGCCATCGTGGACCGATCTATTCCGTAGCTTTTTCTCCGAACAGGCACGAAGTCGCCACTTCCAGTTATGACAAGCGAGTCTTGCTTTGGAATCCCTCGGAGGTTCCATCTTTCAGCCTTGATCGATTGCTTGTCAATAAAAAAGCAGAAGTGAATTACCGAGAACTGACCGGTCATTCGTCTCCGGTTTTGGATGTCACTTACTCGAAGGATGGGCAATTGATTGTCTCAGGGGGACGTGATAATGCTGTGAAAATCTGGTCGACAAAAACATTAAAACCGATCAAAACATTCCGTGGGCACTTCAGTGGTGTTCGTGCGGTTGATATTTCCCCTGACGGTCGCCAAGTCATTTCGGGTGCTCAAGATAATCAGGTGATTGTCTGGCACATCGACCAGTACGAAGAAATTCGCGTTCTCAACGGTCGTGAACTCTTCGGGCATGAAGATGCAGTTCTGGGAGCCAAATTTTCATCCGATGGAAAACAAATACTGACAGCTGGCCGTGACAGAACGGCGCGCTTGTGGAATGCCAAAACGGGAGTGTCGCTTCGAACTTTCCAGGAGGGACACGATTTCCTGACCTCGACCGGAATGTTTTTACCTGGCGGGCGTATTCTGGCGACCGCTGCTGCCGACAATTCAGTTCGTCTTTGGAATGTGGAGTCTGGAACACAACTTCTCCGGATCCCAGGGACCGGTCGAGCAGCGGTGATCACCGCTTCGTCTGATGGGCATTGGCTGGTGACTGGGCACCGCCCTGGCATCAATTCGGAAGATGAACAAGCTCCCTCAAGAACGCATTCAAATGAGCGCAGCGGTGTGTTTGCTTGGCGAATCAAAGACTTAATCGCTGCCGCAGAAGCAGGTGTTCAGAGCGTAGATTTTGTCGAAAAAGTCAAGCCTCTTGAACTCAACGGACATTACAGTCGAGTGACAGCCGTGGCATTTGCTCCGCATGGTCATCGACTTCTGACTTGCGATTCACGTGGCCGGTCGGTGCTCTGGGATCTTGATTCAGAAAAAAAATTGTGGACCAATCGACACCATCAGAGTCGAATTACAGACTGCCTGTTTTCACCTTCTGGGGATGAGATTTTTCTTTCCAGTACAGATCATACAGTCAGCCAGGTTGACGCGGCTACGGGAAAGGAAGATGTCGCAGGGATTTTCAAGCATCCGACGAGTGTGACCTCAATGGCTCTCACTAAAGATGGGAAGAAATTATTAACGGTGAGCATCCTGGAATCTGATCTTTTGAATCCAGGTTCGACAGTCACATTATGGCAAACTCAGACACATGAAAAACTGAGAACGTTTGAGTCAAAAGTTTTTGCTGTGAACGATATCAGTTTTACTCCAACGGGTGATCACGCGATTGTCGTCACGACCGATAATGCTGTGCGAACCATCGATTTTCAAGCGAATCAATCTGAGAAAGCGTTCGGGAAGCCAATTCTCGATTTTCAAAAACTGGGAGGATTGGTTTGGGCAGCTCAATTTACCGACGATGGCAAATCGATTCTTACTGTCGGTGGGAGTGAAGCGACGATTTGGGATGCGGTGACTCTTCGAGAAGAAATTTCCTTAAGCCCTCATGGAGCAGTCGCTGCAGCGGACTTCTCGCCGGATGGAAAATTTGTCGTCACCGGAAGTTGGGATAACTCAGCGAAAATCTGGGATGCCAAAACCGGACAAGCGACCGTCAAGTTGCAAAATGGTCACTCCGGATATGTGAACAGTGTCGCCGTTTCACCGGATAGCCAAATGGTTTTGACTGGTTCTGACGATACAACCGCTAAGCTTTGGAACGCCAAAACGGGCGAGGTGATTCGAGCATTTCGCGGGCATACAGGACGCGTGCGGGAAGCGATCTTCTCTCCTGATGGAACAAAAGTGCTTACTGTTTCGAACGATCGAACAGCACGGCTCTGGGAAACAGACACAGGTCACCAAATTGGCAAATCGTTTGTGGGTCACGAATGGGCCGTGTTGTGCTGCACGTTTTCTCCGGATGGGCTGCGAATAGCGACCGGAAGTGAAGACAATCAAGCCCGACTTTGGAGTCTGGAAACTCACGAAACCATCGCGATATGCGATGGTCATACGGCAGCCATCTCGGCTGTCTGCTTTACTGAAGATGGACAACGATTCTTTACCGCGAGTCAGGACAATTCAGCAAAGCTCTGGGACACAAGCCATGGACGGGAAGGGACTGAAATCATGACTCTTACTGAACAAGAGCAGGAATTAACAGCGATTTCAATTTCCCCAGATGGACGTCAAGTCGTGACCGGCAGTCGCGACGGAACCGCTGTCATTTGGCTGACAACAAACTGGGAGGCTGACCAAGTGAAGGAACAGAAATAGAGAACGTTGAGTCAATTGCACTCCGAAGGTGAGTTCAGAAGAGCAAACATTTCGTCGTGTACTTGAAGTCAGTGTACGGCATCCCGAGTTCACTTTTTCACTGTGCTGCTGGTGAAGTGGTCGATGATTTTGGAGCCGCCAACGAAGTCTTCTGTCGAGCCGCAGTTTCAGAGGGGGTCTCAAACCTTTTGTCGATAACTTCTTCAAGAACATTGATCACAGCCATGTCGTCAGAACCTTGGCAATCAACTTTCAAGTCATGAAGTGCTTCTTCATCGCCCAGACGAGTTGAGGCGAGTCCGGATTGAGTCAGTTCAACAAACCGTCGGACAACTCGTAGAATTCTAGCACCAATAGGGACATTTGCTGCTGTCTTTTCCCAGTCGCTGTTTTGGAGAAGTGCCAACGGGAAAGCACCGGTTAAGGCAGAACCTAAAGACTTAACCAGTTCGGTTCCATGAAAAGTGTTTTCTTCAAGCGGGGCTCGCCGGTCGAGATCGCCGACCGCCTTGCGAACGACTCGGGCGGTAATTTCGATGTTTGAAACATCCATTAAAAGAGCAGCAATACGAACATCATCGATTTCGCGAGGTGTCATTCTCATTCTAATTGCGACTTGCTCGGCAAGATGATTGACACGTTGAGTCCGGCTCTGAAGGATCGGGTCTGCACACTGGAGGTAACGAGACAGTACTTCAACAACACCCAGATGTGCTTCGTGGAGTTCATCCATTTTTTCATTTCGATCATCATTGAGAGTCCCGATTAAAATTGCCGTCAATCCCAGGATCGCTCCCCAGATCATGACACTCAGTCCGACAACCAATGGTGAATTGTTGATCGCGAAGCGATTGAGGTCCGCTAAAATTACGACAGTGACAGTGACCGCAGAAAGGAGTGCCAGGACCCCGGCGCGGTATCGCCCCAGGAAAAATCCCGAGAGAACGACCGGCAGAAAAAAAAGATTCAGTACCACGATTCGTGAGTGCTCGATGGAATTCAGGACAACTCCGAGCGCAATCGTGATTAATACGAGGATACACTCAAGGTATTTTTCGTTTGATTTGTCGATTAGCATGACAATTGATCCCTAAGACGGCGTTCAAAAAGTGAGATGTGTTCAACATTAATGAATGAAGTTGGATGACGTTGCTTTCGGTCACACATTTTCCGATGGCACAAAACTCCCGCCACGCGCCGATGAAATATGGTCTGCTCTGGCAGAGTTGAAGTCGCGAAACCGGCCTGCTATGTCTTCAAACTGTTCATGAATGGAAAGAAAGACATCAACGAGATGGGGGTCAAAATGTGTTCCTGCGTTGGCTTCAATTTCGATGACACATTCGATGTGCGGAACCGCATCTTTGTATACACGTTTGGAAGCGAGTGCGTCATAAACATCACAAATGGCGACAATTCTTGCAGCGAGAGGAATCTCAAGTTCTGTTATTTGTTGTGGGTACCCCTGACCATCCCATCGTTCGTGATGGCATAAAGCAATGTCGTGGGCCATTGATAAAAAGTCTGTGTTGCCCAAACGCCGTTCAATTTGGTGGATGCATTCACTTCCGATTTCGGCATGCAATCGGATTTTATCACGTTCCTCTTCATCGAGTAGTCCTGACTTCAAAAGGATCGCATCTTCCACTCCAACTTTTCCGATATCGTGAAGAACCGAGCTGATCCCAATCATGCGGACAAATTCGGAAGTGACGGTCTCTCGGAATTTTGGATGCCTTCTGAGTGCCGTCGCTAACCTGACTGAATAGAGGCTAATCCGTTCCAGGTGTTGTCCAGTGTCGGGGTCACGAGATTCTGCAAGCTTTGCCAAGCCAAAAATGATGGCATCGCGAGTTCGCACCAACTCGTTGATGGCGAGTAAAGAATCTTCCTGTTGTTGTTGGAACTGATTATTAGCAGGTTTCAGGATTTTTGAGACCACGACCCAGTTAATGCCAAATTGGATTCCAGTTAACCAAATTACGGTTCCAACTCGAAAAGCAGCTATGGCAATATCTTCATGTTCACCTGTCGTCTCGGCAGAGTTGTCTTGAATCGCCTGCACAGAGACCCTTTCTCCCACGCTTTGCATCCAGAGCGCAAAGACAAGGCAGACAGCCTGTGAAAAGGTTATGATGAGAACAAGTTTTCGATGGGAAGACATTTTTGCCCCAGAGTTCTTGAGCGTTGTATGAAGAACCCTACTTTGCAAATCCACATCATGACGAGATAAAACGCAACATTGCGCGTCCTGTCCATCCAGTTTTGCGGGTTATTTTGTTTGTGTCCTGTTGAATCGGAGAGTTCATTGGCGAACTATTCGGGAATTTCGTTAGAACAGTTCAGTTTTGGAGAAGACCACTGCAAACGCGACTCATCACAGACATCGAAACTGCCGCTGACCTGATTCAAGGAGGGGGGCTTGTCGCGTTCGCTACGGAGACAGTTTATGGCTTAGGCGGGAACGCGCTCGATCCGGTTGCCGTAGCGAAAATCTTCGATGCTAAGCAGCGTCCTCATTTCGACCCGCTCATTGTCCATCTTGCCGACCTAGATCAGCTTGAACAGTTTGTAACGAATGTTCCGGATTCTGCTCGAACCCTGATGGACCGATTTTGTCCTGGACCACTTACGATGGTGTTGCCTAAGCGTGACGCGATTCCCGATCTTGTCACTTCCGGTCTTCCCAGCGTGGCAATTCGAATCCCTGCAAACGATCAGGCGCGTGCATTCATCAAAGCTGCCGGTGTTCCAATTGCAGCTCCCAGTGCCAACCGTTTTGGTTGCGTCAGTCCGACGACAGCTCAGCACGTCTTAAAAGGACTCGGCGGTCGAATTGATGCCGTTCTGGAAGGGGGCTTCTGCAAAGTGGGTGTTGAGTCCACTGTCATTGCCTGCCCTGTCGATGGAAAGCCAACGTTGTTGAGACCAGGCGGACTTCCGATTGAAGACATCGAAGCAGTGATCGGCCCGGTCATTCGTCTGGATCCTGAAATGCAAAACGATGAATCCCCGCAGGCGGGACCAGGGATGTTGACTCGCCACTACGCTCCATCGAAACCGATTCAGGTTCTCGAAGACTTCGAAGAGCTGGCAGAAACTTCTCGCATCGGAGTTCTGGCTTTTGGAAGCATTGATGAGTCAGGTTTTGATGCCGTTGAGAACCTCTCACCCGATTCTTCGCTTGTCGAAGCGGCTGCAAATTTCTTCGCTGGTTTGCACCGACTGGAAACCGCGAACATCGACTTGATTGTCACCAAGTGGTTCCCGGAAGAAGGTCTTGGCGTCGCACTCAACGACCGACTCCGTCGAGCAGCGGCAAAGTAGCCACTGAAATGCCCGTGAGCAATCGTTATTGTTTTATTACGAAATCACTCAGGAAAGACTCATGGATCGACCGAACGTTTTGCTTATCACCACCGATCACTGGCCGGCAGCGTTACTTGGGTCGGCTGGTCATCCTGTGATTCAGACACCAACTCTCGACGAACTTGCGCGGTGCGGGACACGGTTTACGAATACTTACAGCGAGTGCCCGATTTGCATTCCTGCTCGACGAACCTTGATGACCGGTATGAATCCGCGTTCACATGGTGATCGAACGTTTCAAACGACTCTGCGAATGCCTTCTGCACCGACCCTGGCAGGCACTTTTCGCGATGCTGGCTACCAGACTCACGCTGTCGGGAAAATTCATGTCTATCCGCAACGTGATCGGATCGGGTTTGAAGATGTCTGGCTCGCCGAAGAAGGGCGTCCGCACTGGGGAGTCTGGGACGACTACGATACGTACCTCGGAGAAGCAGGATACGTCGGGCGACAGTACGAACACGGCATGAGCAACAATCAATACTTTGCCCGGCCCTGGCAGTTGCCGGAAGAAACTCATGTGACGAATTGGACCAGTCGTACGATGGCGAAGATGATTCGTCGGCGCGATCCCAATCGGCCTGGTTTCTGGTATCTTTCATTTACTCATCCCCATCCACCGCTCGTTCCACTGCAGCATTACTGGGATGTTTATCAACAACTCGACGTTGGCACGCAAGAGTACGGAAACTGGATTCCAGAGTCTTGGCGAGACGGGGAATCGAGTGAGAGCGATGACGACGTTCCATGGTTGTTGAATTCCATTCACAGGAAGTGGCACATTCGAAGTGAAGAAGAATACCGTACAGCCTTACGGGCATTCTATGCCCTTTGTACGCACATCGATCACCAGATTCGGTACGTCTTAGGGACGTTACGGGAAGAGGGCTTGCTCGATGACACAGTGATAGTTTTTTCTGCTGACCATGGAGATATGCTCGGACAACATGGCCTGTGGGCCAAGAGACTGTATTACGAAGGATCAGCGAACGTTCCGATGATTGTCGTCGGTACCAAGAATAGCGACCGGGTTGCAGCCAACCAGACTGACAATCGAGTCGTTGGTTTACAGGATGTGATGCCGACGTTGCTCGATCTGTGCGGGCTGGAGTGTCCGGATTCCTGCGACGGCATCTCAATGGTCTCGTCATTGAGAAGAGAGACTTTATACGGGGAATGTAACGAAGGCTCCACGGCAACGAGGATGATTCACGATGGGCGGTTCAAACTCATCTACTACGCTGGTGGGAACCACTTCCAACTCTTTGACTTAGATTCCGATCCTCATGAACTGGTGAATCTCGCTGAATCCCCAGAGTACGCAGAGCGATTTCGTCTTCTCCAGGAACAATTGCTCTCCGAGATGTACGGAACCGATTCCGACTGGCTAGATGAAAACGGACAGTTCGTTGGGCTTCCTTCTCCTGAAGAATCGGACGAAGGAGAGCGAGGTTTGTTCCTGCAACGTGGAATCCATTGGCCTCCTCCTCCGATCTTCCCTCCAGAGGAGTAGTGACGTTGGCGTTGCGAATCGCAACGCCTCATATTTTTGAGAATTTCTGAGAGAGTTCGTGAACTTCAGTTTCCACGGTCGAAGCCGAATTGGCAGTGGGCTACAATCCGCGATTCAAACGTTGTTGTGACAACATTGAGAAAAATAATGCACGCAGACGCAATTGTCTGGGCGTCTGTCTACTTTACCTGAACTATTACCCAAATTGTGAGAAGATCATCGTGATCATCGTATTGAAGCCCAATTGTTCTGAAGAACAGTTACAGCACATCTGCGAAAAAGTCGAGGAGATGGGCTTTCGCCATGAAGTCAGC
>DAOUPA010000712.1 GCA_030626405.1 Planctomicrobium sp.
CTTGCTCGCTTCGCCATCGCCTTGTGGCAAATGCGTTCCAGTTCCTTTGGCATCTTCTCGTCGTATTGTCGCAGAGGGCGTGGCTCGTAACTAGTGACTTGATCCAGCAGTCCAGCCTGCGTCTTGCCTCGGAACGGTTGGCGACCGGCGAGCAATTGGTAGAACACAGTGCCCAGACTGAAGATGTCTGACCGGCCATCAACCCGATGCCCTTCGCCACGGGCCTGTTCGGGACTCATGTAGGCGGGCGTTCCAGCGTACTTCGGTCCTTTGCCGATGTTCTTTTCTCGCAGTGCCAGACCGAAGTCAACGACGAACGGTTGGCCTTCTTTGCCAATCAGTATATTCCCCGGCTTCACGTCCCGATGCACAAGCCCCTGCTTGTGGGCGTAGTGCAACGCTTCGGCAACCGTCGCCACCAGTTCGGCGGCTTCCCGGTATTTCAACCGACGCTCTTTCAGCTTCTTGGTGAGGTCCGTTCCTTCGACGTATTTGGAAACGATGTAGCAGGGACATTCTTCCGTGTTGCCGACATCGTGAACCGGAACGATGCCGGGATGATCGAGATTGGCAACCGTGCGAGCCTCGGTCAGATATGCCTCGGCGTCTTCGGGCTTTTGAATCAGCTTGGCGTGCGGCACCTTGATGGCGACCAGTCGGTCGAGTTGCTCGTCATGGGCCAGATAGACAAGACCGAATCCGCCTTTACCCAAGACCTTCTCAATGCGGTAACGACCAATGCGTTCGGGGAGTTTAACCGGAACATCGTCACCCTGTGGAATGGGAATTCCTTGCCGATCCAGCGTTACACCGTCAGAATTTGAATCGTTCACATCTGCCCTTGATTCGTTCAATCACGCCAGCTATTGCCAGTCGCCACTGGAGATGTGTCTGATTCTAGCAAATCGCATCCGGGAACGCATCAGCCAACCGTTGTTTGAACCATGTCAAACTGCTGTGAACCAACGACTTGTAACAAACTCGTTCGCTCAACAGAATTTCGGCGATCAGCTGGTCGTGATTGACGAGTTGTTGCCACCGTTGGTGTTGAGGACTCCAGTATTGCCGACGGCGGTTCCGGCGTTCGGATTTGTCACTTCGTAAGGTCGGAGAGAAAGCGATCGACTCTGCACTGGAGCAGTTGATTCAATAGGCGGAAGAAGCCGCCCTACCGAAGTGAAATTGCGTGCGATTTCGGCGATATTCGACCGGTCACTTTTTTGTTTCAAAAAACGTTGGTTTTTCGGTTTCTGACACATCCAAATCGGCGACTGAGGGAATTCCCAGAGGACTCAGTCTCAAAAACTCATCTCACTAATCAAAATGCCATCTACCCGTGAATTGACTTCATTTGACACGGACTGGTTCGGGCTTCTTGCGAGGAAGAGGAACTGTTCGCGGATGAAACGCAGGGGGTCTTGGGAGATAGGATCCACTTCTGTTGCACAGAAAGATCAGATTCACGGATTAACTTCCGACGACTCCAGAAGTCAGAGCTCATTCAACCGGCCTTTCCTGTCGCTTTGCCCATTCGAGAATCGAACTGCTATCGAATCTCATATCACCGTTGGCGAGTTCCATTCTTGGTAGACTTGGGTCGGGTCGCAGGAGTGCGTTGAACCTTCTCTTGTTCATGCTGAGAAGCATTGCCGCTGCCTGATCGTCGAGCAGCCTCTTCGGTTGTGTCGTTGTCATCTTGCATATTCCGCTGAACGCTCAAAAACAAATCCTGAAACAACCTGATGGTAGATTTTTTCATACAATCACCTTTCTCGGTGAACACACAATCTCTCACATTTCCAAGCCCACAAGATGGGTTTCCCAGATCGGACTAATAAGGACCAAAAAGAACAGGAAAGCGCAGGAAAGAACATCGGGTTCAGATTAAGTTCAGTGACTTCAGGTAAGCCACTGGCATTTTTCGCAACGGGATTCGATAGCAATCTCCAATCTTTTCAGCGTCCAAATGAGGGATGATCGCGGCGACCTTCTTCCTACCGATATTGAAGTTCCTCGCAATCTCCTGCTTTGACATTGGCTCCGTCAGCAAGTCGCCGATCACTAGAGGTTCAACGACCACAACCGGCGAATCATCGCGGTTTTTGCTTTCCTGAGATCGTTGATGTTCAGACATAAAAAAAGCCCGCAACGTGATTGCTCACTCGCAGGCTGTTAAAGAATGGGTGTTGGTCAGTTCTGTAGGACGTCCATGATCGTCGTGACGCCCATCATTCGCTCGACTTGTCGAATGTTGTCCATGTCCCCCTCGGCGTCTCTGGCGAGCTTCTCGGCGATGACTTGGCAACGTCGTGCAATGTGCTTGATTCGTTTGAGTTGTTCGTTCTGCATGTGTTTCTCCTTGTTTAGTTAATGGATTGTATTTGTGTAGAAGATGACCAAATGCACCACCGACGAGTTTTGCAGCGATCACGATTCCGTAGAGCGGCTTCAACAGCAGACCCAGACCGACAGCGGCGGTGAATGCAATTTTCTCAACCAGAGTCACGCCAGCAAGGACTTGAGCAACTCCCGTTGCAGCAAACCCTGTCGCCTTACCGAGTACACCAAAACGCTCACTGACAATTGATAAACCTGCCGAGGCGGTCTTAATCACGTGCAATCCTTGTGAGATTGCTTTCAGATTGAATTGAGC
>DAOUPA010000492.1 GCA_030626405.1 Planctomicrobium sp.
TGCCTTTTGAAGAGCCACTCGCATGGCGCTGGTGCCCAGCATCGAATGAAAAAAATAACTGACCGCATCAGTCAATATATCCGAATTCGGATCCGCCAGATTGGGAGGCTGTTCCAAGTTCAAACGAGGGGCGAGCATATGCTGTAGATACCTCTTGAGCATGTCGTGACCAGTGATTTCGTCCATCGTTTGTCTGGCAGCGTCATCCGCTGTGTAAGTTTCCCACCACTTGGTTTTCAGTCTCTCCTCGGCTAAGTTCTCATTTCGAGTTGTCGAGAATGGAATCTCATGTTCCCCTGCCGCAAAGACTGTTAAGTCAAATTCCGCATCTCCCTGAAAGAGAAAATGGATTGATGCTTTGCTGGTTTGACCTTGATCATTCGTTTCCAGTTTTACCGCAGGATACAAAATTCGCCCGGACTTTTCAAAAATCCAGACGTCCTTCGCACTGGAGATGACCGGGAGTTTTTCTGGACCAAAACTCAGTTCGATTTCACCGTAATGAAAAGGCGTTTTCTCATCCAGGTAGAAGTTTGTCGTGATTTCGGCGTCAAAACTGGGAGCTGGAAGTATCGGGACGTCAGGTGAGGGGCTAGGCGACTCCGGGGGGGGAGGTTCTGGCTCTTCATAGGGAGGGGCAGGCACCACCCTCGCTACCGAGTTATTTTGTTTCGGTATGAGAATGTAAACCGTCAACAAAGCGATCAATCCCCACATTCCAATGATGGCTTGATTCCGCATCCCCCAACGAAAGAGTCGATGTCCAGGATGAATGGGGCGTGCTTTTACCGGCAGGTTTTTGCCATAGAGAATCAAATCATCTGCCAGCTCCAAAGCTGTGTTGTACCGATCCTGAGGCTTCTTTTGTAAGCACTTTAAGCAGACCCTCTCCAGATCTCTGGTGATTTCCGGATTGAGATTCCTGGGAGGAACCGGCGGCTGGTTTTTCACTTGGTCCAGCGTATCCAACACAGACCGAGCGGTGAAGGGGGGCCTTCCAGTCAGCAATTCGTACAAAACGGCTCCCAGCGAATAAATGTCGCTTGCTGGTCCGATCTCTTTAGAATTTCCTGAAGCCTGTTCGGGAGACATGTAGCTGGGAGATCCGAGAATCCCCTTCGTTGCAGTTTGGTTTTCTGTCTGATGGATGACTTTCGCCAGGCCGAAATCAGTGATCCTTACTCGATCTTCCTGATCGATGAGAATATTTGATGGCTTGAGATCTCGATGTAAGATTCCTTCTTGATGAGCTTTGTGAACGGTTTTGGCCGCTACCATGACATACTTGGCCGCCTTACGCAGTGGCAGCGGTTCTCCGTTAACAATTTGGCCTAAGTCCTGACCATCCACATAGTCCATGGAGTAATAGGGCGTTCGCTCATGACGTCCGATTTCGTAGACAGCAACGATATTCGGATGACGTAATCGAGAGGCCAGTCTGGCTTCGCGTTCAAAGCGATCAACTTGTTCATCTTTCGAAAATTGCCCATTGAGCATCATTTTCAAAGCAACAATTCGACCTAATCCTTTCTGCTTTGCTTTATAGACAATGCCCATGCCACCTTGAGCGATTTCCTCTATGATTTCATAGTTTCCAACTTCGCTAGGGAGCGGGATTTCCAGGGTTTCGAGCATCTGGCCGGCATCTGTCATCCGGTTGGCCTCGTCGCGTGTCGCTCCTTGAATGGCAGCGTCCACTATCGCTACCTCAGCAGAAAATCGTTGCCGATATTCGTTGCAAGGGACCATTTCCCCGGTACGTACATGGTAAAGAAACTCTAGTAGTAGTAATTCCAGCAAAAGTTGTTTTCGTTCTTCGCCCTGAAATCCATTCAGCAGTTCTTCAATTTGTTGAGGAGTTCCAATTGCCCATGATTTCTCGAAAGCTGTACAGACCTCTTCAATTCGCTCCAGTGCATGAAGCGAGAGATCCGCATCGTGGTTGAATTCCGTATTCACCATGTGCCCGTGCTTTAACGACATTTTGGACATCAGTAACGACTGATAGTCGACAATAACTATTAAGGTTCACCGTCCGCAACTCGCTGGACCCGCCATGAGATTTTGACTTTTTTGAATTGGGGCACCAATTGCGATGATTTGCGACAACTTTATTTTTGCTCTAGTAGCGGTATCTTGCGAATTTCAAACCACTTAGAGGGTGTCTTCGAAATTGATTTGGAGCCCAATCCGAGCATTGTAGAATGTGGGGACAGTAATTTTCGTGAAATTCACGATCCAATCAGACTGTTAATGAACACGGTTTTCAATTTGAAGACACGCTCTTAGGTTCACATTTATTTGTCCTTCAAAGTTTGTTGGCGGGGCTGTCTGGTCGATGACGGTATTCAACTTGATCGAGTTGCATCGACTTGATTCTTCTTAAATTTACAGGGAGAGCATGATGGCAAATAATCATCGATCTCAAAATCAAAGCGTGTTGGCCCAGCTGAAATTGACTTCTGAAAGAAACGATTGCATCAGTATGCAAGCCAGTTTTATCCGGAGACTAAAAAGTCCGTCGTTAGTCATTTGGGCGATCAATTTCATTCTGTTGATTCTCGTTTCTTTCACTTATGCAAATCATCGAAATCATGTAAGAACTAAACAGTTCGAAACAATGGATCAACTCGTAAATGAAACTGATGGTTCAAGTAGTGAATTGGTTCACTCTTCAACAGCTAAAACTGAAAAGGACCAATCAGAGCTACAGAGAACTGACACTTCAGTTCTTCCCGACCCACAGATCTCTGCAGGACTTGATGTCTCTTCACCGAATCAAAACATCTCAAGTGATGGACCGAATAATAAATCTGATATTAAGAATGGTCCGAATAATGGTCATCTATTTGGAACAGAAGTCTCCTTTGTTGAACGAGATGAAGCAATCGAGAATGCTACAGCGTCTGCACCGAAGGCGCGCGGCGAATCGGCATTCCCGAATGCTAACAAAAAAGCTGGGCTTCAGGCTAATCCAACAGCCCCAGGTGAGCGGCCAAAGCTGGAGAAAACGATCACCAGAGTGGTGGCTTATTCAGGTGAGCCCTACGGAGTAGGAAGGTTACGAGTTCTCTTTAGTCCAAATGACAATTCAACCCGGTTTCCAGATCAGTCTCTGTTTCTGTCTGATGAGAAGGGACGCGTTCGTTTTCCTACGTTTGTGGTGGAAAAGGATCAATCAAGTGCCAAGGACGTGCCCAAGCTCTACGAGCTGACAGCCTATTTTCTCTTTACTGGAGACAAACCACTTGGGCCGTTGGAGTTGTCCTGGTCTGGTCAGGATCCGATTCGTGTTGATTCGACTCAGGTTGTGGAAGATGCCATCTCATTTCGATTGATCAAAAACGAATGGTGGTCCTCATACTCGAAGAATCATGAGACGTTTCAAGGCGAACAGCGAATTGCCGCCCAATATATGGAACAGGTGGTTGGGCGTCGGATGGGTTATCCAACTCATTCGATTGATAACAAACCGGGCGATTCTTCAATGGCTCAACTCGAAGCAGGCTTTGAAAGGACAGTCCGAACACTCTTTGGTTTCGATTCCGTTTTGCTCTCAATGCCAGAAATTGACTTGAAAAAATCAACTCAAAGAATCGATCAACCCACCTACCCAGAGCCATCACCAAAGCGTTTGAGAGGAGTTGCGCTTCCACCGTTTGTCGATTCGAAAATCGAATCGATCGCAAAACATGTCCCGGCAGACTGTTTTTATGTCCGCTGTCCGTCCGTTACTGACTACCTCTGGTTGCGAGGGATGATGACGAATTGGGGCGGCAGCCTGGATGAAATCGTTGCCATGCCGACATTGGATTACGGAATACGGGATAAACTTGAACGTCAATTAGCAATTCAACTCGAATCTGCCGTTGACCAAGGTTTGAAAGACGCGGTCGGTGAAATGGCGTTGATTGGAAATGATCTATTGTTTCGGGATGGCCCGACCTTAGGAGTCCTCTTCGAAGCTCAAGATAACGCCAAACTGGAAAGAATTCTGGAAAATCAAAGACGCCAACTGATGAGCGCATCCAAGGATCTGAGCATCAAAAATATCACGATTGAAAACAATCAAGTGACTTTCACCTCCACGGCAGACCATTCCGTTCGCTCGTTTCATGCTATCAAAGGCAAGTATCATCTGATCACCAACAGTCGATCTCTGATGAAACAATTTCTCAAGCTTGGCCATGGTGTTTCCAGCTTGGCCGATTTGCGAGAATTTCAATATGCTCGCTCAAAATTCTCGGTTCGGAAGGATCGTCGGTGCTTCATGTATCTTTCGGACCCGTTTTTTCGACACCTGGCTGATCCACACCATCGCATTGAGCTATTCCGGCGTGCCCGCACGATTCAGCGACTTGAACACGCAACAATCGCAGCATTGATTGCCAGGAGCGAAGGAGTATCCGACTTTTCAACTGATCGTCTGATAGAGCTGAATTACCTACCTCTCGAATTTAACTCCCACAATGTTGATTCAACACTTGTTTGGACAGGAGATGACTATATTGATACCCGACGGGGGAAACGAGGGACTCTTCAGCCAGCTTCCGACACGTTTGTCAAAACAGCAACTTCGGAAGAACTTTCCAATTACAAACAATTTGAATCACGATATCGCACAGAATGGCGCGTTGCTGATCCAGTCATTGTCGCACTTGACACTTCGGCGACTAAATCGTCCGAAACCGAACGGATAACGATCGACATCTCAGTGACTCCATATGCACGAAATCGATATGCTTCGCTTAACTCGCTGCTTGCTAAAGCCTCGAACCGCCGTGCTGAGCACGTTGAGGATGATCTGCTCAGCATCGACGCCTCACTTGGCCGAGTACGCAACGCGCGACGAATTCACGTCGGCATTCAAGACAGTGCTGTTCCATTTAAGTTTCACAGTGGGGAGATTGAAACGACAGGTGAGTTCACGGATCGGACACTCTTTCGTCGTAATCTCTATGCGGCTATTACACCA
>DAOUPA010000058.1 GCA_030626405.1 Planctomicrobium sp.
CTGATGGACAACGGCTCTGGATGTTTCATTAGAGATCCACTTGGAAGACCCTGTTCTGGAAGCAATTTTCCCATCTAGTGTCATTGCCCATTTTGCATGAATGTAGGGAAGGCCCAACGTGAAAAGTTTTTGAAACGGCGCAACCAACTCTTCTGCTTGCTGCTGGCAAATTCCAATATCAACTTGAATTCCAGCGGCACGCAGCTTCGCAATTCCTTTCCCTGCCACATGCGGAGCGGGGTCTTGGGTGGCAATAACGACTCTAGATGCGCCGGCGGCGATCAGAGCATCTGCACACGGAGGCGTTTTCCCATGATGGCTGCACGGTTCGAGCGTCACGTAGACTGTCGCACCGCGTGCTCCGTCACCAGCTTCCTGCAAAGCCATGACCTCTGCATGCGGACCACCGAACTCTCGATGAAAACCTTCTGCAATCCACTGACCATCGGTGCTAACAACAACTGCTCCGACAGCGGGGTTCGGCTCGACCCAACCGATTCCACCCCGCGCGATTTCCAAGGCTCGATTCATTGCGGAATCATCATCCGCAAACAGGAAGTCTTTCATCACGTCTACTTAATCCGGGAGCCACAGTTTCTTTTCTCCGGTGGCGGTTTCTTCAGTTTCGGCCGACCAGTTTGCCCCTGCATCTCCGAGTGATTGAGGAGTGACGATAGCATTTCCCCACGGCGGATCGATCTCCATTGCGTGGACAAATTCCCCAAGGCGTTCTCGAACCGCTGGCAGTTTCGTTCCGTAATTGTTCCACAATTCCAGGAGCAACGTATTCAATTGTGGATCTTCAAGATCCTTTGCCCGGAATTGTAGTTCTCGCATTTTCCACATTAACTGAGCTTCAAACGGACCACCATCTGCTTTCGTTTTTTCGAATCCGCAATTGATCCATTTAAGCGATTCTTCTTCGCGAAGCGAACGACTGCAAATGTCCGCGAGAGTCGCGTACGCCTGTTCAGCCTCGCGCTGGTTTTCTTTTACCATCTCTGGACGCTTCTCAAGAAACTCAATCAGAACGCGATAACCAAAGCCACAGTGCTTGATAACCAACGCTCGTTGCATGACCAAATCAAACAATTCGTCAGACATACCATCGAAGCTGATGTCTTGCAATTGGGTGACCGTCAAAGTGTTGAGATCGAGATCGTCATTCGGCGGAATCGGCGTTGGGTGCGGAAGCTTCAAGTCTTCGCGAAGCTGATGCTGGTCGAGAATAATATCACGACGATCAAGAAACGCATCGAAAACACGAATCGCCGCAGCAAGCGGAACTCTCATCTCATTGTCGGCTGCAGCTTCCTTCGGGCTTTTCTCACCCAATGATTTTTGGGGGGAGTCGAGCCAGGTTTTGTGAATGCACGAATGGACAAACTCTCTGCGCAAATCCCGACGAATGTTCGCTGGTGTCTTTGGTGGAAAGAATGCTGATTCGGTCAAGGCGAGTTCATCAGTCGCGTACCAGGCAACGATGTCCGAATCTTCTGAATCCTCCTCATCTTTCTCGGTCAGAGTGACAAGTTCTCCAGCAGCTTTCTCGAAAATTTCAATCGACGTATCAAGTCGCTCGCCTTCAACCGCAGTGATATGCGCCGTTGCTTGTGACGAGGCGTCTCTCTGGTCGATCAGAACCAATCGCCCAATCGACCGTGGGGCAGTATCGAGAGTCAGGTTTTCCAGCTCTGCTTCCGTCGGCATGTTTTGATTCAAAATATCATACGATGCCGAAATGTCCGATTGCTGATCCAGGATCGGAACTCTGCACAGCCGGTCTTCGTTATCGAGACGGGTGAGTAATTTTGAAAGCGATTCCGTTTCGTATGAACGAAGACGTGAGACCACGGAATTTTCCCGTTGGCGGCGATCCAGAAGTTGTGCCAGCGTTTCCAAATCGATGGCTTTGTCATCGTCTTTATAAAGTCCGGCAGCTTTGTGAAGAGCGGATGCCGCACGCGCTTCGTCGCCATCCCAGGCACGCATGAGTCCAAGTGTGTGCCACAACTCCGGCGTGGCAGGGTCTTGTTCCGCCATCTTATCCCAGAGGTCGGCAGCTTCAGCAAAGCATCCGTGGATGTAAAGACGCTGAGCTTTTTTCAGTTGCGATTGAAGCTCCTCGTCCGCCTGATAGTTGGGCAGCGGATGACCACCGCGAAGTGGATACGGGACGCCAGTGTCTGCGTCGAGTTCAAGCATCGCCATCAATGTTCGTTGTCGGTCTTCTTCCGATCCGAGTCGCAACACAATCGCCATGTGTTGCCGCGCCGCCATGTCGTGTCCCTCTTCGAGAAAGTGGGAGACAAGTTTGCCAGCGAGAATCGCAACGATTTGTGACTCTGTTGCCATACTTTTCAGGAACGCTCGGTGGATGACTTTCTTGCTCTTCTCCATTGGAGTCGACTGAGAAACGGCGAGTGCAAGGAGCGCATTCGCAAGCGGGTGCTCAGGGTTATTCCGCAAAAATGGAACAAGGCCATCTCGAGCTTCTTCAAAGGCATCGTCGTTGAACAACGCCATCGCACGTTGCGTCACCAACCAGCCATTGTCGGAGTGTTCCTTCAATAGCTTGTCAATCAATTGCAATGCCATGTGTGGCTGATTGTTCTCCTGCAATCGCTCGATCTTCGCCATTTCTGGTAGAATGGCCTGACAGCAGAACTTCACTTTCTTTTCACTGCCGCAGGGACACGGTGCGTAAGGATCCATAGGATCATTTCTCCTGGATATCGACGCCGCGAAATTGCCTTGTCGCAAGCGGGCGTCGGATGATCTGATTTGTCAGTATGAAAATTGGCTTGTTATTCAAAATCTTGAGGAGTTGAAACGCGCAAAACTAAAAAGCTCAATTTCAGCGCAGACTCCCGCAGGATAATAGACTTCTATTCCTCGAAACTCTACCTGAACGACCACTGAATTCACAGGCTGCACGTCCCTTTCCAGTTTCACAAGACCACCCAGCTTGTGGACAAAATTGAACAGCGATCACTAGCTGATTCATGTCAATCCCTGACCCAAAAAGAAACTCAGGAGTCGCAGCATTCTCTGACTTCGTGATTGACGAATCAGTATTCGCCTACAAGAGTGCACCTTCACTGGCATCCAGGACATTCGGAACAGGTTCACGAACGTTGTCAGCACGCCATTGTCGCCACTTCCGTATCGCATTTTCGCGACTTTCTACGGAAGTCGGTTTGGCTGAGTTTCCGATGTACAGATAGCCTGTCCTGCGACGGAGACTATTGTAGCCGTAGCTCTGAGGGTTCTGGCGAGTGATATGAAGCAAGGCAACCAGCGCGGCATCTCGAACCTGAACGTTCGCTTCTGGGTTTCTGGAACTTCTTTGAAGTTGCTGCCGATCATTGAGCAGAAGCTCAAGTTCCTCAATCACATCTTGACCGCCATATTTTGCGAGGTAGAAAATCGAATTCACCAAGTGAATCGAATTCGCGTGCCGAGTGTTCCGATTTTTTATAGCATCTCTGGCAACGTCCATCGCAGCATCTATTTCAAATGCCGCAGCATCTTCCAAACGCTGTATCGGTGATGCGTTATTGCTTTTTCGAATCCAGATTCCAATTAAACTCTTTAGCACTCCGCTACTTGTGGATTGTTCCGCTGCATTTCGAAAGTTGGAATCTCTAATGAGCATATAGATCACAGAACTCGCGGAACCACTCGGTTGATTCTCTGGATGGGCCGCCAGAAAGAGCAGAGCAGCAATTGCTCCAGGCTGAAGTTCGATTCGCTGTCGTTGGTGCGAAAATGCTTTCAAGTCTGCACACCGTTTTTCAAATTGCAATCGCCATCCAGGCTGAGTGAGGGCCAGCATGAGGTCCGTCTCGCTATTCAAAATTTGCACATAGAGTTTGCGAGAATCAACTCCATCTCCCAATAATTGCTGAAAGGCTTCCCAACCTGGAGCGAATGCTTCAGGCACACTCCAGGGATTATGTCGAATCAGGTGTTGGTGATCTGCAAACGCGGATCGCAAGAGAATTTTCAACAGACGTTGTGCCCGGTAACGAATCTCGGGATCGTCGCCCTCCGCAGCTTCAACGATTGCCGAGTATGATTCGAACCCAAGTCCAAGTATTTGTTGCTCGGCGAGAGATCGTGCAGCAAAGCTGGAGTTGCCGAGTTGCCTGACCAGTTGCTCTGAATTCGGCGAAGCATCCGCCATTAACGCTGGTGAATACAGAGCGAACACCACCCCCAACATTCCAATGAGTGGCAGTGGAAGATGAAAACAGATTTGCAGCATTTTTTCAGGAGAGAGTTTCACATAACAATCATCGAGACCAAGGGATTGACTGACAACCCCAACTGGTGGAATTTTGGCTCTTCACACCTTTTCGTAGCTGGAAGATTGAAGGTATTGACCACGAAAAAACCGACCGGAACGCAAAAAGAGAAAGGTGCGTTGCACACCCCCGCGCCAACGTCGGGAGTTCTACAAGAAAGCGTTGTCCCGAGCCTAGCGCCATCGGCTCATGCTGCGGCAATTATTTCTTGAACAATCTTGACTGCTCGGCGATCAATGGCTCGTGTGAATCCACAGGCCGTTCCGACTCTTCAGGCGTCTGCCCATGCCGCACGAGCCAGTAAATCAATGCTGCTGAAATCGCCAGGCAAATCCCAAGAAAAACAGCGTTGAAGTCGACAGCGGTGATGACTCCATCTTTCTTGGTGATTGTCACGGCAAAGCGAACGAGACTTCCATTATGCGTCTCTTGGGGTAAATGCGGAATCAGTATTTGCGTGCCATTGAAAATGGCGTGGAAAATGATACAGGGAATTAAACTCCGACTGCGGACCGCCAATAACCCCAGAGCCAACCCTAGTAGCGATGCGTTGAACTGTTGTTTGGGAATCATGTGAATGACGCCGAACAGGATCGCAGAGATGACGATCGGAAGCCACTTATGCCGCGAACGTTGTAAACCACTCAGGATGAAACCGCGAAACGCCAGTTCTTCGCAAATTGCTGGTGCAATCGCGAATGTGGCAAACGTGAGCCACAACGGGACTGCGTCCGAAGACATCGCTTTGAGTAGTTCCTCTGCTCCAGCCGGAACAGGAGGAAACAGATGGTCGAGACGCGACAAAAGCTCGAGAGTCAGTGGCTGTAAACTAAGTGGCAAAACGACTGCCGCACCTAACATTTTCCAGCTCGGAAGTTTGAGTTTCAAACTTTTGAGCGGATTCTTCGTGAGCATAATCGCCATCAACACCGGCGGAACACCGACCGTGGCGATGAGATAAATCAACTGGAACCGGAACATGTTGACCGGATCAGCAAACATTGAAGGGTCTTTTTGAATCGACGTCAGGAAAATGAATTGCAAAAACGCAATCAGAATAAAACAAACGCCGGCCTCCACGAAACTGGGAGTTTCCTCTTTGTCTCGCAGTAAGTGTTTCAACCACAAACTCAGTTCGAATTGCTCCGCTTCGCGGAACAGGATGTTTTCACTCTGGAACAACTCAATCGCCCACCAGAGTGCGAGAATACTGTAAAGGCTACTGGTCACCAGAACCGGAATCGTGTACATCCAAACGGCACTTGATGCCGCTCCTCCCAAGAGCAATGCTTTGAGCAACAATGCCGGTCCGACGACCGGTAACACGCTGTAGTAAGGTGTCAGTTCGATTGCTGGATTGAGGCAAAACATTGTCAGCCCCATCGTCACCATGAGCAACGGTGTCAGGTAATACTGACCTTCTTTACTGCTCTTGGCGAACATCGCCAGCGAGAGACTCATCGCACTAAATAGTGCCGACAACGGTACTGCCAAAAGAACAACCCACATCAGCGACAACAGTGGTGGAAAGGAAAGGTCGCCAATTGGTGACGCCCCAGCACTGCCCACTGCGGTGAGCATATGCTTGCCTGTAAAGCCCATACTTGCCAGATTCAGTAGAGCCGTCGAGATGCTGAACAGCATGACGGTGAAAAATTTTCCGAGAACGATTTCCGTTCGCGTTGCAGGGGAGATCAGCAGCGTTTCCATTGTCCCGCGCTCTTTCTCACCAGCACCAAGATCGATCGCAGGGTAAAACGCGCCGGTGACCGACATTATTACCAACAACGCAGGAAAGATTTTACTCCAGACATTCGCGGCGATCTCTTCCGCTTCTGCCAAATCGACTGCTGTTGTCTGTACTGGGTCAGGGAGGGATATCGGCAACGAAGCTGTCTCCAACCGCTGTTTCAGAAGCACTTTCTCCCACTCCTTGAGCGCCTTTCTGACTCGTTGATAGGCAATGTCCGATTTCTCATTTGCACTGTTATGCAATATGATCGCATGTAGACTACTTTCAATATCACCAAAGTTAAAATCTCCAGCAGCGAATTGATCATCGATCGCTTCGTAGTGTTTCTTGAACCCTTCCGGAAACACGACGAGTACTTGAGCAGGCGCTACTGAGAACCAAGAAGTGACCTGTTTGCGCAAGTCTGCTTCTTCGGCAATCAATTCAACTTTTGGTTTTTCAGCGTCTTTTCTTCCGAACACTTGCTCCTGAATATCGGCAAGCCGATTGAGTGTCGTTCGTTCCTTTTCGAGCAATTCAAGAAAGGCCTGAAATTTCGCTCGGGAGTCTTCATCGAGTTCCGCATTCTCCAAAGACGAAGGACTGTCGGTAATCACGCGAAGCTTCTTTGCATCTTCGGAGAAACTGAAGAACTCTGGAGCGAAGTGTTGTTCGCGAATCAATTCCGGTTCAGGAATTTCATCAGCGCCGATCACAACCACAGTTCGCACCTGCTCGGCGAATGTGACAGTCATCTGCACCATGCCGATTCCTAGAGCGGGATACAGCAAGAGCGGAAGCACCGCGACCATGAACAACGTTCGGCGATCCCGTAATTGATCGCGAACTTCACGCATGAAAATCAGTTTGATGTTCTTCCAGTTCATGATGTGAATTCCATCCCTGACTTCGCGGAACTTTCCGTTAGATCAACACTTTGGATCAGCTTGAAGAAGACTTCTTCGATGTCCGGTTGATTGTGTTTTTCAACAAGTCCCTCAACCGTTCCAGTGTCGAGGATTTCTCCTTTGTGAATAACCGCTACTCGATCACATAGTTTCTCTACTTCGCGCATGATGTGCGTAGAAAAAATGATACACTTCCCCTCATCTCGAAGCCTGGCAACAGCATCCAGAACATTACGCGCGACTAACACATCGAGGCCGGACGTCGGTTCATCAAAAATCAACACCGGCGGATCGTGCACAATGGTCCTGGCAATCGAAACTTTCTGCTTCATTCCGGTCGACATCTTCAACCCCAGAACGTCGCGAATTTCGTTCATTTGAAGAGTTTCGAAAATTTCGTCAATGCGATCCTGCAGTCGGTCTTCTTCAATTCCATAAAGTCGACCGTAGTATTCGACCATCTCGCAAGCGGTCATGCGGTCATAGATTCCAGTATTCCCGGACATGAATCCGATGTTGGCGCGAACGGCTTCTGGAAAACGAACAACGTCATATCCAGCAACGAGAGCTTGTCCGGATGTTGGCTTGAGAACCGTACTTAGAATTCGAAGGCAGGTCGTCTTTCCGGCTCCATTGGGACCGAGCAGTCCGAAGATCTCACCCGGTTTGACTTCGAACGAAACCCTGTTCACAGCAGCGACTGGTCCCCGCTTGAGATCGGTAAACTCCTTCGTGAGATCTTGAACTCGGATCATTCGTATTCGATATGAGAAAGTAGAGTCGGGTGACGTGAAATCGCTTAAAGCGATGTATACCGCCTGTACAGGCAACTTCAGTACACATCAGTTCAAAATGAGATTGCCATACTGCATTTATACACCCTGAATCAGTGCCAAGCCGTTTTGGAATGCACAGATCGGCAAATCAGATAGACTCTGCCTCATTTCATTACTTGAGATCGGCAGATGATGCAGAGATCACCACGTAGGCACAACCCGCAAAACAGAGCAACTCGTTCAGCGCGGTTCCGGTTGTAGCGATAACGCCGACATACGCAATCCTCGCTAATCAGAGAGTTTCACTTTTGCCCAATCTTTTTTACCTGCTCGAACAACCATTCCCTCTTCGACATGAATCCATTCCCCTCGGTCAGCGATTTTCGTTTTCTCTGAGTCGATTAAGAAAAAGACCGCACCGCCTTTGATACGCTGAATTGCCTGACTGGTTGAAGGGACGAGTTCGAGCTCTTTCAGCAATCGTGCCGCCTGAAGACTTCCATCTTCATTGAGCGAACTTCGGCTGATTGTTTTTTCGGGAATGTCCGAAGGTAAATTTCCTTCGCCAATTTCCTTCTGCCACTGCGCTGCGGCAGCGCAGGCCGCCGTTTCGTCGTGGTACTCGGCGATGATTGTTTTTGCCAGCCGAACCTTGGCATCCTTAGGGTGCCCTTTCAGGATTTGTTCCACTTCGTCCAGTTGGATTTCAGTTAGAAGTTCGTAGTACATTTTCATCACGGCGTCTGGAAGCTGCATGAATTTCTTCATCATGCCGAATGCGTCTTCAGAGATGCCTATGTAGTTGCCAAGGCTTTTGCCCATGCGGCGCGTTCCATCGGTTCCGACCAGAATGGGCGACATCACACTAATCTGTTGGTTCAGGTCCTGATCTTTCTGGAGATCGCGTGCCAGCATGAAACTGTACAGCTGCTCCGTCCCGCCGAGTTCAATATCTGATTTAATGACAACTGAGTCCCATGCCTGCATGATGGGGTACAAGCATTCGTGCAGGTAAATTGGGACTTCCGCTTCCATTCGCTTGGAAAAATCATCTCGCGTGAGGAGTTGAGCAATAGTCACTTTTCCGCACAAGTTAAGAATATCTCCGAGGTCCATTTTTCCAAACCAGTCGCCGTTGTGATGGACTTCTGCATTATCTAAGTCGATGATTTTCCCGACCTGATTCAGATAATACTGCGCATTCTCTTCGACTTCTTCGACAGTGAGTTTTTTCGTGCGTGCTTCATCGCGACCACTCGGATCACCGACGAGCGCAGTCGCGTCTCCGATGATGATCACTGCTTGATGTCCCAAGTCTTGAAACTGACGCATTTTCCGTAACGGGACGCTATGCCCTAAGTGTACATCAGCAGCTGTTGGGTCAATTCCATATTTCACACGTAGCGGTGTGCCTGTCTCGATGCTTTTTTTGAGCTTCTCCACAAGCTCCTCTTCAGGGACGATTTTCTCGACACCACGACGAATGATATTGAGTTGATGTTCTACTGCTGGAAAAGACATGGAATTCAACGTTTAAAAAGAGTTGAGTCAATGGATTTCGGTTCTGCGCCATGCTTCTTAAAGAGAGAAAAGCATCTTTGACAGATCAAGATACATTATCGAAGTTTGGAAAAACAATCAGCCGCGAATGTTCGCGGCTGAGAAGGAAATTCGTCAATGAGAAGCTGAAGACTTCAGATCATTGCGGTTTGTTGATTGGAGCAAATTTAATCTTTTCGATATAGGTGATGAGTGACCCATTCCTCATGCGTCCACGGCACGAAGAAATTGCTTTCACGATGTACCGATAGTGGAGGTTGTAGTCGGGGTTGAGTTCGACTTCTAAATCGTCGCTATAGCCTTGTTGTCCGCCAGCGATTTGTGCAATTTCGTTGTTGAGCCGATCGAAACAGTCCGGGTAGTCATTCCCAAGAGCCCGCCCTCCAAACCAGAGTTGACTGAGACTGCCATCGGGATTGGCTTCAATCTTCACTTTGAGATCGAGCTTAATATCTGAAGAACTTTGAGCCATCTCCCCAATGGGCATATTGATATTGAAGTCACCTTCTGGCGGGATGATTTTCAGCGTCAGCATGAAGAAAATCAATAACTGAAACACGATATCGATCATCGCCGCCATTTGCATGTCGACTTTGCCATCGGTTTCTTTTTTTCTGAACTTCATAACGCTGCTCTCATTGAGCGATGCTTCTTAAGGAGAAAATCCTACGGTGGTCACGTGAGATTTACGGGTCGTCTTCCGATTTGGCAACTAACGCGAACTTCACAAACCCGATGTCCTTCCCCATTTTGATCAATTCCTGAATCATTCCGGTGGGAACGTCACCATCTGAGCGAATCTTAATTGTTGTATCCTGAGTTTTCTCCAAGCCATGCTGTTTTTCCGAGATCGTGAATTCGCGCCGCAGACGCGGTTCAAAGTCAGCAACACGAATGTCTTCACCAGGATAGAAGATAAACGGGCCGCTACTCACGGATCCATCGCTATTGCGGAGGAAGCCAACATTCAAAACGATTTCATTCTCGCGGGCAACTTTCGGAGGTCGCGCGAGTCGATCGGCGGGCAACTTCACTCGTTCGTCAGCCTGAGTCTGATCGAAGTTAGTCACGATCATAAAAAACGCGATGAGCTGAAACGTCATGTCGATCATCGGTGTCATGTCTGCTTCGACAATTGTCGGTTTGGCATGTTTGAATTTCATGACAGGTCTTTACTGACGGACAGTGTTCTTAAGTGATGTACTCAACAATAACTCGAGACGGGACGAGAACTGCCCCCTCAAGGTTGGCTGAAAATGGACTATTCTGCCGACGATTTTCCAACGGGCAAACGACTCATCAGACCTTCACTCACGCGACCAACTTCGAGAAGCAATCGCGACACTCGGTTTCGCAACATGCTGTAAGCAATGATTGCCGGGATCGCCACGACAAGACCTTCAAGCGTGGTGAACAACGCGGTTGAAATACCGTCAGCGAGGTCTTTTGGTTTTGGAGCAACCGCTGATGTGGAAATCGTTCGGAATGAGGCAATCATCCCCCAAACGGTTCCCATCAAGCCGATCATTGGAGCAACTGATCCAATCAGAGCGAGGTAACTCAGGCGATGTTCCATTGCCATACTTTCTTCTTCTCCGACTTCCTGCATGCCTTCGACTGCTTCTTCGTATCCACGATTGAGGCGACTCAGTCCGGCGGCTAAGACGCGTGCGATCAGCGAGTCGTCGTTACGGGCAATTTCATAGGCTCCCTGATAGTCTTTCGCAGCCAACTTTTCTTCGAACGCTGCTACAAATCCCTCAGGAAGAAGATTATCACGGCGAACCTGAAGTAGATTCATCATGATCACAGCGACCATGATGAACGAGATGATGAGCAGCACGGCTCCGAAGGCACCAGACGCTTTAATCATCCAGGAAAGAAATGTTTCTTCTTCAGCATCATCTTCTGCAACTTCTGTGACAGCAGGTGTTGACTCTGGTTCTGCGGTGGTCGCCGCTTCGCCTTCTGCGTCTTGAAACGCCCAGCCAGAGCTTGGCATCGACGCGACCAACATCGCCATGATGAACATTAAAAGGGACGTCGCCTGCCAGAGTTGGCGTTGTCGAGTTCGACCAAGAAACATCAGATTCTCCGGTATCAGTAAGGTCTGTCTATGAGTAAGTTTGCAAACGCAAGTTGAAATTTCGCATGAGCGCAAATCCATCCGCTCCAACAAAGAAGGGACTGAAGATCATAGAGTTCCAACGAGAACCTCGCCAATGATCAATCAATATTTTTTGTCTGGAAGGCAAAACGCCGTGTGTTAAAAACGGATAATTGCCTCCAGTGACCACATCCAAACGTCTTGACATTCGTCAAAAAACGAATATTTATCATTTTCGGTATGAAAGAAACTCAACCGACCACTTAAAACTAGCTGTGGTGACGTTGATCAGACTCGTCAAGACGCCATTCTTCCGGAAAACTGGCACTCCATCAATCAACTGGAACCTCCCAGTTGCTTGGTCCACGGGCTATTAGGATAGTCAGATTCGAGTTTCGCCGCGGCGTCAGCAGATCGAGATGGCTGATTCACAGCTGTCCAAAGTTTTGTCAGGCGAAACAAAGCCTCGGCATGGAGATCGGCATGGGCTGCCAGAGATGGAATCACATCCACGTGCAGGTAGCTCAAGATTGCTTCCTTGTTCTTTTGTCCTTGAGCAGCAAATCCATCCCCCATTCGCAAGTAAGCTTCCGCGAGCAACCGTGTATCACTGGGAGTCGTTTCGTCGATGACATTTTGAAGAATTTTTGACGATTCGTCGTGCTTATTTTGTCGCTGCAAGCAATCTGCCTGGCCGAGTTTTGCTTCCAGCTGTCGAGCTTTCTCGGCGGCAGTTTTAGGTGTCGAATTCGCCACATCGTCAAAGATCGTTTTTGCAGCAGTGATGTCTTTACGTGCGAGCAATGTATTTGCGCTGCCAATTTTCCCAGCCATTTGATAGTCGAGCCATGGCGCCTGTTGAAGCAGAGTGAATGCTCCCTCAGCAGTGTTCGTGTCGTTTGCCTGGAGTGCTGTTTCGGCAAGGACCATTTGAGCATCAAAGTAACGGTAGAAATCACGATTGGCTGCGACGTAATCTTTCAACTGCTTGATGGCAGCTGCCGACTGAGAAGGATCGGTCTGGGCCAGCTTCGAAGCGGTGCGAGCCAACATAAAGCTGATATCCGCCTTCACATTTCTCTTCGTGCTTTCCAACGCAGAAAGTGCCTCCTCGTAACCAGTGATTGCTTGTACATAATTTGCAGATCGTTCGTTACTGCGCGCGAGGTTCAACTGAGGTGGTTCACTTCTCCACTCAACGTAATAGATTTTATTGGCCGGGACTTTTTCGGTCTTGTTCCCAACTTTCTGAGAGACGGTCACGTCGGTTTTGGTGACTTCAGTAATCTCACCAGCGACCTTGGAGCCATCTTTCAGAAAGACCGTGTCGATCTCTTGGGCAGACAGTGAGCCGGACATGACAAACGCAAGTCCAAGTGAAAGTATCAATTGATATTGACGCATAGTTCTTAAGCTTCTTTTGATATGGTTCCGTAAACATCAGGAGTTTCAGGTCAGCGTTAGGAAGAGGAAAGTCAGGTATCCTTCGGTTTGCGAGGTGGCTTTGCCTGCGGGTTTCCTTCGGCTTTCTTTTTCGCTGCTTTCGCTTTGGCTGCCCGTGCCGCCTTAATTCTCTTGATTTCTTCTTCAGTCAGTTTTCGTTTGGGCTTTTGTTTTGCTGGTTTTTGCCCAGCGGCTTTGTCGGGAGTTGCCTTGGCTGTCTTTGCCTTCGGGGCAGCGGGCCTTGAAGTCGAGGGCTTTGAAGAGGATGTTTTGATGGAAATCGCAGGAGCCTTCTTCTCGCTGGAAACGACTTTCTTCTTCTGAGTCGCTGGCTTCGCTGCGGCGGTCGGCAGAGAAATCACGACTTCCGGTTCAGGTGGTTTCTCTCCGGTCGGCTCGTAGTCAGCATATTTTTTCTTGCTACCTCTAGTTGCCATGAAGTAAAGACCAGCAACCGCTCCGCCTCCGAAGAGGATCATTACGATGATGAGTAAAGCACTTCCTCCTCCACTTTTTTCCTCTGGATCTTCTGGATCGGTAGGTTCTACGCCTGCTGTTTTTTCGTTGTCACCATCGTCGTCTATGATGACTGGAGTACCATCAAGATCGCGGGGAAGATCAACGACAAAACTGCCCAGATTTGTCAGAATTTCACGATGAAGTGCATTAAATCGTTCGTATTCTTCGTCAGGCCAACGAGGAGAAATCCGCTGAAACCCAGCGACGGAAGCCTGTGCTCGACGGAGCTGATCCGTCGATTCTTTTTCATTTTCAATCGATTCCGACCAGTGCAGCTGGCTTTCAGCTAAGCGGTAACGAGCGTTGTAGTGAAGTTTCTCAAGACGCGGATCTTTCTTTGAAAAGAGTTCGCGCTGCAGATACTGAGCCATCTTGGACCAGCCCCAAATTGTGATGGGAGCCCCTTCTTCCGATCCAGCCACAGCTTTATGAAACTTCTCGGAGGCATCTGCCCCCCCACTTTCTGCCCATCCCTGATAGAGGCTTGCTGCTTCAAACTGTGCATCTAGAGCAGAAGGATTGGATTTGAGGATGTCCAAAATAACTTTTTCTGCTTCAGGAAAGTTCGGCTGTCTTCGCAGGGAACTGGCGAGTCGGAGCTTCGTGCCCATGATTTGTCCTGGATCACTTACAAACTGAGGGTCATTGGCTGCATTGGTTAAAATCTTCTGGTACGCATCCGAGGCTTTGCCGAAGTATTCTTCGGATTTCGCAGGATTGTCGCGCGAGCCGTCACCCAAGCTGGTAAAGGTTTCTGCAATCCAGAGAAGTGAATAAAAAGATTGACCATCTTCCCGGGCGTAAAGGTCGTTCAGGAACGCTTCGAAACCTGCGCGGACCTCTTCAAGTCGTTTCGTCTCATCAGCAGCCTTGAGGCGTTCGAGTTCCTGTTCGAGTTCGCGACCGAATTCAATGTAGACTTGCGTCAGTGCAGCTGCATCTTCTTCGCCAGCGACTTCTTCGAGTTTCAAGCGGGCATTTCTTGCTTCATCGAGGTTCTTCAATCCAATGTGTGCCCGTAGAAGTTGTTGATAGGCGAAGCTCGCCATCTCTCGACTTTGTGCCCGTGTTGGATCTTTCGGGCGTGGTTTTCCTTTGGCAACGTCAACACTTTTCAGAACTGGGTGAGGCTCGGCGGTGAGGAGTTCCAACGCTCCGACAGGACCGTCTTTCTGCTTCTTATAGATCCCATCGAGATTTCGAATATTGACGAGAGTCAACTTGGCTCCAACGAGATCGTCAGGGAGCGGTTTTTCGGCTGGGATGCCTTTTTCTGCTTCCGTAAGCCCAGTTTCTAAATGCTTCACTGCAGCAGCTTTCCACGCTGTGAGATCGTCGGCTGATGGACGATCTATTCCGGACTTCGCGGCTTCAATGACGTATTGCCTCCAGTACGCCTTGCCTGCAGAAACCTGTGCCTGAGCATAGCTCGAAGTTCCTGGCGGGACCTTTTCGTACCATTGAGCTGCACTCAACAACTCTCCTGAATGGAAATGGATTCTGGCAACCGCATTGCGGGCATCGTTGGCACGGTCCGATTCCGACCAGCGTTCGGCGATTTCCTCCGCAACCTGAGCGACCATTCGACCTTCAAATTTCCGATTGTCTTTATCCGCATGAGAATATGCGTGATCAAAGGCAGTCATCGCAATGAAGCCTGCTTCGAGGCCGACTTCCGGAAACTGCTCGCCAAACTTGACCATTTGATATTCAGCAACGACCGCTGCATCAAAAAATTTCTGTTGTAGAAACAACCCGTAGGCGAGCCTTAATCTCGCGATATTCACTAGTATTGGATTGGTATCAGGCCGAGTCATCTTCAACGCAATATCATAAAGTCGAGCCATCTCTGCTGAAGTCGCAATGAGAAGCTCCTGTTTCGCCTTTGCCTCTTTTTTCTTCCCCGTTGAAACCAGCTTGCTAATGTCGGCATTGAGGCTATTCACCTCTTTAAACAGGAGGTCGGCATTGCCGCTTGCTGTTTCAAAATCTTTCGGGTCACCAGGATCGCGGTTTAAGGCGACCATCATGCGCTGCACCATGGATGTGGCAGGTGTTTTCAATTCTCCGGGATAGCGACTGATCGTGCGCGCTCGATTCAGAGCTTGTGTCAGGTGATTCGTCTTTTCGTTATCAGGAGTCGTACGGTCCAGCCCCAGAGCTTCGTGCGCTCTGCAAATCTCCCACTGAATCCCCAAGCCAACACTTCTGCGTGAACGAGCTTTGGCGATGCGTAACCAGTCTTCACCTTCCAAAATCGAGAGTTTAAAATCTTTACGCTTGTCATGATTCAAGCAGATCAACCGAAAACGGAGCGCTTTGTCTTTCAGACTGAGCATCGTCCCAGATTTCCCTGGGTGTCCGAGGATTTCTTCATAGAGTCCCAGCGCGATCCCAATCTCGTTCTGTTCTTCGAAACACTTCCCTTGCCACACTCGGGCAAAAAGCCCGCCAATCATACTGCGATGTGTTTCGTGAATTTTCTCAAATTCCAAAGCCGCTTGAGTCAGGATTTCTTTTCTCTTTTTATCATCGACGGTATAAGTTTGAGCCTCCCAATATTTACATTGGGCAAGTTCCATTTTCGCTTCGATGAACTGAGCTTCCGTTGCGTCGCGCGCCGCACGCTTCTCTTTTTCCTCTTCTGGAATGAACCTTGGAAACGAGGCGACGGTTTTTCCGTGTTGATCAACTGCTTGCTGGAAAATCCCTCGTGCTCGCTGAATCATATCGCGAGCATTTTTCCGGAACAGATCTCGATTCCCTTCATTGGAGGGTTTGTTGCCATCCCAAATTTCAACCCGCGCCTGCTCAAGAAGAATTCGTCCGCGAGCGGTGTTCGCACGCCCGGCAAATCGGTGGTTTGGCGTTGCCTTTACAAATTGCTCAAACGCGGCCTGAGCTGCGTCCAGCTGCTTTCTCTGGTCGTTCAAGTTTTTCAGTTGCCCTGCATTTTCCAGTAACGTCTGGGCGCGTTCATAGGCAAGGACCTCCCTGATTTCCGGGGGCAGGTTGGGATCCTTCTCAACGGAATCGAGATATTGCAGAGTGGTGTCGTAATACCCTTGGCGCCGCAGTCCTTCGATGAATTCCAGAACCGGTTCCTTGGCCGAAACGGGAACTCCGCAAGAAGTCGCAACAACAAACAAGCAAAGCAGACGGGAGAATCGCATAGAAATGAGACCGTTCTCTTGCCGAAATGGCTGGATCTGAAACACTGGATGAAACGCACGAACCGTAATTCTTCTTCACAAATTCGTCCTGAAAATTGAAGATGGTTGCGTCTATCCTCAAACACAACCAGTCTGTGATTTTCAATCAAGACGTATTCGAATCTGCCCTTGGAATACTGTACACTTCAGACATCGAAAAATCCAATTCGCGTCGCTTCCATTTGGATGATGGACGAAATTCCGGCGTAACTGGGTGATTCTATCGTTATTCACGAACCAAACATTTGGTGGATCGGTGTCCATATTCAGACGATTTTCTCACTTTAGATTCCTCGCAATTTGCTTCATGGCTGCGCCATGGTGTCTCTCACTTGTTGTCCAGAGAGCAGGTGCCGAAGAAACCAGCGCCAAAAAAACGGAAAAAGTGGAGCGGGTTCAAAATCGCTTCTTCGAACAACATGTACGTCCGCTTCTCGTAGAAAAATGCTTCGAGTGTCACGGCAAGAGCAAGCAGAAAGGTGACCTGCGGCTCGACTCGATCTCTGAAATCCTGGCCGGTGGAGAAAGCGGTCCATCGATCATACCGCAGAAACCGGACGAAAGTTTGCTCATTGAGGCTGTCCGGTACGAATCGTACGAGATGCCGCCCAGTGGGAAAATGTCCGCCGAGAAGATTGCGATCTTGGAGAAGTGGGTCGCAATGGGCGCACCCTGGCCTGGTCAAGACCGTCATGTTGCAGTGAAAAACTCTGCCGACAAAATCACGGACGAAGACCGCCAGTTCTGGTCATTTCAACCTTTGACAAACCCAGAACCACCTCGAATCGACAACGATCAATGGTCCCGAAATGACATTGACCGGTTTGTTTTCCAAAAGCTTTCGGATAACAGCCTCTCCCCAACAGAAGAAGCCAGCCAGAAGACATTGATCCGACGACTCTACTTCAACCTAATTGGATTGCCACCAACTCCCGAGCAAATTGACGCCTTCCTCTCAGACTCGAAACCGGACGCCTACGAGCGACTCGTTGACCGACTTTTGGAAAGTCCTCAACACGGTGAACACTGGGCTCGCTTCTGGTTGGATTTGGTGCGCTATGCTGAATCCGACGGATTTCGAAAAGACGATTATCGACCAGATGCCTGGAAGTATCGTGACTACGTGATTCGATCGTTCAATGACGACAAGCCGTTCGATGAATTCACTCGTGAACAAATTGCTGGTGACGAAATTGCACCACACGACCCGGATGCACTCGCCGCAACAGGATTCCTGCGACACGGAATCTACGAATACAACCAGCGAGATGCGCGGACTCAGTGGCAAGACATGCTTAATGACATCACCGACACTGTCGCAGATACCTTTCTGGGAATGGGAATGGGCTGCGCGCGTTGCCATGATCACAAGTTCGATCCGATCCTGCAAAAAGATTATTTTCGACTACAGGCATTTTTTTCCAACATCGCGATGCCATACGGCGCTCCATTGGCAACGCCAAATGAAAAGCTGCAACACGAAACGCTACTGAAGAAATGGGAAGCTGCTACCGCGGACATTCGCCAACGGTTAAACAAACTCGAACAGCCGAAGCTCGATGAACTCGAACATTCGATGGTCATCATGTTTCCGGAAGACATTCAAACAATGGTTGCAAAACCTGAAGACGAGCGAACATCGTACGAAAAACAGATGTGTCATCTGGTCCATTTACAGGTCATCGACAAGTACAAAACTTTAGCGACAAAATTCAAAGGAGAAGAGAAAAAAACGTGGGAAGCTTTGAAGAAAGAACTCGCTGCGTTTGATCATCTCAAGCCGAAGCCGCTAGCAACCGGACTCACCGTGACCGATTTCGGGACCGTCGCGCCGCCAGTTTTCATTCCGAGCAAAGAACGTCTGGGAGAAATTGCTCCTGGTTTCTTAACGATTTTCGACCCGAAGGTTGCACATATTGAACCGATGGCAGCAGCGGTTAACAGCACTGGTCGCCGAACGACACTGGCGAATTGGCTCACCGAAGAGACGCAGCCACTCACAACGCGCGTGATCGTCAATCGCATCTGGAAAGAGCACTTCGGAGCCGGAATCGTCGATAGCCCCAGCGATTTTGGTCACTTAGGCGAACAACCTTCGCATCCAGAACTGCTGGACTGGATGACTTCACAGTTCGTCAAAAACAACTGGAGCCTGAAATGGTTACACCGCGAAATTGTTCTCTCCGCAACCTATCGACAGTCCTCATTAAGAACGGACCCTCAGGCAGAGAAGATCGATCCGACGAACCGACTGCTTTGGAAGTCGAACGTCCGGCGACTGGCGGCTGAAGAAATCCGGGATGCCCAATTGCTGGCGACCGGAACACTTGATGTCTCGAGTGGTGGCGAAGGGAGTTCAGCAGGGACATCTAAGCGACGATCAATCTACACCAAAGTGCTACGAAACAAACGCGACCCATTCCTCGCAGCATTCGATTTCCCGGACCGTATGTCCAGCAGCCCGACTCGAAACGTCACAACATCTCCATCGCAATCGTTGCTGCTCATCAACGGCAAACAGACGCTATTGCGTGCGAAGGAGTTGGCAAAGCGGATTCATAGAGATTCCGCGGTCAGCACCGAATCAAAATTACGCGACGCATTTTTAATGACGCTCGGACGCACACCGAACGAGCGCGAACTAAACCGCTTGACCAAGTACATTGACCAAGCGGGAAAGATGAAAGAAACCAGCTCCAACAAGATTCAACCCAAAATCGGAACACAAGTGCTCGAAGTCAATGACGACCAAGACGCGCCTCCCGTGCAAACGGTCGACAACAAAGGGCTGCCGACGAATCAATTCACAATTCAGGCAACGGTTTTTCTTCGCTCGCTTTACCCTGACGCCACCGTCCGGACAATTGCGTCTCATTGGGACAGCAGTACTTCTCACCCTGGCTGGGCGTTGGGCGTAACGAGTACAAAGTCGGCATACAAACCTCGCAATCTAATTTTGCAGTTTGTCGGTAAGAATGCAAAAGGAAAGAGACAGTACGAAGTCGTCCCCTCTGCAATTCACCTCGAACTCAACCGCCCCTACACAATCACCGCTGCTGTCGACTTATCTGTCTCTGGTGCTGAAGGAGTCTTGTTTGTTGTCAAAGATTTGACGACAAACGAAGTCCAAACCGCAACTGTTGATCATCAGGTCGTCGCAAGTGAAAACGTCCCAGACCCATTCATCGTGGGTGGTCGATCAAAGCAAAAACGCCACCGCTGGGATGGCTGGATCGATCAAATTCAGTTGCAAAACGTCACATTGACGAAGGCGCAAATTCTTGACTCATCATTCAACTCCCCAAGAGAAAGTATCGTTGGGAACTGGAATTTTGATAGCAATGAAGTTCCGATTCGCGACGCGCAAAATGGCCGCACACTTGTCGTTCAGGGAACCTCAAACGATCCACCAGCCGCGCTGGTCGACATCTGCCACATTTTATTGAATTCCAATGAATTCATGTACATCGACTGAGTGAAAAACACGAGCCTAATGAAAAACGACCGGCAACCAAGTTGGTCAACGGTCGTGTTCGACTGGCACCGTAAGCGGCATCGCATACCTGCGATTGGAGAACCTAATTCAATTCTTCACTTGCCCGTGTTATCGAAGTCGCTCTTCGTCTTTGCGACGCATCTCCTCCAGAATGACTGGATGCCAGTCGTCGTCGCGGAGTTCGCGGGGTAAGTAATTTTGTCTGGCCCACGTCCGTAAACGAATCTCTTCAACCACGTCGAGGCTAATTTCCTGCTCCATTAGGACTGCGACATTCATAGCCTTCTCCCCTCATCGACAACATCCTGTAAACAGAATTCATCCAAACAAAGAAACCGACATCATGTCTCGCGGCAGATCAATTTTAAAAGAACATGCCGCCACCATTGCGACTTTCGTGTCTTCAAGAACTGAGGCTATCGTCAATCCGACGTCAGATCAAGGAAATCTCTGCCGTTTTATAGAATCTCGACGGAGATTCTTGGTCAACTCGAAGAGGCGTTTCCCTGACCCACAACCTCTCGTTGACCGGTTAATCGACACCATCACATTAGTTTCCTTCACCGGAAATCCTTATTGCCCTGATTCAATGAACCCCACATACTATCCAGAGGACTGTGATTCATTGCGACCGAGGTTCGCGGCGAATATCTGAGAGATGAAACTCAACGTACCGATCCACTGATTGCATTCACAACCATAACTTTCAACAAAAATGTCTTACCGTAGATTCAAACGACTTCTTGGAGAAACGAGCCTCGAGCGCAAGTGCCGCCTGATGTTCGGTGGGTCTCTCATGCTTCTGATCACTGGCAGTTTTTATGTCTATGCCCAACTGAACATCCAAATTGTAGAAGGGCAATATCGCGATCGTGCGCAGCTATTGATCTCGCACAACATCAGAACGGCTCACGAGATGGCGTTCCACACGGACGACCTGGAAGCTATCCCATTTTTCGCCGATTTAAGTAAAGCACTTAAGCCCGATCACTTGCGAGAGGTCAACTGGAAATTCATCCCCGAAGATTATGAAAACGCTGAATCAACAGAAAAACCGGCCTCCTCATTTGAGTTTGAAGCGTTGAGTCGATTGTTCGATAGAGGGGAGCCTTACTGGGTTTCTGAAGACGCTGAGAAAGAACAATACCATTATTTTCAACCAATTATCGCCACTGAATTTTGTGCGAGATGCCATCGCGATCAAGGTAAACCTCCTCTTGTCAAAGAAGCAGGTCAGATCATGGGAATGGCTCGAATCACTTTCGACCTCAAAGAAACTCAGCACGACATCGCCCGAAACAACGCGATTCTGATTGTCATGGCAATCGTGACGGCCGTACTTGGCATGGGTGTTGCCTACGTCATTGTTCGGTACGTCATCGTCAAACCAATTATGCACCTCAAAGATGTCAGTGACGCAATTGCTCAGGGAGACCTCGACCAACGTGCCGACATTCGCACCGGAGATGAATTCCAGGAACTTAGCCACGCTTTCAACCGCATGCTCAGGCACCTTGTGACGACACAAGAAGATCTCAAGCAGGCGAATTCATCTCTCGATTACAAGGTCGACGAACTCGCACAAGCGAACCTCAGCCTGCACGAGATGAACAAAATTAAAAACGAATTTCTTGCGACGATGAGCCACGAGCTCAGAACACCTCTCAACAGCATCTTGGGCTTTAGCGATGTTCTCGCAGTTGCGGAGAACCTTGATGAAAAACAGATGAAGTACCTGGCAAATATCCAAACGTCCGGAAAAAATCTATTACTGCTCATCAACGATATTCTCGACTTGGCAAAGATCGATGCTGGGAGAATGGATGTCCACATTTCTCAATTCTCAATGACGGACTTGGTCGAACAGCTCACCGTTTCCATGAGGCCTCTGGCCGAAAAGAAAA
>DAOUPA010000753.1 GCA_030626405.1 Planctomicrobium sp.
ACGCTATCGGAATTCCCGTCCGAGATTACGAAATCGATGGCCATCAGACAGAAGATCACAACCACGTCAGACAGCATCTAACAGCCCGTTGATTTTCTCCGCACCACTTGACAGGGGTGCTATTCTTTTCGGGTTGGGGTTGGTTTATTGAAATCGGAGGAATTCGGGATGGCGTTGGGGAAGCGGAGTGGTGAGCAACAGGGAGAGTTCTGGACGGTGACGCAGTCCCTTCCTGGTGGACCGGGCCACATCTTTTACGACAAGCTCAACAGCGTGTTGGCCGAGGCGGGTTTCGATAGATTCGCAGAAGAACTTTGCGAGTCGTTCTACAAAAAGGCGGGACGCCGTTCGATTCCTCCTGGCGTCTATTTCTGCATGCTGATGATTGGTTACCTTGAAGGGATCGACTCGCAACGTGGGATCGCATGGCGTTGTGAAGGCTCGCTCTCGCTTCGTCGGTTCCTGGGAGTTCCTCTCGGCGAAGAGACGCCTGACCACAGTTCTCTGACTCGTATTCGCGACCGACTCTCGCTGGAAGTTCATGACCAAGTGTTTCATGCGATCCTTGGAATCATTCACGAACATGGCTTGCTGAAATGCAAAACAGCCGCGGTCGATTCGACTCTGCTGGAAGCTCTGCAACGTTTCGTTGTCAACTTCGAGGAAAAACATCCCTCACGCGTCTACGACTCGACACTCAAAATTCAGCCAAACTTTCCCAACCCGACAACGGCAAAGCATGCATTTTTCAACAGGCTGCTAGGGGGAAACTTTGTGACCTGAGGGAATTTGAACGAGATCCACAGTTTGCTCTTTATTCACATCACGCTTCTTAGCTCCCACGTGCTGCTTGATCAGATCCTGAATGTTGTGGCGTTGGATCTGATAGATCCGAGCAACAAATTCCTGAAGGCTACTCCCTTCAAACTGATTGACTTTCTTACATGCTGATAAAAAAGTTTATTGAACAACATGCGGAAGCATCCATTCGCCCAGAAATCATTTAATCAAGTTCACTCTCTGCGAATCGCCGTAATTGATCTCGATGCTGATCGAGAATTTGTCCTAAGGCTGATTCATCCCCCGATTGGGCTTTTGTGAACAGTTCGAGAAGTTCCGCGTCCGAGAGCTTGATGGCCATTCTGAAACGTTCTTAGTATTACAGGCGAATCTTGTACAGAAGGCCCTGCAAGAGTCACGATTTTTCTCGAACGTGAACTGTGATTAATTGCGGTTTGTCGAGACACAAGCATTGGCGTCATCTACATGGAAACTGTGCAGACAAAAAATACATTTATGGATTTCCAGTCAAATTGAACCTCACGATCAATCCCATCTCATCCCCAAACGACATTCACCAGTAAACACTTAATCGCCAGCGTGTAGTTGCTGGTACAACCAAGCCTGAGCGTAGCGCCAGTCGCTATTTACAGTACTCAGTGAAACACCGAGTTGCTCTGCGATCTCTTCGCCGGTGAGCCCACCAAAAAACTTCAACTCAACGACTTGTGATGCACGCGAGTTTTCATTGCCGAAGACTTCCAAAGCGTCATTCAATTCAAGGACATCCAGCCCCCCACTGCGGTTCACCGTGAGCAAGAACTCGACAAGCTCGACGCTCCGAGACTTTTCTTCGCCCAATGTGTTGCGGACATAGATCACGGCCTTTCTCCGCTTCACTGGGCTTAGAAGTTTCCCGAGGCAGCCTCCTTCAAAATCGCCTTATCGAGTTCCGCTTCAGCTAAGAGCTTCTTCAGACGGGCATTCTCTTTCTCAATCTCCTTGAACCTCTTGGCCTGATCCATACGCAGACCACCGTTTCGTGCCAACGCGAACAACCTCACACAGCTTTTCGCCATTTGTAATAGGTCTTGTCCGCAATGCTGCACTGACGACAAGCCTGCTTGATTGAGATTCCTTGAGCAACCACCACTTCGATCTCTCGAAGTTTGTGAATGATCTGTTCGGTTGTGTAACGCACCTGAGGCATTCTTCCTTCTCCGTGTTTAAACGGTTTCAGTATGACGAATGTCTGCCAAACCCTGGTCCCGTTAGAGGGGGGACGGTCAGGGTCGTGTGCGCGACATTCG
>DAOUPA010000429.1 GCA_030626405.1 Planctomicrobium sp.
AGATTCAGCTGATCTTCGGCAAACTTTTTCTGGCTTGGGGCGAGTTTGTCGGTTTCATTGAAATGACGTTCGTAGTCTCTATCTCCGAGAAGCACCAGGAGATGTTTGTAGTAGAGTACGAGGTCTGGACCTTCGTCGAATCGAGACAAAACCGTCAATGCCTCTTCGAGTTCGAGAGCATTTTTTCTGGCGACGACATCACCTGCTGCCGCGCGCCTGCATAGTTCGACGAAGTGCAGAATTTGATCTGGGAGACAATTTCCAATGCCGGTGATTGCGCCGATGGCACCGCAGCGAACGAATCCGTGAAACACCTGTGTGTCGACACCCGCCATCAAAAGTACATTTTCGTCGGCATTTGTAATGTTCTCGGCGGCATAGCTGAGTGAATCTCTTCCGCCGAATTCCTTAAACCCAACCAGATTCGAAAACTCCCTTCGAAGATCAAAGAAGAGATCTGCTTTGGTTTCAAAACCGTAGTAGGGACTGTTGTAGATCACTGCTGGCAATTCTGGCGCTGCACTCAGCACACGCGCGAAGTGATCTCGCTGAGCCGCCGTGGATGTTCCGCGCGACAGGACCCGGGGAATCACCATGAGTCCAGCGGCTCCAACATCTTGAGCATGAGCTGCATGACTTGCTGCATGTGCGGAATTTTGAGCGCCGGTTCCAACAATCACAGGCACCCCTGCTTCGGCGAGTTGCCGAACGCCTTCTTGCCGCTGCTCATTTGAAAGCAATGGCCAATCTCCCATGGAACCACAATACACGACACCACTCATACCAGCCGCGACGAGTTCTTGTCCTTTTTGTACGAGCGCGGGGTAATTGGGAGTGCCTGCAGAATGACAGGGAGTCATCAATGCAGGAATACATCCGTGAAAAATATCCGTATTCATGAAACGAGCTTTCGATCTTCAGAGCAAGAAATCTGTCTGAGAACCTGTTTGAAAATTGATCTTCGCCCCTCACCCTAACCCTCTCCCCCCAGAGAGGGGGGACAAAAGTTGCAGCAATGCGGCAGTGATTCGAATTTCCAAACACGTTTTGAGTACATGGTGACAATGTCGTTACCTTGCGTGCCACAGACAGGCGAAACGAATGTTGCCGTGATGATGGCAATCTTGCAACCCTGCGTGCTCTGTGATCATTCAGAAACACGAACGGCGGACCGATTCACTGCACCGCAATCGATGTGGTTTGATCGATGATCGTTGAGAAGGAATTGAGAGAAAAATTTCACCCGGTGATCTACTCGGTAAATCGCTTCCATTGGGTGCTGCTCAAGTTGGTTTCCGCTGGACGCTCGGTGGCTGAGGAAGTCTTTTGGCTACGGCGAGAGATTCCCTGCGGCGAAGATTCAATGTGGATTGCGAATTCTTCCGATTCTTCTTCTGCTCCCTGCATTGTTAATGATGCCGAGAGTCGGCCGTTTCCGGGTTTGCGAGCGGTTGCCTGGAACAAAGCTTTGTGGGTTTGTCCCGGTTCCAATCGTGAAATCGTGTGTTTCACGCGATCTCCAAACTTATGTTTCATTTCTCCTGAAAGATGAAGATAGAGCGCGATGTCTGTTGCTGGGGCAGTCCCGACGTTGCTCACCGTGAAGGTGAGTGAGATCGTTTCTCCTTTCTTCACGGTTCGAACAGGAGTGACCGTCAGTTTGAGATCTGGGAATGGCTTCGGAAGGCTGGAAACCGGGACCGGATCAGGTGCTGGTTCAGGTTTGCGTTCTTCGAAGACTGGAACAACGGGAGCTTCCGGTTCAACAGGTATCAACTCTGGCTCTTTGGGTAGCGGAGCTGAAATGTGGGCGATTCCACCGACTCTTGATTTGTTCTGTAAAGTCGTTTCAGTTTTGATAAGCGCCTGAGAATCAGGAATCAAGGTGACTTGCAAAGTTCGCCGCTCATGTGCAGGCAACTTGCTGAGAGACCAAACCAATTCATCACCTTGGACAGCTGCCGGGGGATCAACTTTGGAGACTCGATGAATCGCAGAGAGACGCTCGCGAACGACCACCTGATCGATGGGATCGTTGGTGCGATTCGTAATTTGAATCGTGTAGGAAAACGGCTGTCCGACACTTGTCGCCGGAGGTGTCAGCTTCTCGATGAGAATCCCTTGATTGCGAGTTGGCTGAACACCATCGAAAGTGGTCCGCAAGACTGTACTTGTCACGTACGAAGGAGGAATCGGAACAGTTGCTCCCAGCGGAAGGTAAGATTGGAAGCGATTAAACGGCTGTGGATTCGGGAGTGTCGTGAGCCATTCGTCATTCACGAGTTTCTCATTGATCCGTTGCGGGCGCGAAGTGGTCGTCGCGATTTCTCGTTGGTCCCAGAGGAATGGAAGTCGAGAACGAAAAATCTCGGACCGCGAAAGATCGGAACCTGCTGAACTCAGAATCGGAGGAAAAACAAGATCAGCAGAAGAAGAAGCCAAAGTGAGCTCCGGCTCAGGCACTGTTGCGAGAACAGACTGCGATTCGGAAGAGGCCGTCGGAGCGGCAACCAGCTTTTGTTCTTCCATGAAGAACAAAAGAACTGCGAGCATGATCCCACAAACCCCGGCTATCGATCCAATGGACCAGGCAGGGAACCAATCGTGATTTTCGCGCAAGGCCCAGCGCATCCTCAGAAGACCACGCTCCCCTTGAATCAGCCAAGCGGCTACTTCCGGAAAGAGATGTTTGGGACGTGGAATTCGATCTGGGTTCGACACGGAGACTCCTTCTCTGGACGAGTCGGCAACTGTAATCAGGAGCAGGTCATTGACGAAAACCCATCCCGAGTATGGACTTGGTAACAAATATTTCGGACCGAGGGAACGTCAGTTCTGCAATATTTACATTTTCGAAGTTGCTTTATCTCGATGATTCGAGTGACCAGATTCCGATCCCCTGTTCCTTCGCTATTTTTTCCGCCGCGAGCAGGCGTTTTTTGATGTCGCTTCGAAACGGATATTGCGTTTCGGCAGTCGCCAGCCCGGCCAGAACAAGCTCCTCATTCAATGACCGCTCGTCGATGTAGACAAAAGCAAGGATTCGTTGATAGTCGTCAAATCGTTCTTTGTCGAAGACCAGTCGAACAGTTTTCTCCTCCACCAACTGTTTTGTGAATTCAGTCGCTTCAGCACCAAACGGTTGTGGAGGGAGTCGGGGGTGTTTTGTCTCGGGAGTATCAACTCCCAGCAAGCGAACACGACGCGAGCCCTCAATGAGAAGGGTGTCTCCATCGATCACGCGAAGAACTTTGACATCCTCGAAATCAGCACTTTGCGAGCCATCTTGCTGTTGAATCACCGAGGCGCGATACGCACCCCATGCAAGCAGCAATATCAAACCGACCCACTTGAAGTGGGTGTTTCGTCGATATCGCGACTGCGAAGACATCGCTTAGAACGCCTGACCAGATTTACTAGAACCGGTCCTGAAACCCTGAGATTGATTCATTTGTTCAGTCTCCGGAGCCGTTTCTGATAGTTTTGGGACCGCTTCTAATTCTTGCTGAACGTCACTCTTGACTTCGGAGCAAGATTCAATGGAGACTTGAGAAATCTCCTGGCACAAGACGAACAGAAATCGAGCTTGAGGGTTTTTGCCCCGGTCTCTTCGAGTTTAAAATCGTCCGTCGAATCCATCAACGAGATTTCATCTGCAATCTGCTGCAAATGATCTGTGTTCAGGTCGTCTTCTGTCAGTTCGTCGGGGTCGAATTTCGGAGCAATTTCAATATTTGCTTCGTATCGCTCTTTGCCAAGCGAACCGCCACACAGATCACACGAATAGTGGATCATATTTATTATCACCTCACGAAGAGGAAAATGAGTATCGGATACGGTCTGGAAATAATTATCAGAGCCGATCACACATCATGACTTGATGTGAGTTGAAGAAATGATTTAACCAAAAACGATGCAGACTGTGAAGTCGCTTTGTCAACTTTTTTGAGTGTTGAGAAAGTTCAGAAAAAAACGCGTGTCTCACTTGCTTGGAAGCTCGATCACTCCCTTCCAATTTGCAGGAGCCCGACGATTGTTTTGAGTGATGATTGCCAGCAGAAAGTCTTGTGCCTGATCGCTCGAAGGCATGGAGTGCAAAGATCGATAGGCCTCTTCCCAATGACCGGTCATGAATTGTTCGACGCCTGCTTCATAAACTTCAATTTGTTCGTCAGTTAATTCTGAGTCTTCACCAAATGGGAGAATCAACTCACTCACTTTCAAAGAATTTTCCATTCCGTAAGGCAATACTTTCGCAAGGCTGCGAACTCTCCCTTCATTTTCAGCCAACCCTCGTCTTGCCAATTGAGCGGTCGCTTCGTCCATGACAATCGGGACGCGGAGTTTCTTTGTCATCCCTTCGAGTCGACTCGAGAGATTGACAACGGGACCAAATACCGTCACGGACATTCGTCCGCTCGTTCCGATTTGACCAGCAACAGCACGTCCATGCGCGACGCCAACCCCAACTTGGAAGTCTTGCAGCGGATGGTCCGCATCTCGTTGAATTCGTAAGAACTCACGACGAATGGAAAGTGCCGCGCGACACGCCTTGAGTGGAGCGTCTTCCGAACCAAATGGCCAACCCCAAAAACCGAGAACAGCATCACCGAGGAAATCACCCGTGACACCACCATGGTTTAAAATTTCCCGAGACATGACTTCGAGCGCGCCATTGACACGTTCGAGCAAGCCAGTGAGGTCATCTGCAGAAGCTTCCGCGCGATGACTGAACCCTCGCAGATCGCAAAACAGAACCGTAACGTCGCACTCCTTCGGCTTCAGCAGATCGATATTGAGTTCGTGTTGATGTCCCGTTTCTTCCAATGCGGTCAATATGGGTGGGGAGAGAAATCTACGCAACACTGACAACTGTCCTTCCATTCGATTCATGCGTTGTGACGAACTAATGACTTCACCGACGAGTTGTGCGAAGCGGACGTCGGATTGAATGTTCTGGCGAACCTGCGCACCTTCCATAAATGGAGAATCCAACTGCCCCGCGACGTAAACACACCACTTCTCGCGATCTGCAACTTTCAAAGGGACGCAAAACGCCCAGTCAAATTCTGCCGCCAGTGTGTACTGTTGACCTTGCTCAGCACTCTTTTCCCAGATGTGCAAAACGGACCGCTGGCCTTCTAAAGTATCCTTCACAAGTCGTGTGCTGGGGCGAAAGACACCTTCGAGTTCGTTTCGCCGTTCCCAGGCATGGACATCAACCTGGTTTTCGTCCGAGATCGAAACGACCGCTGCTGCTTCCGAATTTCGAATGCCTGCCAGGATCAGTGAAACGAGTTTCGTTGCGGATTCTTCTTTCGAAGTCGATTCATCAATCACTTCCGGCAAACGCGCCAGAGCTTCCAGGCGACGGTCGGCGTCAGCGAATTGAACCTGCTGCAATTCCCGTTGCGAAAATGTCAATTCCTGAAACGGTGCGTTCGGAGAGTGAGAAGAAGGAGCGACTTTATTTAGATAGAATGTGGTTTGCCCGACCACAAACTTGTCAGGTGAAGCGTGACTGCCGGATGTGACTTCTTCACCTTTAATGAAGAGCGGGTTTCGGGCATTCTCTTCAATTTTGAGTGTGACCACGTCTTCTTCAATAACAAGCGAAAAGTGCTTTCTTGAGAGTTGCGATTCCCAGATCACGGGCGAGTCACAATCTGGCGAACGCCCCACAGAGTAGGAACGACCTCTCTCAAGTCGCTGCTTCCAGCGTTGTTGCGGTTCCGGTCCCAGTGCAGTCAACTGCCACATTCAGATTGGTTCTCCATCTTGCAATATGTCGAATTCCCGAACTCTACGTAACATCAAGTTCATGAACGACTGGTTCAGAACTGGACTGTTGGTCGAGTCGCAATTGTCCACAGGCGGCGTCGATGTCGGCGCCTTTTCGTTTTCGTACTGTCGCGTTCACATTCCATGATCGCAAGGTTTCGACGAACTGATTTGTTCGAGGTGCCGATGGAGCATGAAGCGAGAGTGGGGCGACATCATTCATCGG
>DAOUPA010000150.1 GCA_030626405.1 Planctomicrobium sp.
CTACTTCTATAACGAGCAAGAAGAAGTTCTTTACGATACCGGAGATCCATTTCTTTATCACTTTGCAGGAGAAGTTGATCTCGTTAGTTTTTCAGTTTTTACTCGTGTGCAAATGGAACTCGAAAACGAATGTTCAAAGGTCTTCCTCTCTCATCAATTCCCTGCACAGAATCGCTTGATGCCTGGTGCACTCAGCCTGATACGCGTTGAAGGAAGTGAAAGAATGCTTTCGGTGCATACGTTTCACACGTTCCCTGAGGATTTAGCCGTATTGCGGACGCAAACGCTCATTGAACTCGACTGAGTTGCTCCAAGGTCGTCTACGCTCAATACTACACCTCACAAACTCCGAGGACTCTTTGATTTCGCTATACATTAAACATGTATGGCGATGTAACACGACTGACGATCATGCCTGCGACAACCATTTCAGAATTTCAATCTCGGCTTCAACAGATTTTCCCCTCAGAGGATATTCTCGCATCTGAAGACGAGTTGATTGTCTACGAGTGCGACGGTTACGTGGTCGAAAAACGTGTTCCTGATGTTGTCGTCTTTCCAACAACTGCCGAACAGGTCAGTCGGATAGTCAAACTTTGCAATGAGTTTGATCTTCCGTTCGTTCCACGCGGTGCCGGTACGAGCCTCGCCGGAGGAACGCTCCCCGTCGGTGGGGGAGTGATGATTTGCCTGACGCGGATGCGGCAAATTCTCGAAATCAACGAGCGAGACTGTTATGCCATTGTCGAACCAGGTCTCGTCAATATCCATTTGACACAACGACTGAGTCATTCCGGACTCCATTATGCACCGGATCCGTCATCACAGGGTGCATGTACCATCGGTGGGAATGTCGCCACTAACTCTGGAGGACCGCACACTCTGAAGTACGGCGTGACGGTCAACCATGTGATTGGACTCGAAGTCGTTCTCCCTGACGGAGAACTTGTACAGCTTGGCGGACCATGCGAGGATCTTCCAGGACTGGATCTGACAGGTTTGTTCGTCGGCAGCGAAGGAACATTCGGGATTGCAACGAAAGTCTGGGTGAAGCTGACTCGTAATCCAGATGCTTACCGCACAATGCTCGGAGTTTTTGAAACGGTAACGGACGCAACCGCCGCAATCTCCGGAATCATTGGGGCAGGGATCATTCCTGCTGCACTGGAAATGATGGATCAGGGAATCGTTGGCGCCCTGGAAGATGCTTTTCATTTCGGGTTTCCACTTGATGCCGGAGCTGTACTTCTGATTGAAGTCGACGGGCTTGAAGTTTCTGTCGATGCGGAGAAACAGAAAATCATTGACCTCTGCACTCAACACGGCGCCCGAGAAGTACGTTCTGCCAACACTCCGGAAGAACGCCAGCTTCTCTGGAAATGTCGCAAACAAGCTTTCGGTGCTATTGGTCGACTTGCTCCCAGTTATTGCACGCAAGATGGTGTCGTTCCGCGTACAAAATTACCAGAGATCCTCGAATTCATTCTCGAAGTGAGCAAGCGACACAAAATTCGAATCGTGAACGTCTTCCATGCAGGGGACGGCAACATTCATCCGATCTTGCTCTTCGATGAGCGAGATGCCGAGCAAACGAAAAGTGTGATCGCAGCAGGCGACGAAATTCTCTCCAAATGTCTCGAACTTGGTGGAAGCGTGACCGGCGAACATGGAATCGGTGTTGAAAAAATCAGCTTTATGGATCAGATGTTTTCCGATACTGACGTGGAAGTCATGACTGACATTCGCTCGGTCTTCAATCCAACAGGCCGTTGCAGTCCCAATAAAATACTCCCCACCGCTGGGGCTTGTGGTATGGAACACATCGAACGAGAAAAACCAGGAAGACGTGCGGCAATGTGAAAGCTGCGCCTACCGCACCATTCTATTACTTACCTTTAAAACAGATGGAAAATATCATGTCACGCTCAATTGGAAATTGTATCGCCGACTCACTGGAACTTTGCCTCGGGTATACCGAACGCCTTCTGAAAGACGTCCCGGCTGAGACATTTGCACGATTTGCTAACGTAGGAGACGTTGCGGTCAATTCCAATCATCCTGCATTTATTCTGGGACACCTTAGTATTTATCCGACGAAGATTGTCGAGCAACTCGGACACGATCCTGCTGAGGTCGCAGTTCCCGATAATTACCAAGATTTGTTCAGCCCGGCGGCGACATGTCAAGATGATGTCGGCGGAGCAATTTACCCTCCGATGGAAGAGATTACGAAGCTGTATTTCAATGGATATCGAGTTGCACTCGATAAACTGCGAGCGGCTTCGGACGAAATATTTCAGAATGAAAATCCAGGAGAGGGGAGGATCAAAGAACTCTTTCCGACTCTCGGTGGCATGCATGGCTTCTACGTAAGTGGTCATATCATGATGCACCTCGGACAACTTAGCGCCTGGCGGCGCATGCAGGGCATGGAGCCAGCATAAGCCCTGAATGACGACTGGACACAGTTTCACGCCTTTTTTCCTGCTATCTCTGTGGAGGTGTCTCCCTGAAGTCGTTGTGACTTATCCGAGTCCGAGAGCTTCAATCGACAAGGCAATGCTTGTGGTTAGAAGTGGGGTTTGTTCATGTCGTGGTAGCAGGAAGTCTCCTACGTTGCCGATATCTTGACGGCACAGAACTTGAATTCGGGGATCTTACCGTAGGGGTCTAAGGCATCTGTCGTGAGGATGTTGGCAGAGGCTTCACGGAAATGAAAAGGAATGAAAATCGTGCCTGCCTCGATGGTGCGATCACTGCGCGCTGCAAGTTCGATTTCTCCGCGACGTGAAGCAACGCGGATTCTCTGGTGATCTTTAATCCCGAAACGTGATAAATCTTCCGGATTGATCGCTGCGAAAGCATTCGGTTCAAGCGCATCGAGTGCGTCACTTCGACGCGTCATGCTGCCGGTGTGCCAGTGTTCGAGAACGCGCCCGGTTGTCAAAATGAGTGGATACTGTTCGTCAGGCAGTTCCTTCGCCGGTTCAAAAGAACAAGGGACAAACTTTCCGCGTTTTGATGGTGTGGGGAATCCTTCGCCGAAGAGTATTTGCTCCCCATCGCTGGTCTCAACGTCTTTGCACGGCCATAACTTTCCGGTGCTGCCGAGTGCGTCGTGGCTGAGTGTTGCGTAGTTGTTCGTGAGAGCTGCGAACTCGTCAAAGACGGCGGAAACATCGGCGTAGTCCATCTCCACGCCCATACGCTTGACCACTTCGCAAAGGATTTCCCAATCGAGCCGTGCCTCACCAGGAGAATCGAGAACCTGATGTCCAAGTTGAACGCGGCGGTCGGTGTTTGTGTAGGTTCCAGTCTTCTCAAAGAAGCTACTCGCAGGCAGAATCACATCTGCGAATTCGGCCGTTTCGGTCAGGAAAATATCCTGCACAACGAGGAAGTCAAGATTTGCGAGTGCCTCACGGACTTTATTTGCATTTGGATCCGAGAGAAACGGATTCTCACCCATGATGTACATACCACGAATCGTTTTATCGAGCGCCCCTTTCATGATCTCAACAACCGTCAGCCCCGGGTTTGGATCGAGATCAACACCCCAGGCTCGTTCAAAATTATGGCGAATTTCATCATTCGTCACAGGTTGATAGTCGGGGTAAACCATCGGGATCAGCCCAGAGTCGCTCGCGCCCTGAACGTTGTTCTGCCCTCGCAGAGGATGTAAGCCCGACCCCGGCTTCCCGATATTCCCGGTGAGTAAACAAAGAGAAATCAGACAGCGGGCGTTGTCGGTTCCATGGGTATGCTGAGAAACCCCCATACCCCAGAAAACGAGCATATTGCCGAAATCTTCTTTGGCTGTAGTTGCCCCGATGGTTTGCGCAATGGCTTCAATTTCTTCCGCTGCTACACCACAAATTGCAGAAGCCGTTTCAGGTGACCAACTGTTTATCAGTAACTCTTGAAGCTCTTCATAGCCTTCGGTGAATTCCGCGATGTAATCGGTATCAACCAGACCATCACGAATCAGGCAATGCATGACACCATTGTAAAAGGCGACGTCACTGCCAGGATTGATCTGTGCGAAATGAGTCGCATGTTTCGTCCATTCATGGTCTCGAACGTCAACGACAATCAACTTCGTTCCATTTTTGACCGCTTCTTTAATAAACGTCGCAGCGACCGGATGATTGGAAGTTGTATTCGAACCAGTGACGAGGCAAACCGCAGAGTTTTCGACATCGGAAAAGACATTTGTGACCGCGCCAGAACCGATGGTCTCCATGAGCGCGGCAACGGAGGAAGCGTGACACAACCGCGTACAGTGGTCGACGTTGTTCGTGCCAAACGCGGCGCGAATCATTTTCTGGAAGAGGTACGCCTCTTCGTTCGAGCATTTTGCAGAACCGAACCCTGCCAGACAATTGCTTCCGAATTCGCTTTTCAAGGAGGTGAATTTCGCAGCGATGAGGTCAAAAACTTCCTCCCAGGTTGCTTCGCGAAAGGCGGCGTAGACGTTTTCGTCAATAACAATGCCGCCCGGTTTCTTTTGTTTTCCGGATAGAGACGATTGCACTTCGGGGGAGAGAGGTTGCTTCGGATAGTGTTCTTCACGGCGAATAAGTGGCTTGGTCAGCCGCTGCGGATGCATCGTGTAATCCCAGCCGTAGCGTCCCTTTACACAAAGTCGACCGTGATTGATGATGCTCTCGCGACCGTCCGCTTGGACGATGGAGTTACCCTGCTTCTGATAAGTGATCGCGCAACCAACACCGCAGTACGGGCAAACGCTATCGACGCTGGTGATTGGTAACTCGATATTGAACGCTGACTTCGCATTCGCTTTATGAGACAAAGCATCCGTCGGACACGCTGCCGCACATTCGCCACACGAGACGCAGGTGCTGTCTCCCATGGGGGTGTTCAAATCGAACGAGATCTGAACGGAATATCCCTTTCCAGAACGACCAATCACATCGTTCGACTGAATGTCATCACAGGCACGAATGCAACAGTCACACATAATACAGGCTTGGTGATCGACAAAGATGACCGGCGAACTGCCATCGTGAGGACGCGACTCGACCGGAGAATTGTCACCAACGTTCCGCAGCAAGTTGAGCGTGTCGTCTTGTGAAGCGCCGTCTTCAGCGAGCAATCCGTATTCAGTACCGAGGCTAGTCAGCTGATTTGTTTTCGGGAGACAGTCTCCTTGCTCTACACGAGGTTGTTCGTAGTCGCTGAGTAAAAGTGAGGTCAACATTCGTCGGTGTTTGAGAACCTTGTCGCTTTCGGTTTGAACCTCCAAACCTGCCTCGCATTCACGCATGCAGGATGGTGCTAAGGTGCGTCCGCCGACATCGACGACGCACATTCTGCAAACCCCGACCGGATTCATTTTTCCGGAGTGACATAGAACCGGGATGTCGATTCCCTGTTCACTAGCCGCTGCCAAGATTGTTGTTCCGGGAGCGACTGAGATTTCTTTCCCGTCAATGGTCAGTTCAATATTACTTAATTTCTGCACTTCACCCGACATGATCGACAATCTCCTCGGGAAACTGTTTTAGTATTGATAGCACTGGTGCGAGGGCGACCTGACCCAATCCGCAGATTGATGTTTCCTGTAAAGTCTCGTGGAGTTCATCAAGGATTTCCAAGTCTGGGACTTCCAAGCGACCGGTGGAAACTCCTTCAAGAATCCCCACGGCTTTTTCGCTACCGATGCGGCAAGGGACACACTTTCCGCAAGATTCATTTCGGAAAAAACGTGTGATGTTTGTTGCGACTTCGTACAGATTTCGGTCTTCGTGAAAGACCATGATGGCTCCCGTGCCGAGCATGCTGCCTGCCTCTTTAACGGCGCTGAAATCAATAGGCGTTCCTATCAAATCTGGCTTCATGAAGAGAGAACTGGCACCGCCGGGCAGAAACGCTTTGAGGCTCTTGCCATCCTTTACGCCGCCTGCCATGTGAATCACTTCGGCGAATGTCGTCCCCATGGGAACTTCGAAGACGCCTGGAGATTCGATGTCACCGGAAATACAAACGAACTTCAAACCTTCGTAGCTATCCACTCCCTGATCAGACCACCATTGAGGTCCATTCGCAATAATAGAAGGAGCGACAGCGAATGTTTCGACGTTGTTGATGAGTGTCGGTTGGCCCCGAAGCCCGGACTGCCCGGGATAGGGAGGTTTGTTGCGAGGTTCTCCGCGCTTGTCTTCGAGTGCTTCCAGCAGCGCCGTTTCTTCACCAAGAATGTATCCGCCGGGCGAGACGAAAATTTCGATATTGAAAGTGCGTCCAGAATCGGCGGCATCGCTTCCCAGCATGCCTTGCTTGTAAGCATCGTCAATTGCGGTTTTGAGTGCTTCTTGCTCCGGACCGTATTCGTGACGGATGTAAACAATTCCGAGTTCTGCTCCGATGGTCAACCCGGAAAGCAGCATGCCCTCGATGACTAGGTGAGGGGCCACTCTGAGAATCTCTCGGTCCTTAAATGTTCCCGGTTCGCTCTCGTCGGCGTTGCAGATGACGTACTTAGTCTTTGATTGTTCCTTTGATACGAGTTCCCATTTCACGCCCGTCGGAAAACCTGCGCCGCCGCGACCGGTCAGATTCGTCGCCTTAAGTCGGTCGATACAAGTTGTTGATAAATCATCCTGTGATGCAATCAGTTGCCTCAAGGTTCCGTAGTTGTCCGCGGTGGAAGTGTAAGGGTTACACTTCCACTGAGGTGTTTCTTGTGCATCTCCTTGTGAGGAGACTTGCCCTGAAAGTTGAGTGAGAATTTCCTGGTGGTCTTTGAGAGTGAACGGTGCAGTCGGGCGGTCGTTAATGACAACTGCAGGCGCTGAATCGCAACGACCGAGGCAGGAGACTTCGCGAAGTTCATAATCAATCCCTTGGGCATCCAGTGTCTTCATGACTTGTTGTCCGGTGGAACTGCAATCGGCGATCGAACAGCAGACATCACGACAAACATCGATGGTAAATTTACGCGGAGGTGTTCGTCTGAATACCGGGTAGAAGGAAACGAGTTCTTCGAGCCGGTAGAGCGGAACTTTTTCTTCTTCCGAAATGTCGTGCAGAATCTCGTCACTGAGATATCCAAGTTCATGCTGCTTGAGCACCAACTGGCGAAGGAGTTTCACTTGCTTGCCTCCAATTTCGGTTTTTCTCCAATACAATAGAGATGATTCAATCCACGAATGTAGAGTCGACCATCTGCAATCGCAGGTGAAGCGCGGCATTCTTCTCCGAGTTCATTCACGGCGACAATCTCAGGCTCAACCCCTGGTCTGACAATCGTTGTTTTGCCATCGTCGTCCAGAAAATAGACGAGACCACCTGCGGCAACGAGTGAGGTGCTGAAGTGCCGACCGAAGCGGTCTCTCCAAAGGCGCTTTCCAGACTCAGTGTCGAAACAGTTCGCAATCCCGTGATCGTCAGCGACAAACAGGTACTTACCAACGACGACGGGCGACGGGACATAACACTTCACGTTTGTTTCGTGCCAGACGACGTGCGAGTCTGTCACATTCCCAGTCCCGGTCGGATCTATTGCCATGACGTGATAGGTCGGAAACCCGGCGACGAGATAGAATTTTGCACCATCGTAGACCATCGAGGCCACGAACTGCTCGGTCGGTCCGTCCACGGTCCAATGCTGCTGACCGGTTTCCGGATTGTAACTCGCAACATGCTCACTGCCTGAGAGGACCATTTGGGTGCGACCTTCGATCTTGCGAATTAAAGGAGTGACGTAGCTGCGAATTTTGTTTTTGCGAGGCTTCTTCCAGACCGTCTGACCTGTTTTGCTATCGAGCGCCACGAGATACGATTCGCCATCGTGATCACCGTTGATGATGACTTTGCCATTGTGCAGAACAGGACAACTGCAAAACCCGTGGACGCTGATGAATCCACCTGGGCGAACTTTCCAGACTTCGTTTCCAGCAAAGTCATAGGCGGCAACAACGATTTCTCCCGGAGTCACAGGGCGAGCTTTCCCGACGTTCGTTGCTTCAACAGTACTGCCGTCGACTGCTAGAAATGCAACGTAGACCAGCTTTCCATCCGTCGCGGGAGTTCCGGATGAATAGCTATTGAACTTGTGCCGTGATTCCAGCGGTGAGGAAACGACTGTCTTCTGCCACAAAATTTCACCTTGCTTGCGATTCAGGCAGAGCAGAACACGCTCGTCTGAATCCTCCAGGCAGGACGTAAGAAAGATGCGATCCTCCCAAATGACGGGTGAAGAGTGTCCATCACCAGGAATTTTGACTTTCCAGAGTAGATTATTTCCTGCCTTCCCCCATGTTGTGGGGATGCTTGTTTCGGTGCTGATTCCATCTCCAGTTGGACCGCGCCAGCCCGGCCAGTTTTCCGCTTTCAGTTGGGAAACAAACGCCAGCTGACTAACTGCAAGGAAGCCTAAACACAAAAGATGTTTCAAGAACACAATCGACGCCTTTCAACGGTGTCTAAATAATCTGTATCAGAATCCTAATGGAATCCTGAGTTATGATTGTAACCAGTGAAGCATCATCCCGACCAGTAAACTGAAAGCAATCATTGCCGTGCTACAGCCAGCTTTTGAAGATTGAATGGCATCCGGATTTTCTTCTCTCAATTGGTCTGTCAATTCTTCGATAAACTCCTTCGCTTCTTTCAATCCCAGTCCGGTATGCTCGCGATATAACTTAATCGCCGCGATCTTCTGACCTGACTTGATGGCGTCAAGAATCTCTTGTCGCTGAGAATCGTTAAGCGTAGACATTGAGAAATCTTTCAGTTTGCCTTTGAAGGACGTTCAGGAAGTGATGGAGGCGGAGGTAGGTTTGAAGGAGTTACAGCATCCTCGGGAGTATTCTTGGAATTTGCTGGTTGTGTATTCTTAGAATCATCCTCTTCTTCGTCAGGAGAAAACATGTCCCCCCAGACTGGAATCCACGCACTTGGTGGTTCAATCTCGTACTGTTCTCCAGTGATCAAAGTAAGATAAAAGACAACGAGACTTCGCATTGAAAATTCTGGATGACCTTCGTAGATCGCTGCCAGGGCGTCTCTAGCTGGTTCGAGTTCCCCTTGATCGATTCGGACCAGGGCCTCTTGCAGCTTTGCGGTCGCCCAGCGCTCGGGGAAATTCACGAGAGCATTCGCGTGAGTTCGCAATGTGATCCCTGACCAAATATCCATGGTTTGATTTGGAGCTGAGGCGGCTGGAGGCTGCACAAGCAACGCACGGATGTTTTGCTCGTTTTGTGCCTCGGCATCTTCAGCCCAAAGAGTTGCAGCTCGACTTAAATCATTTGCGATCAGATTCGCCACAGCTGTTGAACTTCGCCATTGAGAAACGAACAGTGGATTCTGAGTTCCGATTTGATCAGCAATCGTCTGCATCTCTTCCAGTTGAATCCATGCGTCTTCGGTGCGACCATCCCCCATGAGTAAATTGGCGTACGTCAATTGTAATGCAGGATTTTTGGCGAGGATCGTCTTGTCTTCCTCTAAAAGAGCTAACGCCATTTTTTGGCAGCGACCGTTCATTGCGATACCTACCAGTTGAGGTAATGGAGTTGAATTCGACCGCGCCTCGGCAACTTGCTCTTCGATCTGTAAGACCAATTCATCAATTTGCTCAAGGACCTCATTGGCTTTCTCCTGAGTCGTTTCATCATTCCCATCTTCTTGAGTGATGAGTTTTCCAGTGATCTCGTAATACTGGTCGGCAATGAAACCTGCCGTATCAAGATTTTGTTGCCCGAGCAGAATCACGAAGAGTTTTCTTAAATCCCCAGGGTCGTTACCACTCGCTTTGGCGGCATGAAAAGCCTGGCAAAGGATCTGTTGAGCACGAATCTGTAAGGTGTAATTTTGACCATTCGCCTGAAGGAAAAGCCGTTCTGATCGATCGAGCAAAGCTTGTGCATCGACGAGAACCCGGTAGGCGTCAGGGTCGTTCGGATGCTTGAGCAACCCGGCTCTTGCACTTCTTAATGAGAGGACTCCTAATGCGACTCCCTGTTCCATGGCCAGGCTGTTTTGCAGTCGTTTTGCCAAGTCGTCGTAATGCCGAGCGAGTTGGATTGTGTTTGGAGTGACGTGTAACTCTTGAACAAGCCATTGGTTATAATTGGAGACAGGTCGCGGCCAAGTTTGTATTGAATCGGCGACTGGTTTTTGGTCATCCAGCTTGAAGGCCTGTTCAAAAAATCGTGTTGAAACGTGCTCTTCGATATGTCGATTCACATCCGGATCGTTGAGTCCTCCTCTCACGAAGACCGCACCAGCTGCACCAAAACCGGTCAAAGGCCAGGTTGGTCTACCGATGAGCCTCATAAATGGGTCATACGCGGGAGCATCCCCCCACAATCTTAAAATGAGAGATTGAATATCGTCCTTTTCAAACTCTTCCTCCCAGGAAACGACTTCAGCTCCATCTTCTGGTTCAGAGAGTTGCTGCCCCTGAGAAAAAATGCTCGTTCGGATAGCTCGGTGCTTCTTGGAAAAATCTGTTTGAGCATTCACGAACAGACCATTACGGCTGTCGAGATATGGCATCTTATTGAGCCAGATGAGCATGTCTCCCTGATCGGCTCGAACGTTGAAAACTCGATCTCCGTAAATTCCATCCAAGAGATCTTCTTCAATGCTTTTCAGACTGTTCAACAGTCTTGGATCAAGCCCCATCCCGATGCGTCGACCTTGTGGACCCATCAAAAAACCATTGATGGTCGCGTAGGCAACCAGGAAGAATGAAAACACGGTGACGGCTCGACCAGCCCGGGCTATGAACACTGGAAACCAGTCGATGTGATATGACATCGTAAAGCGATTACGATACCAGTCTTGCCCTTGAAGTGTCGCAACAACACAATTGACAATTGCTGCGTAGGGAATCAATTCACCGAAGTGAAACGTCAACCCGTTCATGGCAATCCAGCCGGTTGTTAAGCTCCAGTCAAAACGATTCGCATTCAGGAACAGAGCCATAAACGACAGTGCCAACAATCCTCCGGCTGCAATCGCAAAGAGATCTGGAGACTCCCAAAATTCTTGCGCCATGAGTCCGTAGGCATAACGCGGGAAAAGTGTTCCACTCAACCCTCCAAGCTGAGCCTCTGACGCATTTGCAAGCGCGTCTTGAAACCCAAATGCCGGTTGTAAAGGCCAGGGGCTGAGCAAAAGCCCGGCAGAGATTGCAGAAGCTCCAACAATCAATTGGCGTTTCGTTGCTGATTTCATGACGAGATCAGTGATCATGAAAACAAGAAAAAACAGAAATCCCGTCCAGGCTCTTGGATCAGAATTGCCCCAGATAAAAAAGAGAACTGGGAGTTCCCATAAGCTCGTTGAATCAGGTTTTTCTCGCCAGCGAAACAACAGAAACATTAAGACTGAAAAGCCAAGAATGGTGACCGACATTTCACCTGGCTGAATGGCAGGGAAAATGGCGACAACGGCGACGACAGAGCATATTGACGCCCACCATGTCGATACATTTTTATAACCAATGTGAGATAGAAACCAGAAGCTGATTCCCAGTTTCAGGGCAGTGAGGACAGACAAGGCGGTAAACCCGCCGATTCGTTCAACTAACCCGATTGTGAGATCGGCAAGCCAATGCAAATTGACCCAGGAATGTCCTTCAGTCGCTACGGCAAATGAGTCAGCACGCGGAGGAAGAAAGCCGCCGTTTGCAATTTCGTGGCCTGTTTTGATTTGGACGAGAATCTGGGATTCTGTCAAATAGGTCCAACCCAAAAGAATGGCGAGCAATATCGCTGCCCAACGAAGCATGAAGTCTCCCCGAATACATTCATCTTCGAACAACTCTGGGGTTAACTCTTCCCATTCAGGCAACGCTTCGTCATCGATACTTGATTCAGAGTTTGCGTGACTCACCTCAGATTCGGCATTTATTTCTGCGGAGGTCGCCGGAATTTGAGAAGTTTCAATGTCTGTGACTGGGGACGATTGTTCACCAGCATTGCTTCCTTCTTCGATCGGGAGTGATTCAGGTTCATCGACCACGATTTCAATTCCTCTGTGAATAATACACGTAAAAAAACATTGAATAATTGCAGGATATTCAACCACTTTAGAACCCGACCCTGAACATGGTCAAGCGGGAGAGAGAAAGCCGCTGTGAAGAAGATGGAACCCATTCACTGAGAATGGGTTGTCGCAATTAAACATGAGGAGAACAGGACCCGCAAATTCGACTCAAAACCGGAAAAATGCTCCGTCAGACTTGGGATTCAATTCAATTCGATGAAATGCCTCCGAATCCAGCGACATCCGCGATCTGGAATTGTTTGACAATACTCATGCTGATCTCAATTCACAATGTCTGAAGTCGTGGAGCATTGGCTTGTGAGCGTGCAGCCACGCATCATTTCGTGATAATCAGTCTTCTCACTTCGAAAATCGATGAGCTGCGATCTCTCCGAGGTCTCTTCGTTAGAAGAGATTCCCTCTGGTGTTGGGTTGACGTCTGGGAGTTGAAGGTTCACTGGCGCTATCTTCCAGGAGCATTGGACGAACCCAGGATCCGTCTTGGAGTTCTTCGGATGTTGAAATGATCAACTCGTCTCCATCCGCAAAGCGAGCACTCACGAAGACATGAGTTTGCCCGACTTGTCCCAGAAGCTGAATTGGAAGTGAGCGGACAAAACCGCCACGAATCACCTGAACCATCCGTTCTGCCTCAGGGTTATCGGTATCTGTTTTGATCGCAACTGCTTGAATTTCTGCGACTGGGTACTTGGGAACCATTCTGGAGAGAACAGCTTGCCCCGGTGTGAACTTTCCATTCATAGAGTCAATGTGTAGTCGTGCTGTTGCTACGGAAACAAACAGTTCTCGTAAGGGATCAAACTCTGAAATGGGAGGGAGAACGGCATCGACTTTCGCTTCAGCAGTTTGAGTTTCAACTGTGAGCGTAAATGGTTTCTTCGAATCGAAAACATCACGCTCCACTGGAACTTGAACCACCAACTGTGTCGGGTCAATCACCGTGGCAAGTAAATCCCCGGCACGCACAAATTGCCCTTTCGTGATATGAATCTCTGTGACCTTTCCGTCGATCGCCGAACGGAGAATTGTTTGATCGACTCGGAATTGGGCAAGATCGAGTTCCCTCTGCGCTACATTCAATTTTGCTTGAAGTAGCGTCTTGCTTTTTGCGTCTCCAGATTGACTCAATGCAATTTTAGCAACTTCGAGAAGAGACTGAGCTTTTTTAAGTTCGAGAGAAAGCTCTTGGGAATCGAGGCGGATCAGTTCCATTTGTTTTTTTGTACTATCGCCAACTTTCAAGAAAACATTTTTAACAACCCCGTCCATTGGGGCAACGACAGGAAGAGACCTGACCGGGCGCAGTTGGAGCAAGACCTGATAACTCTCAGGGGATCTCAAAGTGAGTGCCGCGCGCTCAATCACGACACCTGTTGGCTGTTCTTCACCTTCTTTATCCTGTGCAGAGCTTGCTCCTGTAGAAACGAAGATAGTCAGAATGAAAAGAACAGTAGTGTGGAGCCGCTGAGAGGTGAGCATCTTTAACTATTTCCTCGTTGTCGTTCGGGGCCGTTCTTACAAGAACCGGGGATTCAACAGCTGATTATGTGATGAGAAAATTGGAAGTCAACTAGTAGTCC
>DAOUPA010000477.1 GCA_030626405.1 Planctomicrobium sp.
CCGCAACACGGACGGGGATGGGAATGACTACGGAACAATCGTCGAAGTGAAGTCCTACGATAACGACGGTGACGGGTCTACTGACTCCTGGACGATCATCGGAACCGATGCCGGTCTGCGACTGAAATCAATCGGCAAAGGAGGAGGCGAGCTTAACGAATACTTCGGAACGGCTCACATGCCTTTTATACTGTCAATCGGACGCCTGTAATGGCAAACGTGTTGCCAACTTTCGTGGGATGATTTGCAAGTTCCGCATATCACCCTCGCAGGTGGCTCTTGGTGAGTTGAGTGCGACTGAATCCGGCATCCGTATGCGTCCAAAGGTGCATCATCGCACGGTAAGTTAACGAAACCGCGCGCTATTGAAGACCCGAATCGCACTGTGAGAATCAACATCTCCTTGTCCTTCTTGAATTCATCCTCATTGGATCGATGTTCACGAATCTGGCATTGGAAATGCACTTGAAAATTCACGACGAACAGAAGGGATGGGCACGCCTGAATGAGTGCAGGAGGCTGGGGACGGACGGTCAAACAGTTCGGTAGGTCTAGCAGATTTGACCATTGAGGTTTTGCCGTCTGCTTTTGCGTTTGGAGGGAATATCAAAGTGAAGGAGCCCGACCGCTGTGACACCACAGCATTCCGAGTAATTCAATCGCTGAGCGGTGGCGCTGCGCGAGGGCGTGGTGGGTTGTTGTCATATTTGGCTGAGAGATCACTTGACCAGAAACTCTTGGCGTACTCAATGGAGAGGTAGAGTTTCAACTTGCTGGTCCAATTTAGGAATTTTTGAAAGAACCCCGTTTTTCCTGTGGGCAACGGATTTTGTTTCGCATATCCCATTATATGGAAGGCGAAATGACTATTGAGCGTAGAAACAATGACGAACTGCTTCTTCTCGCTAAATCGGGAGATCAAGAAGCGTTGGCCGAAGTTTTTGACTGCTTTCGTGAGAGATTGCGTCGGGTGATCCGTCTGCGACTTGACCCAAGGCTGCAAGGCAGAATCGATTCATCCGACATTCTCCAAGAGACATATCTTGATGTCAGCAGGCAGCTTGCAGACTACGGGAATTATCCGGACATGTCGTTTTTTCTCTGGTTAAGGCTGATCACCTTGCAGAAACTTGCCCAGCTAAGTCGTTTTCATCTCGGAACGCAGAAACGAGATGCCGGGAGGGAAATCTCTCTACATCAAGGATCAATCCCTCAGGCGTCATCAGCTTCCCTCGCAGCTCAATTGCTGGGAAGGCTGACCTCAGCCAGCCACGCATTCGACCGTGCAGAAAGCAAAATTAAACTGCAGGAAGCTCTCGCCAATATGGATTCTCATGACCGCGAAATTTTGGCTCTCAGGCACTTTGAGTACTTGAGTAACTCTGAAACAGCCTTGGTAATCGGAATCAGCAAAAACGCAGCAAGTAACAGATACATACGCGCGATCAAACGGTTGAAGGAAATTATCGACTCAATCCCAGGTCTGAACGACCAACCACTGGAGTAATTCCACTCACCAACCCGTCAAGGACCAGACCACTTTTCATGACTCTGCCTTGAGGTGTCATCATGAACACAACCGACGACAATCGAAACCCCGTTGAAGAACTTGCCGAAGAATTTTTTGAGCGACGCCGCAGCGGCGATCAACCAACGCTTCAAGAATATACCGAAAAATATCCGCGATGGGCTGAGGAAATTCGCGATCTCTTCCCTGCCTTAGCAATGATGGAAGACCTTGGAGCCGACCCGGAAAACGATCACAGACTGAGTTCTAACGAAAACCCCAACACAGAGAACTTCTCTCACACGCAGCTCGGGGACTACCACATTATCCGTGAAGTCGGTCGGGGAGGGATGGGGATTGTTTATGAAGCAGAACAAGAATCGCTAGGACGTCGAGTGGCGCTTAAGGTGTTGCCCAAGCAGATGCTGCTTGATCGGAAACTGAAATTGCGATTTGAACGAGAGGCGAAAGCGGCGGCTCAGCTGCATCATACGAATATCGTCCCCGTATTCGGCGTCGGAGAACACGAAGGGTTGCAGTATTACGCCATGCAGTTCATTCACGGCCTCGGCCTGAATGAAGTTCTCGACGAACTCAAACTGCTGAGGGACCAGAGTGTCGCCACCGCAGAAGGCAAGAAATCGACCACCGCGAAAAAAGAAGCTCCGTGGCGAGCATCTCGGCAAAATGTGTCCGCCGTTGCCGTGGCTCAGTCGCTGGTAAGTGGCCAGTTCCAAGCGACCGTGCTGGTTGATCCACTCAATTCTAATTTTGAGCAGGAGTTCTCCTCGAGCAGCCTGCAATCGCCGGTCGTGCCGGATCCTGACGTGCCCCCACTGGTTGTGGATGACACCGCCATCGGCCACCTGTCCGACACGCTCACCCTCTCCGGTTCGGTCCACCTTCCGGGACAATTAACGGACGGGGCGAGTTCCAAATCGTCGAAACAGACTTACTGGAAAAGCATTGCTCGTATTGGAATCCAAGTGGCTGAAGGCTTGCAGCACGCCCATGATTTGGGAGTTTTGCATCGCGATATCAAGCCAAGTAACCTGTTGCTCGACACGCACGGCAACGTGTGGGTCACCGACTTCGGCCTGGCAAAACTCTTTTCAGGTTCTGACGATGAAAAAGCCAACTCTGATTTGACCGAAACCGGCGATATTGTCGGCACACTGCGGTACATGCCTCCTGAAGCCTTTAACGGCAACACGGATGTCCGCAGTGATGTGTACGCTTTGGGGCTCACGCTTTACGAACTCCTCGCGTTAAAACCTGCCTACAACGAAACCGACCGGCGAAAACTGATCAAACAGGTGACCACCGAATCTCCGGAACGGTTGAGTCAACTCGACTCGCACATTCCGAAAGACCTGGTCACGATCATTCACAAAACCATCGACCGGGAACCGGCCCACCGGTATCAGTCTGCTGGAGAACTGGCGGAGGATTTAGAGCGGTATCTACACGATGAACCGATCAAAGCTCGCCGGATTTCTCCGGTCGCCCGATTTACTCGTTGGTGCAAACGTAACCCAATGGGAGCGACCGTTGCGGCTCTTGTGTTCATCTTGGCGATCGGTGGGCCGCTGATGGCCGCTGAACAGTTGCGGTTGCGAAGAAAGGCTGTTGAATCCGCCCGTAGCGAAAGCTTCGCATCTACAAATGCAAAGCGGGAACGAAAAGAGGCACTTCAGCAACGAAATGTTGCACTCGAAAACTTATACATCGCCCATATCAGGCTTGCACATCAGGACTGGAATGACGGGCATGTGAAAAGGATGATTGAAACTCTCGACGCACATCAACCGGAAGCAAGTGAGTCTGATCTACGGGGTTGGGAATGGTATTACCTGAAATCTCTCACAAATAAAAACCAGACGATTTTAAAAGGTCATACTGCTGGAGTTTCTTCCGTAGATTGGAGTCCTGATGGTCGACAATTTGCTTCTGCGAGTTTGGACTATACGGTAAGAATCTGGGACACACAGTCGAGGCAGCAAGTTCGCGTGCTGAAGGACCATACCGCCGGGGTGCAAGATGTCTCCTGGAGTCCGGACGGTCAACATCTTGCCACTGTCAGCGATGGGGAAATTCGGATCTGGAACTCAGCAGACGGAAAACTCATCCAAACGGTCACTGGCCACGATGCCGTTGCCTGGGGGCCAGATTCGGAACGTTTTGCGACATTAGTAGGAGCATCAACTGTCGTTGTCAGGAATGTAAAAAACGGAAAAGAAGTATCGAAACTTGTCTCGGACGAAAGAGGCTATCTATGCCTTGATTGGAGCGCTGATGGAAAATATCTGGCGGCTGCCGGAAGTGCAGGGTTCCATGACCCAAAAGATGGAACTGAAACAGCGAATCAAACGATCGCGATCTGGGAGATCAAGAGTCAACAGAAAATTCGCTCACTTAAGAAACATACCTACGATATTTCGTCTGTAAAGTGGGCCCCCGATAACCGCCATCTCGCAAGTGTCAGTGCCGATCAGCAGTTAATCATTTGGGATGTCATTGGTGACAAATCACTTCACACACTCACCCCCCATTCCGGCAGTATTTATTCAGTCGACTGGAGTCCAGATGGAAAGAAAGTCCTCACGGCCGGAAACGATGGCATACTCAGAGTCACAGAGATCGATTCGGGGCAGGAAATCATTTCTCTACGTGGACACCAAGGTGGTGTGTTGTCGGCTGCCTGGTCTCCCGATGGACAGCAATTGATTTCGGCAGGAAAAGATGGTTCTGTAAGAGTTTGGAATCCAAATTCATCCCAAGCCGCTTTTGAACTGAATGCGAGAACAAGATGTAACTGGAGTCCTGATGGGCGACGCGTCGTTGCGAATGCCAAAGATTTCGGAACGTATTCGGTATTCAACTCAACCACTGGACAAGAACTTCTCACATTGCCCTCCCGAACAAATCATTCACTCACCACAGTTGCCTGGAGTCCTGACGGGCATCGAATAGCTGGATCTGTCTTCGGGAGTCAAAAAGTCGCTGGGTACGTTCAAGTCTGGGACGCGAATACCGGGAAGGAAATTTTTCACGCACAACCACATGGCCATAATTCGTGGTCTGTAGCGTGGTCTCCGGACAGTCGTTTTCTGGCGTCATCTGGATCCAATCGAACTGTCAAAATTTGGGACGCATCTACCTGGAAGCTTCTGCGAAATCTCAAATGTGATCATACGGTCATCTCTGTTGCATGGTGTCCCGATGGCAAGCGACTGGCATCGGCTAGCTCGGATCGAGTCGTCCAAATCTGGGACACGAAGATCGGTCGAGAAATACATCGCTTGCGACAACATGCATCCCCTAGTCAAGGGACCAATGGGCGGCATTCCTTCACAGGGCAGTTTTCCGTTGTCTGGAGTCCCAATGGTGATCGAATAGCTGCTGGTAGTTCGGAGGGAGCAGTTTTCGTCTGGAATGCCGCATCAGGACGGGAACTTTTCGTGACATACGGCCATACGTCAAACATCAGTTCTATTGCCTGGAATCCCAACGGAAGCTGTATTGCATCAGGAAGCCAAGATCGAACCGTTAAGATTTGGGACGTGAACACTGGCCGTGAGATGTTAACTTTAAGAGGACACGATCATGCAGTGAAAACAGTTGCATGGAGTCCAGACGGAAAGCGTCTCGCTTCGGCA
>DAOUPA010000097.1 GCA_030626405.1 Planctomicrobium sp.
AGTAATGTTCGAAGTGTCAATCGCATCGTTCTCTCCTTGCAAGTTTCCTCTACTAGGAGAGTGTCGAATCACACGTGGTTTCGTACAACAATCTGAATAATTTCTTTCGATTCAACAAAAATCACTGCCTGAAGAAGATTTCTTTTCAGAGGAGGATTTACGTAACTCCATAAATATTCGTCGCTTCGTCGAAAATTCAATTCCGCATGGAGATGGTTCCGGCTTCATTTTGAACCCTGTGAAATACGACCGCAGGCCACCCAGGTAGCTGCGATTGTTCTGTTGCTAGGAGTTGTCTGTCAAAAATGCATTCAACGTGCATCAGCATTCGACATTCTATCTGCCTGCAACCTTCGGCTGGCCCTGATCGTTGGAGGTTTAGCCAATGTTTGATTCCGACGAACTGAGTCAACGCGGCCTATGTGAGTAATCGCGTATCGCTAACGCCGCAGACCTTCCGTTTGATTGGATTTGCAAAGCAGGAAACGAAAACGGCCATGCCAATCATCGCGCCGATCATTAGCCCACCCAAAACGCAAATCGCCCGCGTGAACAAGGCGTCGTTAGCGACTAGAAGATAAATACCAACGGTCGTCATCAGCGAAAACATTGCGAGCAAACCGACCATGAATTTTTTTGAGCATAGAAATCGCTGTCGGCCAGTAGCATTCTTCGTGTGCCGCGCATAGTAATCACTAATACTTTCTCCGGTGTCAGCCCATTCAAAATCCGACATCGGAAACATTGCGTTGCATGTGGAGCACTGGGTTTCCTCCATGCTGGACATTGGGTTTGACACGAGTTCAAAGGGTTGATCGCTAACGACAGTTTCATTGCCGCATTTGAGGTGCCGATAGGTTCGAGATTCGGGAACTGGTTGTTCAGTCATGTTGAAGTTTCAGATTAGGAGAACTGTGTCGGATTACTAATGTGCAAACAGAATTGGCTTCTGTGTAATCAGGAAATGCTTTCTGCCTAACACGGAGTGAGCCTCTTGCTTCCCTTCACTCCCCGAGTTGTTGCTTGATGCTCGAAATGCTGTCAAGAGCGTGCATGTTTGCATTGAGTATTTTGAACATTGGGAGAATCGAGATATTTGGAAACGCTCTCGACAGCAAGGTAAGACAGACTTCTAAAAATATCTGACTTTCATGGCTGTGGAGAGTGAAAGTAAAATAACTGAAATTCTGGAGCATCAAATTTAGTCGTCGCCGCCTCACCCAACTCTTACTTCTTCTTACGTCGTTTCGAACTCGATCTCTTCTTTCGGTTTGAAGGTTTGCTCCCACCGGGTCGACCTGGTTTTGATTTCGGTTTGCCTGATTGTCTTTGGAATTCTTGGCCCCGCTGTTTTGAGGGCTTTTTTTTCGTAGCCTTCTTCTTCGCTGGTGGCTTCGCAGCCGTGTGAGTGAGGAGTTTGAAGTTGAGTTCTCGGCGGTCGAGGTCGACATGGGTGATCTCGACCAGGACGTGATCGCCCAGGCGGATCATCGCTCCCTGATGTTTTCCGACTAGAGCCATCGCCTGTCGATCAAACTCGTAGTAATCATTACCAGGAATCGTGCTGATGTGGACGAGTCCTTCGGCAGGGATTTCGACTCCTCGGCAGAAGAAACCAAACCGCTCCACGCCGGTGATGACCGCTTCAATTTTCTCGCCGATTCTATCTTCGAAATAAGAGAGCAGCTTCATTTTAGTCAACTCGCGCTCGGCTTTCTCGGCACGTCTGGCGGTTGTGGAACAATGATGTCCAAGCCGGATGAGGTCTTCTTCCGAGCCACCGCGATAGGTGACATTTTTGCAGACCAGCGAAGCAATCAATCGATGAATGTGCAAGTCCGGGTAACGCCTAATCGGGCTGGTAAAGTGGCAGTAGTGATCTTCCGCCAACGCATAGTGACCCATGTCCATCGGCGTGTACTCAGCTTGCTTGAGGCTTCGCAAGAACGCATAGTTCACAGCCCGTTCTTCTGGAGTTCCTTTCACTTCCCGTAAGAGTGCCTGCAAATGTTTTTTGCTTTGATATTGCTCCAGTTCGAAACCCAGAATGCCGACGAACTCGCTCAACGCTTTGAGTTTCGCTTCTGCAGGATCAGCATGGGCACGCCGCAGGAAGCCGATACTTAGATCGTTCAGCTTCATAGCGACTGCGATATTTGCCGCCAGCATAAATTCTTCAATGACTTGATGACTTTCATCATGTTCAGTCTCGTGTGCGCCGGTCACTTTTCCATCTGGATCGAAGTCGAGGCGAACCTCTGGCATATCGAGTTCGAGTGAGCCTTTCGCGAATCTGCGTTTTCTCAACCGCATTGCCAGTTCGTGCATGTTGCATAGCAATTCGCGAATTTCTGGAGTGACGCCTTCGATGACATCCGAAGGCTTCGCGTTGATGATCGGCATCACCTCTTCATACGCAAAGCGTTGAGTCACTTTGATTGCTGATTGCGAGAAGCGGGTATCGACCGGAATCCCTTCGGCTGAGAATTCAATGAACCCGGACATCGTGTAGCGGACGCGGTTTTCTTGCAGCGAAGCGAGTCCATTCGAGATCACTTCCGGCAACATCGGGATGACTTTCGTCGGCAAGTAAACGCTGGTCCCACGTTTTTCCGCTTCACGGTCAAGTTCGGTTCCTGGCTGCACAAAGTGAGAAACATCGGCGATGTGAACTCCGAGCACCCAATGTCCGTTTTCGACTTTTTCTAAAGAGATCGCATCGTCGAAATCTCTTGCGGTTTTCGGATCGATTGTGACGATGGTTTTCTTCGTCAAATCTTCACGATCAGAGAGATCAGTCTCGTCGAAGTTTTCGGCTTCAAGGCGTGCATTCTCCAGGACCACTTCCGGGAAGTCGTCCGGTATCCCGAATTCGTGAATGACCATCTGCGTATCCACGCCTGGCGCACCACGCGCACCGAGGACTTCGGTCAGCACCGCTTCTCCTGCCTGACCGATGGCAGGGAATCGCAACATTTCGATCACGACTTTGTCTTCTTCGCGAGCACCTTTCGCCCCGGGATCGCCGACCCAGATCGCTTCCGGAAATTCTTTTCCATCGATCTGGACCCAGCCTGATTCTTCATCTTCAAAATATGTTCCGACGAAGACGTTGGTCGCACGTTCGACAACTTCGACAACATATCCACACGACTGCCCCCGACTTCTTTTTCGCTGCAAGAGTTTGACGAAGACTTCGTCTCCGTTCTGAGCATCTTTGAGATCGTGCTTGTCGACAAAAATGTCTTCGGTGAGTCCCGGTGGCTTTGGTTCGCGGAGTATGATGTAGGCGTCGCCACTCTTAATGCGATGCACAATGCCCAGGTGCGATCCGGCAGGTGCTTTGCCTTGAATACGACCACCGTCGGTCATGCGAATATCGCCTGTGGCGCGAACTTCTTCCAAAGCTGCTTCGAACTTTGCAGTTTTCTTTTTTGTCACGCCAAGTTTCTTGGCGAGCGTTTTCGGTTTCATCGGTCGGTAGCTGGGACGCTGCACAAACGCGATGATTTTTTTCGTGAGATTCATCATTGAATCATTTTCCTTTAGTTTAAAATGCCCCGGTGGGGCGTGTGTATCATAGTGATCGAATGAGAAAATTTCGGTGTTCATGACACCTTCAGTCGATCAAATTCGAATTTTGGTGTTCTTCGTGGTGTTGATTGAAAAAGTAAGTTCACCACGGAGACACGGAGGCACAGAGAAAAAGAAGTGCATTCGTTGTGAAGTGAAAGGTGCCGTGTGCCACTGCTGGCTCGTCCAGCAGTGCGAAGAGATGGGTAGTGTCGTAAGACAGTGAAATCGATAAGAGACCGAAACACCAATTTATTTTCGTGCCATTTGTCTTTTCGTGGTTATCTTCACTCCGTTTGAAACCTGACCACGAAAGAGACGAAAACGGATGTTTTGACGTCTGGAATTCTAACTTCACCGCGTTCCGTTCACTCTTACTTTCCTTTGTGTTCTTGGTGCCCTTTGTGGTTGTAAAAAACATGCCACGGCGCGTAGTCCCTCAATTTCCGCATTGCCTGATTCGTGAGTGACCTTGTTTGAATTTTCATGAATCTTCCGCAAGAATCTGACCTGCCACGATAATGTGGGAAGAGCCATTTTTTTGAGTTGCTATCATTCCAACGAGTAATTCTTGAAATATTGATATTTGGAACCAGAATGAATACGACGCTTCTCGTGCTAACAATGTTGATTCCGACGCAATCAAAAGTCGAAACCGAAGGTGATCGACTGACTGCGATTGTGAAAGCAGAGTGGGATCGGACGATGAAGGAGAACCCTACGTGGGCATCTTCCCTGGGGGATCGGCGTTTCAATACGAACTGGCCTGATCTCAGCATCGCAGCATTCGAGAAATCACATCTGCTCGATGTGGAAGTCCTCAATAAGCTAGACGGGATTGATCTCAGCAAGCTCGATCAAGAAGATCGAATCAACTATCGGTTGTTTCGACGCAAATACGAGTTGCAGGTGGAAGCGTTTCAGTACCGTTGGTATCTGGTTCCTCTCAATCAGAGAGGGGGCATCCAGGATCGAGGTTCGCTTGCAAATGGCCTTCGCTTCGAAAAAATGAAAGATTTCGACGACTGGCTCGTGCGAATGAAGACTTTCCCAGCTCACATGGATCAGACCATCCACCTCATGCGGGAAGGAATCAAAGCCGGAATTTCACACCCCAAAGTGGTGATGCAGCGATTGCCTGCCCAAATCGACAAACAACTCGTCCACAATCCGCAGCAACAGATTTTCTTCAAACCATTTTCCAACACCCCGGATTCCATCAGCACGCTGCAAAAGAAACGACTCCGTAGTGAAGCTCTGAAAGCGGTCGAAGAAGAGATACTGCCGAGCTTTCGAAAGTTCAAAACATTTTTTGAAGAAGAGTACCTCCCAGCCTGTCTCGAACAGGTCGGTGTTTGGCAGATTCCCGATGGAGCAGATCTTTACAACCTTCGATGCCGCGAATTTACGACAACGGATCTCACACCAACGCAGATTCATACGATTGGTTTAGCCGAAGTGAAACGCATTCGCGCAGAAATGGAAAAGATCATTGAAGAAGTCAAGTTCGAAGGCACATTCGACGAGTTCCTTTCGCACCTGCGAACCGATCAGAGATTTTATTTTAATAATGGTGAAGATCTACTACGGGCCTACATGGCAGTCTGCAAACGCATCGACCCGCAACTCGTGAAACTTTTCAAACGACTGCCGCGCGTGCCGTATGGTGTCGAGGCGATTCCACCGCAGTTGGCGCCTGACACAACAACAGCATACTACCGTTCGCCAGCGGCAGACGGAACGCGTGCAGGAACATACTTCGTGAATCTGTATCGTCCGGAAGTACGCCCAAAATATGAAATCGATGCACTCTCTTTGCATGAAGCAGTTCCTGGCCATCATTTGCAAATCGCATTGGCTCAGGAACTCGACAGCTTGCCGCGATTTCGTCGATATGGCGGATACACTGCCTATGTCGAAGGTTGGGCGCTCTACGCGGAGTCCCTTGGCGGAGAGCTTGGGCTTTACCAAGACCCTTACTCCCGGTTTGGGCAACTCACGTACGAAATGTGGCGCGCCGTGCGGCTTGTTGTCGATACCGGCATGCACCACCAACACTGGAGTCGACAGAAAGCTATCGACTTCTTCGCCGCGAATACCGCGAAATCGATGTATGATATTGAGAACGAGATTGATCGCTACATTTCCTGGCCCGGTCAGGCATTGGCTTACAAAATTGGTGAATTGAAAATTCAGGAACTTCGAAAGAAAAGCGAAGCAGCGTTCGGAGAAGATTTCGACATTCGCGAGTTCCACGAGATCGTACTCCAAAACGGAGCCGTCACATTGGACATTCTGGAAGATCAAGTGAACGCTTGGATAGAATCGCACTAGCCAAGATTCATCGCTTAGCACCACGCTCAATCAAAAAGGCCATTCCCCTTTTGATAGCGATTCAAGAACAAAAGTTTCGTCTTCAACGGGTGCTGGAAAACCATTCAAACCGAAAGCGACGCTGCCGTCGCGGTTGATGAGAAACAGTCCTGGATGTGGATCGCCAGTTCTTTCATCAACAACCCCGTAGAGACGATGCGCGGGAGTTGGCGCTGGGTTATTGATATCGATGTCCGTTAAAATGGGGAACGGGAGTTTCTTGCCGAGCCGTTTCTCGGCTTCTTCGTTCGCGAAGGGAGTTGCTGTGCCGACCGCGATGATTTCAATCCCGGCACCGTTGATGGCTGCAAAGTTTTCGATCAGGACTTTCGTTCGCGGATCTTGATCGACACCAACTTCAGCATCAAAGAAGACCAGTACCACGCGATGGCGACCGAGCAGTCGTTCCAGCTTCACCACTTTTCGAGAATTATCAGCAAGGGTGAATCGCGGCGCGAGCGCCTGTTTTGTGGTGACGACCCGAGTCGGGTCGTGTTGCCACTGTTGAAGTTGTTGCTGCCGCCACACGACGACGACCAGAATCAAAACGCCGGTAACCAGCAACAACACTTCACGCTTTCCCATTGACTTTGATCTCATTGATTGACGTTAAAGTAGACGCTGTTGGGGGTGGCGGGGGCGCTCCGTGAAACGGAAACCCCCGGAGTTAACGCGTGAATCACGGAGGCTTCTGCTTCGCAGAGCGCCCCCGCCACACTGGTAAAAATCCGTTATTTAATCTTCAGAATCTCTCGAACAACTCCGTAATCATCGAGGTCGCCAGGAGTGACTTTCAATTCATTTTTGAAGTGCCCCATTGCTTTCTTGAAATCGTCTGTCTCTGCTGCACCGTAAATGGTCAGTGGTGCAGGTGAGATGAGTCTCGACAAACCTGGAAGACCGCCGTACTTGAGCGCACCAGGAAGAAGATTTGGATCATCAATTGAATCGACTGTGGAGAACGAAAATCCGTTGAGATCAACGACTGTCCGAGTTATCAGGTTTTCAGGCATCACGCTATTCGCCAACAGGCACCAGACTCCGGCGTCGCCTGTTCCAACAAGCACTCTCTCTTCCAACTGTCTAAAACCTGGATTGACCACCGCCAGAATGTCTCGGACCCGTTCCGTGATGAGAGGTTGATTGTAACAGTATGTGTAGCCAGGATATTTGTCATTGACTGGGAAGTGATACGGCGTCGAGCCTGTCCCCTTTGATTCTCCGGTAAAAAACAGATCTGCAGAAACAACTGCGTAGCCTGCATCAACAAGAGTTTGGACTTCTGGAGTGATCTTTCCTTTTTTGTCGATGACATGCGATAACCCAGCGGAATCGAACCAGAAAACAATACGACTTTTTGCACTCTGCTTTCCGATGACCACGATGGGAATTTCAACTCCTCCATCGAGAAAGCGAACAGTCGTGTAGTCAATTTTCTCTGCGACTAATTCTGAAGAAAGAATCGTCTCAGGAACATCCGGATTCAGCATCACCTGAGTTGCGTCGCCGACAATGTTTCGATAGGAGTCCATGTCGCCGCTCAACCATGTGTCGAGTTCCTCTTGATCTTCCTGGACCATCAATTTGCGAAGAGCGTCTGCTTTCAAGGCGTCTTCAGGAAGCGGATGTTCTTTGTTGAAGACTGACATTTCTTCTTTGGTGAGTGGTTTGAAATCCGTTTGTTCGATCGGGCCTTCAATTCCCAGTTGGAGATGCTCGTTAAACCAGTTGTACATCACCTGTCGGGAAACCTGATTGTAATTGTGTTTGAATTGCGGAAACGCGTGTGCTTCCACAAGATCGGCCTGACCATACAGCGAATAAATCTGCTTGAGTTCCGGCAGACCTTTCGTTTCAATCGCCACGGTCCAGTCGTCGGCACCACTCATTGCCTGTGGTTTTGGTGCAAAGAGTGCAGCAAAGGTGACATTATTGACGCCTTGTCGAAGATAACTGGCGTTTTCGCAAACACAGCCACCTTGCATTCCGGTCGAAACCATGACCGCTGGAAACGCAACTGCCACGCGGGGATCGACTGCTCCCAGAATCATTGTTTGTGTCCCACCGCCACTTGCGCCTGTGACGGCGAGTCTTTTCGGATCTACCTCGGGGAGTGATTCAAGGAAGTCCAGAGAACGAATCGAACTCCACGTTTGCAGGCCCATGAGGTTGTGCAGTTGTAACGCGGCTTGCGCGTCGTTGAAACCAGTACGGTGATCGAGTGGCTGATTGTCGGCGTAGCCAATCATGTCATAATGAAAGACGACTGTCCCCATCCGGACCAGTTGCACCATTCTCGCTTGCAGCGGAAAGTGTGCCCCAGAATCAAATTGTTCTCCACCACTTTCCAATTGCGCCTTGGCACCAGTTCCGGCATCGTAAAAGCGACCATCTTTCCAATGCCCATGTGGAGAAAGGATGCCCGGAATTTTTCCTTTAATTTTCTTCGGTCGATACAAATTGCCGGTGACATAATGTCCTGGTCGGCTGCGGAAGAAGACTTTCTCAACGGTGTAGTCGCCGCGATCAATCTTGCCGTGGATGACTGGTTCCAGTGGGGTTTTCTTCGGCATCGGCCAGAGACCATTGGAGACCAGGACCTGCCTGCGAATTTTTGCAGACTCAACCTCCCAGTCCTTTAATGTTGTCGGAGGTACCCACGGATGATAAGCGTCCCGTAGATTTCGCTGAGGTTGGAATCTCGCGTCCAGAACGCGATCCGTTTCGAGATGTGGTTCCAGCAAGTCAGACCAAATTTTGTAACCGGCTTTACTTAAATGAAGTCCGTCTGCAATGAAGAGTTCCGGCTTTGGATTTTTGTCCTCTCCAATCATTGGAGTGTCGATATCGAGAAATGTGACGAGAAGATCCTTCTCAGCCAGTGCCGTAATGAGATCATTCGTTTCGCGGACTTGCTCGATCATCTTCCAACGCGCAATACTCGGTTTCACCGCCACGTAGACGATGTTCGTGTCGGGGAAATCTTTGTGGACTTTGGCGACAAACTCTTGGAAATCGGCAGAGACCGCTTCTGGAGTTTTTCCGTGTGCGATGTCGTTATCGCCAGCGTACATCACAATCGTTCTTGGTCGATACGGTTTGACGATTCGGTCGTAGAAGTGGACGGAGTCAGCAACTTCGGAACCACCAAATCCTCGGTTAATCGCATCAAGGTCAGGGAACCATTTCTTCAAATCCCACAGTCGAATACTGCTGCTGCCGATAAAAAGAACCTGACCTGCCTGTTTCGGATTTTTTTTGTCGTCTGCTTCAAATTTTTGAATCGCGTTTTCCCACTTGGCGAACGGGGATTCATCTTTGTCCTGTGAGTCCGCTTTTCTTGAGAAGAGCGAAGTTGAAAGAATTGCAACGACGAGAAATAACAACCGGATATTCATGAGCCAACCTTGCCAAGTGAAATTCGAGACTGAACCCACAATCTAGCGAAGCAGGAAACGACATACCACCGAGTTCAGGAGGAGATTGAATCATCTTCCTTCAGAGAAGCGTCTTCGAATCATTTTGGTTATCAAAAGTGACCATCATCGGACCGGATTCTCGTACCAGATCACACCGAGGTTGTCGCGTTCTTCACAAGTGATGACGTCGAGGTCGCCGTCTTGGTCGAGGTCGATCATCCGAATAAGGTCGAACTTGATTCCCTCTTTTGTGCCACTAATATCGTGGAGAGTCCAGTTGGCGTCGTTCACGTTCTGTGGTGCTGAGAGCCAGCCAGCGCCGATCTTCTCCTCTGCACTCTCACAGGTGAAGACAAGATCGTTGCGACCATCGAGATCAACGTCGGCGATGGCAACTCCTTTCCCGCCTCCGGTTCCGGCTGGGATATTCACTTCGTGCATCTGCCAGGCATGGGCAGTTTTATCTTTGCGTTCAAACCAGATGATCGGACCACCTTTGACGGTGGCGGCAATGTCCTGTTTGCCATCGTGATTCAGATCGCCGAGCGAGAGAAACATCACTTCTCGATCAGTTCCACCGATCGTGTGACGTTTCCACGGTTGAGTGAGGTCCGTCGATGGATCGTACTCCAACCAATGGATTCCGCGAGTAGCTGTCTTGCGGTCGCTATAGAGAATGTCGAGATCGCCGTCGCCGTCCATATCGAGAGTTTCAATCGACATCACCCAGCCGACTTTTGCCAGTGGATGCCATTTCCAGTCCGAAACATTTCTTGATTGAGGCGGAGATTCCAGCCAACCAATTTCTGCTCCTTTGCCTTTGGCAGCAACAACAAGATCAACGCCATGTTTGTGATTGATTTCGAGCGGTGCAGCGAACATCCACTGCGATTTCCCTTCCAGTACGGAAATGGCATCTGTCGACCACGAAGAATGATCTGCAGATGCCCAATGAACATACACGGTCCGAGTTTTACCTTCACAACTGCTGATGACATCAACATGACCATCGCCATCTAGATCGGCAAAGACAGCGTCTTCGGGAGACTTCACCTTTCCGACAGTGACGGCAGGCCAAAGGTCTGTCACTTTTTGTGGTCCGGGGTTTGTGTAGACGCGAATCAATCCCCCTTCTTCCCAGCCTGTGACAAAGTCTGGGAGTTGATCCCCGTTGATGTCGGCAACCCGAACACCATCGGCACCGCGCGAACTTTTATCAATGGTATGCCGAACCCATTCAGCATTGAGAACGGAGGGCATCCCAATTGCGAACAGAGACGCCAGTAGCACTCTCATGGAATGTGCCATATGGAAAGTTCCTTCAGGGTTTGCCGCACATTTGAAATGTGTGGCTAAACAGATCGTCGACTCGCTGCACTTTACCCTACTTATTGACCAACAAAAGAACCACGCCAGAAACTGACGTGGTTCTTTGATTGATTTTCTTGGATGCGAACTTACTGAAGATTTTCGTCTGCAAAATCAGCGATGAGTGAACCAACTGCTTTCAAAATCCCTTTACGAACTTCGCCGTTTCCAACGATGACGCCGTTTTCATCAACTTTCATTTCGAAGGTGATTGTGTCGTCTTCGCCTTCCATTGTCCCAACGACTTTTTCCACCCATTCGAAAGACAGCATGGCGCCTGCTGCTTCACGAGCAGGTCGCTCTTCTTCTGCGTCTTCATCTTCGTCATCGTCTTCACTTTTCTCGCGGCGTTCTTTGCGTTCGTCTTGACGCTTACTGACGAGAGAGCCGATCACGCTGTCGTCGTCGTTAAACAGATCGTTCAGAGACTTCGCCAGCGGTCCCAACTTTGCGGTCATCGACATGACAACGTTGTCACTCTCGACATCTTCAGCAGTTCGAACAGCTTTAATGTGTGCTGACAATTCTTCCTGGGCAGCGGCTCCGAACGCCATCCAAAAAGCTTTGTCGCTCACGGCAACGTAAATTTGACCGTGCGATTCCCCATAGAGATCTGCAAGTGCCTTAGGAGCTTTTCCACCAAGATCGAGTTTGTGAATTTTCACGCCTTCGGATTCGGCAACGTCCATTTTTACAGTCCAGCCTTCACGGCTGGCAGGGAGTTCTTCGAGTGTTTTGAGAAGTTCGTCCTGTCCCTTGCAGTGAACACCCAGCAGGAAAGTATGAGCATCTCCTGAAGGGATAATATCAAGAAATGCGTCAACAGTTCCAAGCTCAGAGGTCTTCGACAAAACCTCGTTGACCAGGTGAGTGACCTTCGCTCGTGATTCTTTTTGTTCCTTGGTTGTCTTCTCGTCTTCTTCGATTTGTTCTTTGGCGACCGTTTCGGACAGTTTGTAGATATCTCTGAAACCAGCAGCGATATTCTCATCAAATTTGAAATTCAACCGCAGCGTGAGAATGGATTCTTTGGGAGCATCAATAGCAGTGAAGTAACTTGGCTCTTCGCGGACTCGAATGATGTCCTTCTGCAGTTGTGTTTCTGCAATCGCAGAGAAGAGAAGTTCCGTCAAAGCAACATCGTTCGTCTTATCAAGTTTGCCACCAAGTGTGCAGCCACTGCTCTCCACAAACCACTGCTTGAAAATTGCAAGCTGATGGTCAAGCATCGCTTTCCGTAAAGTGTGTGCGGCTTTCGTTTCGTCTGGTCGCTTTTGAATTCCATCGACAGCGCTCGCCCGCATCTTCTCAAAAGCGGAACCACGGACTTCTGCAGAACTCTTGGTGTTATCCAACTCTGCGAAGAGCAGATACTCTTTCTCCGCGAGTTTTTTATGCAAATCAGCAGGATGCGGCATCCCTTTAGGAATCGCCTCCTTGCGTGGGAAAATGACGACGTAATTGGGTTTCTTCAGGACACGCAACCAGCCTTCGTAAACTTGCCCAATCAGTTCGTAGAGGTCGCGGTCTTTACGATTACGCTTGGGAATGATCCCAATTGGGTCAAGATTTTCGTTGAGGAAGTCTTTCAGGTCGAGGTAAGGAATCACCGGCTGCAATTCCATCCCATACTCTTCGCTGAAGATGGGATCGAAACGAATCGGCTGAGTCGTCTCAACACCGAACAAAAAGATATCTATGTTCGGAAAAATGTTATCGTCAAACGAATCTTTTCGATCAGAGAGACCTGAAACGATATGCTCCAAGTCCTCGATCAACATATCCGCACTTCCAAGTCCAGCAACAATCCGGATTTCGCCATCTTCGGATTTTTTGTCGTCAGCAAGACTGGTGCTGGAAAGATTCAAAGACACCAACATCGCAATCACCATGGAACTTCCCAAGGTCAGCGAAAACTGTTGATTTGGTTGGATGTTTTTAAAGAGCGATTTCACTCCGTTCCCCTCTTAGATAGACAAGCGTCAACGGTGACATCGATTCATGTCAATCATGCCGAATATCCCCACTATACCGTTTAGTGAGAATAGGCAATCCTGAATCAATGAACAAGCTGGATATGGTGATCGTGCCCACGGGTAAGGATATCGCATTCCACACAATATCACCCACGAGGCAGAACGCGCCATTATCACCCATCAGTGATACAGGAATTATGTCGATCCAATTCACGTCACCTCCAAACACTTGCTCGTCAAGAAACTGGAATTGCTGTCGAAAAGACGTTTTTCCCGTGCAAACTCGTCAAAACTGATTCTTCCTCCCACCGAGGTGACGCTGGAAGCAAATTGTGTCATCCTTCTCAAATCAGTACATCAGTTACCACTGTTGTGAATGGCACTTGAATTCAATCGTCACCAGGAATTCACCAAATCCTGGAAACCACAGAGTCGCAGATTTCAACCGTGGTTGCCTAATCGGTTGATCGCCACGACTGAATGAAGCACCCAATTAATAAGGAATCAAAATGTCACGAACGAACCGCAGAACTTTTTTGAAAACAACTGCAGCTGCCTCCATTGCAGGAACAGCTGCGTTGCCTTCTCTTTCGCGAGTCGCCTCGGCTCAAGCTGCGAATCGAAACAGTGAGCTTGGCATCGGCATGATCGGTGTCGGTGGACGCGGAATGGGGCTCGCCCAAGGATTCCAAAGTTTGCAAGGTGCCAATGTGATTGCCGTTGCTGACCCTGACGAGAAGAGAGCGGGTGAAGCTGGCAAACGATTCGATGCCGCATCTTACACCGATCTGCGAAAGCTCCTCGACGATCCGAATGTCGATGCCGTTGTCATCGCTACCTGTAATCACTGGCACTGTCTGGCGGCAATCTGGGCAATGGAAGCCGGGAAAGATGTTTATGTCGAGAAGCCGCTTTCCCACACACAATGGGAAGGTCGGCAAGTCGTGAACGCCGCGCGCAAGTACAACAGGATCGTTCAACTCGGAACACAACAACGCTCCGACCCGATGCAGGCGGAGATCAAGAAATTTCTGCATGAAGATCAAGCACTCGGAAAAATCCTTTACGCACAGGCAAATCGTCTCGGTCCACGCGCCAGTATTGGCAAGCGAACCACGCCGCTGCCGATTCCCAAGAATATTGACTACGACCTCTGGCTTGGTCCGGCACAAGATGAAGAGCTTTTCCGGAATAATTTTCACTACGACTGGCATTGGGACTGGAACACCGGTTCCGGCGAGATGGGGAACTGGGGTGTCCATGTTCTTGATGACGTTCGCAATGTCGCCTATCAAGATTCCGTCTCAACGCCGCAGCGAATCCTCGCTTGCGGTGGACGTGTCGCCTGGGGTGATGCTGGCGATTCACCGAACGTGCATTACGTCTACTTCGACACCGGCTCATTCCCAACGCTGATCGCCTTGAGCAATCTTCGTAATAAAGCTCCTGGAAAGAAGGGAGGCTGGACCACGCAAGCCGGCCGTGCCGTTGAAGGACCAGGGACTGGATACATTATCGCCTGTGAAGGCGGTTACTACATGGGACAGCGCGGCAGAGGAAAAGCTGTCGATTTGAATGGCAAAGAAATCCGCACGTTCAAAGGTGGTGATATGAACACGCTGCATAAAAAGAATTTTATCGATGCCGTCGCCTCGCGCGACCGCAACAGCCTGAATGCCGAAATCGAAATTGGACACAACTCGACCGGCTGGTGCAATCTGGCGAACGTTGCCTTCCGAGCTGGTGGGGAGTTCGATGCGAAAGACGCCCGTAGCATCGCTTCAGAGTCTGAAGTCTGGGATTTATTGCTCAAGGAAATGGGGAAAAACTTGAAATATCACGGCATCACAATGAATAGCCGCGAAATCAAAATGAGTCCCATCCTGCACCACAATCCGAAGACCGAACTCTTCGAAGGCGATCACTCCCACGGCGCCAATCACTTCCTGAAACGCCAATACCGCAAAGGATATGAAGTCCCGGAAATTGGATAAGATAAATCTCGTATTGAGAAAAGAAAGAGTGCGCCGCCTTTGCCACACACTTAAAGTGTGTGGCAAAAGAATTCATCGAGGAGTTTTCAATTCTGCCTTCCCGCCGGAGATGTTCCTTCATACGATCTCGTAAGAGTATCAAAGGAACCTCAAGGACGTGTTGAAGTATGGCAAATCTGAACCCAGATGATATCAATGTCATTCTCGCGACCGATTGTGGCAGTACGACCACGAAGGCGATTCTGATTCAGAAAGTCGATGGTCACTATCGGCAGACTCACCGTGGCGAAGCTCCGACGACTGTCGAAGAACCGGTCGCCGATGTCACCGTTGGGGTGATCAATGCTGCGACAGAAGTCGGAGAACTCGCAGGACGCCGACTCGTTGATGACGATGGCAACATCATCCGACCAGCGACCGAAACCGAAGGCTGCGACATTTACATCTCCACCTCCAGTGCCGGTGGCGGATTGCAGGTTCTAGTCACCGGGGTTGTCCGTGAGATGTCAGCAGCGAGCGCGCAACGCGCTGCACTCGGAGCCGGAGCGATTGTTCTTGATCTGATTGCCTCGAACGACAAGCGTCGACCGCACGAGCAGATTCAGAGAATCCGTGAACTCAGACCAGACATGGTCGTCATGGCAGGCGGCACCGATGGAGGAACAGAAAAGCACGTCGTTCAGATCGCCGAGTTGATTGCACCGGCGAAACCAAAACCACGATTCGGCAACACGTATCAGATGCCGATCATCTTCGCGGGGAACAAGGAAGCCGCTAAGAGCGTCGCTGAGACCTTCGACGACTCCGTCTCTTTGGCGATTGTCGATAACGTCCGACCGTCGATGGAATTCGAGAACCTCGGTCCAGCTCGTGACAAGATTCACGACATCTTCCTTGAACATGTGATGGCACACGCCCCTGGTTACGACAAACTGATGCACCTGACCGATGCACCGATCATGCCGACTCCCGGTGCGGTCGGAGACATCCTTCAACAGATTGCGAAAGTGCGCGGGATCAATTGCGTCGGAGTCGACATCGGCGGTGCGACAACGGATGTCTTCAGTGTTTTTGATGATCCGAACGGCGAGCCGGTTTTTAATCGTACAGTCAGTGCCAACTTGGGGATGAGCTATTCCATCTCAAATGTCTGTTCAGAGACCGGCATGGACAACGTCCTCCGCTGGGTCGGTCAGACAATGGACGAACGCGAACTTCGCAATCGAGTCAAAAACAAAATGATCCGACCGACGACCATTCCTCAATCAAAAGAGGCGCTCGAATTTGAACAGGCAGTCGCGCGCGAAGCATTGCGGCTCGCCTACAAACAGCACAAAGAGTTCGCGACAACGCTCAAAGGAGTTCAACAACAACGGACTGTCGGGGATACGTTCTCACAAGAAGCGAGCGGACGTTCGATCGTTGACAACATGAAATTGAACTTGCTCGTCGCCTCCGGTGGCGTACTCTCTCACGCCCCTGAGATGGAGCAAACGGCACAAATGCTTATCGATGCATTTGAGCCGGAAGGCATCACCGAACTCGCAAAGGACAGCATTTTCATGATGCCGCATCTGGGCGTCCTCGCCTCGGTTCATCCAGAAGCCGCGCTGGAAGTTTTTGAAAAAGACTGCCTGATTGCCTTGGGAACAGTGATCTCACCCCAAGGAACTGGCAAACCCGGTCACGGTTGCTTCAGCTACAAAATTCAAGGCGAGACCTTAAACGAGTCCGGAGAAATTTTGGTCGGTGATTATAAAACCTTTGAACTCGGTATCGGTGAAACCGCTCGTGTGGAATTGATGCCAGCACGCGGATTCGATCTTGGAAACGGAACTCGAAAACCAGTCGAAGCCACCGTCCGCGGCGGAACAGTCGGCCTTATCCTCGATGGTCGAGGCCGTCCAATCTGGCCTGAAACAACCAGTTAGATGGACAATTTCAGTTTTACTGTTAGATGGTCAGATCCACGGAATTCTATTCAAGGTAGCACAGACAATCCTGTCTGTACGAAGGTGCCGTGCTGACGATACACACAGAAGGGAATGTTTCAACATAGGCCGTTTCACATGCATTTTTTCTGCTGTGTGACACGGTTGCTCTCAGAATTCAATCTCTTTTGCCACAACCTTGACCTTGCCCTGAGATTTCTGAACGATAGAATCCCGATCAGAGAGCGAGTTCGAAATCGACCATAAGTCGATACAACAACTCCCATCAAGCCCGATGGTGTAACGGTAGCACGAAAGATTCTGATTCTTTTAGTCCAGGTTCAAATCCTGGTCGGGCTAATTAGCAGAACTGTTGTTGAGGCAATCGTTTACGTCTACCGCTTCTTTCG
>DAOUPA010000184.1 GCA_030626405.1 Planctomicrobium sp.
AGATGGCGGGACGGAACAAAGTGCGAGAAGGCATTCTGTCTCCTTTTGGAAATAGCAAGGAAGGTGGAGTGGGTATGGTAATTCTAAAGGTCTGAAAGTGTCCTGAGACGACCCAATCGATCTGGTATGCTTGAATGGTCTGCAAAACAGGAATATACTCTACCGTCTTCCTACCTGACCGCCTACCATCTACCAGAGATTTTGTCTTTGGTCCACTTTTTACGAATTGCGGAGATTGCTGATGCGATTTCGTACTACCACGATTGCCCTCACTGTGATCGCCTTTGCTTCAATCGCAACGGCCTGTTCCGTGCCGGTGTTCCGGTATGCCTTGGAACATTGGCGTCCCGATCCGTACGTCGCCTATGTCTTTCACGATGGTGAGCTTTCAAAAGAACAGCAAGCGATTGCCGACACCATGCAACCTCTGGGACCAAACGGTGCCCCTGTGGCAAACCTGGCTGTCAAAGTCGTGAACATCAACGATGAACTCGCACCTGTGATCGCAGAAATCTGGGAGGCTCACAAGACTGAAGAACTACCAAGCATGGTTGTGCGAACTCCACCGAAGATAGGACCGCCACAGACGATCTGGCAGGGAGAGTTGAACGTTGCCAATGCTGCGATAGTGATGAATTCTCCGGTGCGATCAAACGTCAGCAAGAAACTGGTCGATGGAGATTCCGTCGTCTGGGTCTATCTGGAATCTGGGCAGAAAGAAGAGGACGACCGTCTCTTCACATTACTGAACAAAGAGTTAGACCGGCTTGAGTCCGAGCTCAAACTCCCGGACGTTGAAGTGGAAGACCTCGGTGACTTATCGGTCGATCCTGACACACTGAAAATCAAGTTCTCGGCCCTTAGAGTTTCACGTGACGATGCGAAAGAAAAGGCATTTGTGCAGATGCTTTTGCATGTCGAACCCGATTTACTGGATCAGGAGTTCAGCAGCCAGTCGATGGTCTTTCCGATCTTTGGTCGTGGTCGAGCGCTATATGCTCTCGTCGGGAAAGGAATCGCACCAGATGTGATTGAAGAAGCTGCACAGTTTCTAACTGGAGCCTGTCAATGTACGGTGAAGGCGCAGAACCCTGGCGTTGATCTCATCATGAATCTGGACTGGGACAAGCTCGTGATCCCCACGGAAACCCTCGACGAAGGGCTTCCACCTCTGGCTGGTTTCTCTGGGTTCGGCGAATCGGACGAAGCAGCCGAAATGAAAGGCGATGGGGTTGTCGCTGTCGCGGAAACTGACCTGGAGCAAAGTGACGAAACGGATTCGAAGGGCGCCTCTCCCCCACCTGATTGCATAGATCCCATACCGAGTAACAATTCTAGCCAAACAGGCTCAACAATGATGGGGAAGAACATTTTGATGGTTCTCGGTTTCCTGGTGATTGGCGTTGTGATTGCCACGGTGTTTATAGCACGTCGTGCAAACTAGCCTCTTCTAGCCGTTTAAGAACTTGCCTAGTACAGCCATTAGCACAATGGTGCAGACCCATTCACCTTTGCCATCAGGAATCGTAACCCATGACTGTCTGGAAGCTGGCACTTCGAGAAATTCGCCATCGGAAATTCAGTTTTCTGATGGGAGTTATCTCCGTCGCCACGGCTGTTGCGTGTCTCGTTGGGGCACAAACTCTGTTACGTGCCGACCGGGTGATTACCGAACAGTTGCTGACCGAGAAACAATCCGAAATCGAAGACGCAGTTGCAGCAAAAGAAGAGGCCGTCAAACAAGCTGGTGCAGAGCTTGAAGACGCAATGCGGAAGCATATGAAGGGACTGGGATTTAACGTTTTGATCCTTCCGATCGAACAGTCACGTTCAGAACTTCTTCTCAACGGCATGACGGCATCCATGCCGGAGAGTTATGTTGACAAACTCGCGTCATCTAAAATCGTCTCGGTCAACCATTTGCTGCCGAGCGTGTCACGTCGAGTTCAATGGCCGGAACATAACCGCGAAGTCATTTTGATCGGCACGCGGGGCGAAGTCCCGATACTGCATCGTGGTCTCAAAAAGCCACTGCTGGAAGAAGTTGCCGAAGGCAAAATCGTCGTCGGATACGAGATCCACAAAGATCTCAAATTGAAAGTTGGTGACAAGGTCACGTTCAAGGAGCGGGAGTTCACCGTTTCTGCCCTTCACCCGGAACGTGGTTCCACTGACGATGTTACGATTTGGATCAACCTAGGACAGGCTCAAGAAATTCTGGGGATGCAGAATCTGATCAATGCGATTCTGGCATTGGAGTGCGGCTGCACCGGCGACCGCATTTCAGTGATTCGGGAAGAAATTGCAGCAATTCTGCCTGGGACGCAAGTCGTCGAGAAATACTCCGAAGCACTCGCCAGAGCCGAAGCCAGAGCGAAGGCGAAAGAATCGGCCGAGTCTTCGCTCACCAGAGAAAAGGAATCAGGTGTGGCGCTTTTGCAACAGGAAGAACAAGCCCGAAATCAACTTGAACAACAGCATGCAGGTTTTGCATCGGTACTCGTCCCGCTCGTGTTGATAGGTTCGGTCGTCACGATATTCTTGCTGGCTCTGATGAACGCTAGACAACGAACGGAAGAAATTGGAATCCTGCGAGCGATCGGATTCAAATCGAAGCAAATCATTCTCGTCTTTCTATCCAAAGCAATGTTGATTGGAATCGCAGGCGGTCTTGCTGGAATTGTCCTTGGCTTTTGGTTCGGCTGGTCACTCGGAGGAGTTGCAAGCAACGGCATCAATTGGCAAAAACTTTTTGAAGCTGACAGCCTGACGCTCACGATTGCAATGGCACCAGTGCTGGCAATCGTACTCACAGGAATCGCCAGTTGGCTTCCAGCTTTGATCGCCGCCCGCCAAGACCCGGCAATCGTGTTGCAAAGCAGTTAGAAGTTGGGAGATCACCATTCGTGCCATGCCCATATCGCGTCAGCAGGATGGGCATGTGATTGCTCCGGCAACGTCGATTCATGTCCACCCTGCTTCGCGATGTGGACATGGCACAGAGTCTTCCTTCCCTCCTGCGTCTCCGTGGTGAATTCAATTCCCACCCACTAAAATACACGGAGAACATTTATTCATACTTCGATACCTTGGACTTCGCCAAATGCTGCTTCAGCTTGATTCTGTTTCAAAAACATACAAAGACGCTCACTCTACTGTGCATGCAGTTGAGGACGTCTCGCTACAAATTTCGGAAGGTGAATTCGTCGCCGTTCAAGGTCCAAGTGGATGTGGGAAGTCGACCCTGTTGTTAATCGCTGGTGGGCTGCTCAAACCTGATGCTGGCACCGTGAAAGTAGACGATCAAGATCCCTACTCAATGACACCAGACTCGCGCGCAGAGTTTCGAGCGCAAAAGATTGGGTTCGTGTTTCAGCAGTTTCATCTCGTTCCGTATCTAAGCGTTTTAGAAAACATCATGGCACCAGGGATGGCGGCAAATTGCACGAGTTCAGAAATACGCGAGAGGGCACTTCACCTGACCGAACGTTTCGGTTTGGCGGACCGTCGTCACCATGTCCCCGCCAAGCTGAGTAGTGGGGAACGGCAGCGGGCAGCTATGGCGCGGGCTTTGTTGAATCAACCGAAGCTTCTTCTAGCAGACGAACCCACCGGAAATCTTGACCACGAAAATGCAGAGACGGTCCTGAATGACCTCTCGGAATTTGCAGCAAATGGCGGCGCCGTCCTGTTAGTGACTCACGACGAACGAGCCGTCGCCCACGCCCAGAGAGGGATCATACTGCAAGACGGAAAGATCGCCACCGCCTCGGCGGTCAGCGGCGCTGAATAAACCCTTTCAGTTGAGAAGCTTTGACGTGTCGAGTAGAGTGGGCCTGCAAATTTACTCGAACAGTCAACACACCTCCTTCCAACTTCACTATGTCTGCCTTCCGGTCCACCACAATGAATCAAATTCTCGCGCCGATTTTAACGAACGCTGAGAAACAGAGTCGGTCAGGACGAGTCAACACGTTGTGGGTTTTCTTGCTCGGTGCGGTTGGGTTGATCGTCTTGCTTGTTGTCATGCTGCGGCAAGGGGCACCGGTAAGAGATCCTGGCAAGCAGCATCTGGTACTCTTCTGTGCTGCCGGAATGCGTGTTCCGGTTGAGGAAATTGCAACCGCCTACGAGGCTGAATACGGCGTCTCGGTAGAACTGCACTTTGATGGTTCAAATACGCTTTTGAATCAGTTGCAAGTGAACTCGTTTTCAGACGCTGATTTATATCTCGCCGCGGACGATTTCTTCACTGACAAAGCCGTGCAAAAAGGTCTGGCTGCCGAAACGATTCCGATCGCGCACCAAAGTCCAGTGATTGCGGTTCGAAAAGATGCTACCAAGAAGATCAACTCGCTAGCAGACTTGCTCCAACCTGGGACTTCAGTCGCTTTGGGAAATCCAGACCAAACGGCGATTGGCGAAACGATACGAAAGCAACTGCAAAAAGTCGAGATCGATGGCACCAATCGCTGGGAACAACTGGAACAACAGGTCAGGAAAGATGGAGTGTTTAAGCCAACTGTGAATGTCATCGCGAACGATGTCAAAATCGGTGCCGTCGACGCCGCACTTCTCTGGGACTCAACGGTCATGATGCCGAAGTATCGCGATGACTTGAAAGCGATCCCGGTTCCAGAACTCAACACCGATCCCAACCTGATCAGCATTGCTGTGTTGAAATCATCAACCGACCCGACTGCGGCCCTTAAGTTTGCCCGTTTCGTCGCGTCTCGCGACCGAGGCCTGAAAACCTTTGAGAAGTATGGAACGCGACCTGTCGAAGGCGATGTCTGGAACGAATCCCCGGAGATTTCATTCTTCTGTGGTGCCGTGAATCGTCGCGCCATCGAACAAGTGATTGAAGATTTTCAAAAGCGCGAAGGGGTGATTGTTAACACAGAATACAACGGCTGTGGGATTCTAACTTCGCAGATGAAAACAATCGAAGACCAATCACAAGACCTCGGTTTTCCCGACGTTTATATGGCCTGTGACCGCTATTACCTCGAAAATGTCAAAGACTGGTTTCAGGAAGATGTCGACGTTTCCGACGTGGAACTAGTCATTGTTGTTCCGAAAGGGAGCCAGAAAGTTTCCGAGTTGAAGGATCTCATCAAGCCGGGAATTCGTGTTGCCATCGGTCAACCGGAGCAATGCACGATCGGTGCGCTCACCCGAAAGATGCTTGAAAGTGTTGACTTGTATCAACCACTGATGAAAAAACAGACGACTGAGGGCGAAATCGTTGTCGAGAAAATCTCATCGGCACTTCTTGTTCCAGATGTCGTCACCGGTCACGTTGATGCCGCGATTGCCTACATCACAGACGTTCTCCCCAATACGGACGATGTTGACATCGTCCGCATCAAGTCGAATAAGAACGTTGCCGTACAGCCTTACAGCATCGCGAAAACAAGCGACAATAAGTATCTGGCTCGTCGGCTGTTTCGCCACATCTCTGAATCTTCAGAAGCTTTTGAGTCGGCAGGATTCCACTTTCGCCTTGACACTTCCTCGGCTCCAAAATCGGAGAGCGACTCGTTATGACCAACGATGCGTCGCGTCCCGAATCTGTAAAACCGGATATAAACAAAATCAATCCCGGTGAATCCGAACCTGCGGCGACTTGGGATGTCGGGAACGTTGTGCTCTCGAACCGATTGTTTTTCCTTTGCATGATCGTGATCGGTGGCACGTACGTATTCCTGATCGTTTCATTGCTACTCGCCGATGCCTGGTACGTTGTTGAGAAGACCGCCGATGCTGCTTCAGAATCTGCAACTCCGTGGAAGGCAATGCTCACAGACAATCCGATCATGGTCTCGCTGGCGGATCCGAAAATTCGCTATTCGATTTGGCTCAGTCTCATCTCATGCACATTGTCGGCGATCCTCTCAGTCATCGTCGCAGTCCCGATCGGCTATCTCCTCTCCCGGCATTCCTTCCCTGGAAAGCGTCTACTGGATGCGATTCTTGATATCCCTATCGTACTGCCACCCCTTGTTGTTGGACTGAGTTTATTGATCTTGTTTCAGTACCGACCTTTTTCTTTGGTCGCGCGGGACGTCGTCTATCAGATTCCAGCCGTGATTCTGGCTCAGTTTTCCGTTGCTTGTGCATTTGCAGTGCGAACGATGAAGTCCACTTTTGACCACATCAATCCACGCTGTGAACAAGTCGCTATTGCCTTGGGAAGCTCGCGATCACAAGCCTTCGGCTGGGTTGTTCTGCCGGAAGCAACGCACGGCATCGTGACGGCATTCACACTCGCCTGGGCACGGTCACTGGGAGAATTCGGTCCGCTGCTGATTTTCGCCGGGGCGACTCGCATGAAAACCGAAGTCCTCTCCACGACCGTTTTTCTGGAAATGAATGTCGGCGATATCGAAGCCGCCGTTGCCGTTTCCCTCATCATGGTCGCAGCAGCCGTGACTGTTCTCATGATCACGCGCATCTGGGGTTCCCGAGAAGCTCTACTTTAATCCGTCCAAACTTCTTGGATTCAGGTTGAGGCGTCGCAACGCACCTCAAGAATTAAGCTTCCGCGTCAATTTTGACCTGCATCCATTTTTCAACAAACGAGTTTAACAGAATGACGTTAAATCCCCAGAAGAGTGGAATCGCAACCAACAAAAAAGTGACTAGCTGAATCGCGTTAAATCCTCGGAAGAGCGAGTTCGACAAGAATGAATGTGCAAAAGAAAGGATCGCCCAGCTTCCCAATAAACTCACTCCGAAAATGGCAATCAGACCGAACACAACAAACACTGCAGTGCCAAATCCGCGAATTGAGACTGGCACGAGATGAGACAAAATTAGCAAGGGGCCGCTGAAGAGGAGAGTGATTGTAAACGAGACAATGATAAGCGGAATGACAGGGTGAAGAAAAAAAGTCACGACCGAAATGAGTGTAACATAGATCAAATCCGGTATCGCCAGCCTGTACATCCCGCGCTTCCAGCCACGGTAGAGATCTATCCCGGAATTCGGAGTCAGGGCGAGCGAAGAAAGAGTCTTGGCTTTTGTTTCTTTATCGAGGCAGTGTGCCGGTGTGTTCATGACATTCACCAGGACTGCCGCACTCACGACAAGAATCAACCCTAAAAACGCTTCCAGATAACCTGTCATGACGATCAAGCAGGTCAGCAGAAACGCAAACCCATACAGAATGATCCTTCCGGTTGTGTTGTTGCTTCCACCGGCATAATAAACGTAGCTTTGCCAGGCAAGGGCATCTTCCCAGCACGGGTCGAGCGTAGGTCTTCTTTGAAGACTCTTTTTCTTCTCCTTCTTGCCTTCCAGCATCGGCTGAGGTGAATCTCCCACGCCTTTGTAAAGTTGACAATAATACATGCTCAACCAGATGATCGAAAGAACGCTGTAAATGAGCACGCTCCACCAGATGCTCACGGTTATGCCGCCTCCAGAGGCGAAGGTTTGTAACCGAACGTAGAGTGACAACTCTGCCAGTTGATCAGCAAAGGTCGCCCAGGAAGTTGGCAGATTGACGTTCAACAGAGAGAGTATCGTGATCAATACTCGCCCAGCGATAAGAAAAATCTCGATCAAAAATATCGTTCCCAAGCCCGCCCAGTCTGACGAATTTTGTTTGTTCGCATGGTGAGCGACCAGCATCGTTCGAGAAGAAGCCGCAGCGAAAGCGAACAGCAACAAAATCTCAATGGCAAGGATGTCCGAAAACGCCGCTCCACCAAATGTAAAAAATAATAATAGAAAGGGAAGCCGAATCACCCAGACCGAAAGAAATCCGGACCAGATTTGAAAGAGTCGGACCAGCGTCCATTCAGCTCGACTCGTTCCCGTCAGGTAGATGAGGCTCAGGTACCCGGATGTCGCATCACCGACTGTTTCCCGGTTCAATCGCCCTGCCAGAATGGCTAACAGGAAAATGGATAGACGTTCGAAAGTCGACTGGTAGATGATTCCATCATTGAGTCTGGAACTTCTTCTGAAACTGGTGTGAATGACAGAAACAATCGCTATGACGAACAGTATGAATACCCCACGGTACAGCGCAAGGTCGAGTCGCCTCGATTGCCGCGGCAACGTTGAATTCAAAATTTTGAATGGGCGTGACATAAACAATAGTCTGTGTAATCTCTTCACGTCAGTGAAATGAATATCGTATGCTCACCAACGTTGACGTACCCTACAAATTTCTCCAAACAAGAAAAAGAGCCACGGTTTTTCACTGACGAGCACGGACATTTGGATAAATTTGCACAGGTGACTCACATTCAGTTTCCATCGGTGTCAATCCGCGTTCTCTTTCAGTTCAATCGGTTGACACAGCATTAGTCCTTTTCTCGCGTAGTTTTCCAAAGATCAGCCGCCTGCCGCAACTCTGTTTGGAATACGTCGCGTAGCTCGGCTTCGTTGGGAACATGTCCTTTGTCAATTTCGATAAAGTACCAGTTCCAGGCCATTCCAGTTGCGTAAGTCATCGCAAACGCCGCAGCGGAGTTTGCCGCCATGCCGACCCAGGGGATGAACTTTAAGGCCCCACGCAGGGCCGCTCGTACAGCGATGCGACCACCTAGAGCACCTGTGATTTTAGCGATGGTCTTGCCATCAATCGGTTGACTGTGGATTCGGGCGAGTCTGTAGATTAAATGAGTTTGCAGACCCATGACGACCGGGATATCAACCCATGGAACAGGCACGGCAGCAGCGGTTGCGGCTAATCCACTAGTGCCGAGAATCGTCGGCATTGTGCGTTTCCGTTGCAGATCAGTTAATGGAGAGACGACTTCGTCCATCTGTAAAAAATGATAACGATACGCGGCTGGCAGCGATTGAATGATTGCCAGTTTAAGACGCTCACCTCCGAAATTTGGCTCGTCAAAGCATTCCTGCTTCGGCGTGAAATCAATAGGAATGACTCTGTCGAAGAGACCCTCGAATCGTTCGAGTTGAAGTTCGAGTGAACGTTTCAAGTTTTCATGGAGACCTTCAGGAAGCAGTGCTGTTGATTCACCAAACGGGTCGCTCTCTGGATGTTGTTCACCAGGGTAGGCATCGTGAAGAGAAGTGAAGACCAAAAGGATCTTGCGAGAAGGAGAAGACTTGCGGATTTGTTTAAGGGCCGTGATTAATTCTTCGAGCGAATGATCCATGACCCGAACGGTCACAATCATCAGGTGAGCAATCCCTTCAAACTCATCGATGTCTTCAGCCGGATCATAGTTTGCTTCACTGATCCCTCGTGTGTCCAAAAATTTCAAGATCGGTAAGGACTGGTCGGGAAATTCGTAGATTGATGAAAATTGAGTTTGTGGCTGAAAGCCTGATCCAATTTCGACTGCGTCAACGCCTGTCAGATAACGAACAATTGAAGACTTGCCGCTGCCAGTTTTCCCAAACAACCACAACACCGGAATCGGCACACGTTCGAGAAGCGCAGCCTTTGCATTCTTGTATTCCTGGTCATCCATTTTCTCACGAGAGAACCAACGCTTAAGCATATTCATCATTTGATTGTAACAGGCGAACACGAGTACTTAGCCGCACACTTCTATGATACGGCAAACCATCTCGGCAAATTACTCGATCCATTTTCCAGTTTGGCCTCCGAGCGGCGATTCAGAATTCGGGAGCCATGTGACGGCTTTGTGGACCTCTTTAGCGAGTGCAACGTCGCTGTCGGTGATCGCCCTGACGCGATGCGTCTGGATCTTGAAAACCACTTGAGCATAGCCAATTTCCAGGTCTGGGTGATGATTTGCGGCTTCCGCGATATACCCAATCGCATTGGTCAGCATCAAGGTGTGCGACCACCCGGGAGTTTTGAATTTTCGCCTCAACCAACCTTCACGAACTTCCCAGCCAGGGAGTTCCTGGAGAACGTCTTGAATCTGGTCTTCACTCAATATAATGTCATCAGCCATAGGGATTCTCCACTGGATTGGCGATGTTCGCCTGATGTCGGTACATTTCATTTACAAAATCACCTTCATCGATTTCAAACTAAAATACAACTCACAGACAAAAGAGGTCTCAATGCCTATTGATTGGCAACCGCTTTCGGAAATTGTTTCTGCCAATCAGCGATTTGTCATTACAAGTCATGTGCGACCAGATGCAGATGCGATTGGCTCCGAGATTGGTCTCGCCAGCCTCCTGACGAAGCTGGGAAAAGAAGTGCGGATTATCAATCCATCCGCGACTCCGAAGCACCTTGGATTTCTGGACCCTGAACAAACGATTCGCAAATTTGGACCAGGGGTTTCTATTGAGGAAGCGTGCGACACCGATGTCCACATCATTGTCGACACCAGCGCCTGGATTCAGGTCGGAAACGTTCGAAAAGTTTTAGAAAAGACCTCTGCAAAAAAAGTGGTGATCGACCATCACTTGAGTTCAGACGATTTAGGAGCCATTGAGTTCAAAGACACAACCGCAGCAGCAGCTGGGATTTTGGTGACGGAGTTTGCCGAATTTCTTGGTGAACCTCCGTCAGGTCATCAGGCGATGGTCTTGTTTGCCGCAATTGCAACCGATACTGGTTGGTTTCGATTTCCGAACTCGACGGCGCGAACTTACACAACAGCCGCTCGATTAATTGAATATGGCGTACAACCCAATCTACTCTACAGGCAATTGTACGAACGTTCCTCACTCGCAAGATTGAAGTTGCACTCTGTCGTTCTTGATCGTGTCCAACTCGATTTTGGTGGTCGTTTGGCTCATACGTTTGCCATGCGGAAAGATTTTTCGGATACTGGGGCACAGCCTGCCGATACAGAAGACCTCGTCAATACATGTTTAACTGTCGAAGGTGTCGAAGCGGCATTTATTTTGGTTCAACAATTTGATGGACGAATCAAAGCCAGCCTTCGAAGCCGTTCCGACTTAAGCGTCGCTTCCATTGCCGAACAATTCGGTGGCGGAGGCCACAAACTTGCCGCGGGCACTATGCTTCCGGGGCCAATCGACCAAGCCAGGGAGTCCTTACTCGCTGCCTTCAATGAGTCCTTCCCACCGATTCCTGACCTGCCCAAATAAGCATCCCATAGACATTGCTCACCATCGATCAAATCGATGTGAATGAATTACCCCCTGACCTGTTTACGATGTGCTGCGCCTGCGATATGGTTACGTCGATTCTCTTTTTGCGGTCTTGTAGACAACGAGGTTGTTTCAATGAATGAACATTCTAAACCACACACTCCAGACTTCTCCGACGACAATAAGCGTCGAGGTTTTATGGTGAAAATTGCCGCCATCGTTGTTGGTGGTATCACCTCCATAATACCTGCCGTCTTCGCTGGCGGTTTCTTTCTGACTCCACTGCTCAAGAAGAGAGACGACGCCGAGGAAAAATCCGACGGCTTTGTCCGTGTCGGTTCAACGGCCTCACTTGTTCCAGGTGGAGCACCACTGGCATTCAAAATCCGAGGCATCAAAATAGATGCCTGGACGACCTACGCTGAAGCCGCTATCGGTTCGGTTTATGTGCTGATGGACGAAGCAGGAGCACTCACAGCATTCAATGCGACTTGTACACATCTTGGTTGTACAGTCAATTATAAATCGGAAGAGAATTCCTTCGCCTGCCCATGCCACGACAGTGCATTCGCCTTAGATGGGGAACGAACCAATGACATTCCTCCACGGAATATGGACACGCTTGAAGTCGAAATCCGAAATAAAGAAGAGGTTTGGGTGAAGTACCAAAGCTTCCGTGCAGGGACGTCAGGAAAAATTCCGGTGTAGCATTTTGTGAAACTGTACGTGCTATTCGAAACACGTTGCTGATCGAAAATAGTTTTTGTCGCGCAATGCAGATATGCGACTAACTTTTGCTTGAGAAAACTGAACACACATGCTTAATCGACTCGCAGACTGGCTGGATCACCGCACGGGATATCGAGACCTGATGCATGAGGCTCTTAACGAGCCGATTCCCGGCGGCGCAAAATGGCGCTACGTCTGGGGAAGCACGCTCAGCTTCGTCTTCTTCGTACAAGTCATCACCGGTTTCTCATTGTGGATGGCGTACAGTCCCAGCGCGACGACCGCTTGGGAGTCTGTTTACTATATTCAGTATCACATGGTCTTTGGCTGGGTTATTCGAGGCATTCATCATTTCGCCGCACAAGCAATGATCATTCTGCTGATTCTGCACCTGATGCAGGTCGTCATCGACGGTGCCTACAAAGCTCCCCGCGAAGTGAACTTTTGGCTCGGTCTCGTC
>DAOUPA010000360.1 GCA_030626405.1 Planctomicrobium sp.
CAACATCGCATGGACCGTTGACGATCAATGAAATTTTGGCAAATTCAGACGCCGATCCGTTGTATGAAGAAGAAGCGGATCGAGTCGTCTGGTACAATACCGACCGGCGGCAGGAGCAATGGGTCAATTCACTCTTCTCTGGACATTCCGCTCCATGTGTACACACATTCCGCAGCTTTGAAGAATCCCTGTTGGCACAAAGTCTTGCCGACGACTACGAGGCAGGCACCGTCAGCGACTTACGAATTGCCAGTCCCAGCGCCCCCAACTTTGCTTCTGCGATCCTGGGAATTCGAGATTTGGAAGATGCCTCAACAGAGTGGAGCGAATTTCTCTCGGCGATTGATGCGAAGATTCTGATCGGTTCATTTCGAGAGGACCAACCTGTCATGGCGTTTCTCAATGAACGCTATGAACTCGCGAAATCATTTGACGAATTGAAGCAGCGCGGAGAGATCCCGACCGGATTTCAAAGACTGATTGATTCGCACTTTGAAAACGCTCCCAGCGGTGAAAACGAAGTGATCCTCAATCGCAATCATTCCATGATCGCGCGGACTCTCTCACAGCAGCCAGGGACTCCGCTTTCCAGCGTCATGCGATTGATCGTCGTCAATGCTCTCAATTCCGCTGGCGCGGCAACTCCATCTCCAGCACGACGACAACAACAAGACGACCTCGAATGGATCGCCGAATGCTTATGGGGCCGGGATTAAACTGTGCGGCTTCAACCAGATTCGCCATACACTTCAAGTGTATGAATACCGATACAGATTTCCCTGAGTTGCCAAAATGACCAACTCGGAATTTTTAACATGCTGGACTTCATTCGACAGGAAGAATGTTCACTCATTCTCGCAAGATGCACCCAAGAAACCACTGTCTGCGAATTGGTCAACCAGTTTTGGAGTCCGATCAGAGTTGGTCAAATCCGCGATGTACGCACAATTTCGACCATTCTCTTTGGCTCGATAAAGACATGTGTCGGCTTCTTGAATGAGCCTATCCATCGACTCGATATCTGACTGCGACCGAATCGAGACCGCACCCACTGAAAGCGACAGCTCTGGAAGTCCTGGATGCTCTGAAATCCGTAATTTCTGTATTCCCTTCTGGATACGTCCAATCGGAATCACAAGTTTTGATGCGGAGCAACCTGTTAGGATTGCGACGAACTCATCACCTCCGTACCTCACCAGCAAGTCATATGACCTGAACTGCCGCTGAAGGGTCATCCCGATCTCTTTAAGAACGATATCTCCGATCGCATGGCCATGTTCGTCGTTGATGTTCTTGAAGTAATCGAGATCAATCAAGACAACGCACAAGGTGCTGGCGTTCCTCTCCAGTCGCTGCCACTCTTCAGCAAGGCGACGTTCGAAAACCATTCGATTTGGCAATCCCGTGACAGAATCAACGAGTGCATGCTGAAGAATCTGCTTCACGGAACTCCAGCGAAGGTAGAGTTCGTCTTCTAAAAAGATCGCAGCGAGGTCATCGTCAGTGGTTGAAATTGCAGCACCTGAAATTTCCCGAAAAGTTTGCGCGGGAAGTTTGGGAAGAGCTCGCCTTGGTGGTGAGTAAGAATCGAGTCGTGCGCTGATCGCTGATTCCAGAGGCATATCACACCAGCGACGGCGTTCAACTGGGTCGGGAGAAGTCACCTTTTGCAACAGTTCTTCTGTTTCAACAACTCCCAGGATTGATCCATGGTCATCTTCAACGATCAGGTAACGATGCGAATCAAGGTCAGCAACACCGAGCACATCGGCAACAAGTTGCGAGTGACGAAATCGGCGAGTGCTCCCGTCCGCTTCGCCATCTAAAATTAATTTTACTTGATGTTCCAACATATTACTTTAGTCCGAGTACCATTACCGTGGCATTGTGGGCACGCCACTATTCACAATTTGAATTTGACTGCCCACTTCCTGAATGTCATCCGAGTCTCAAGTTCCATCTGATCGTTTGATGCCATCCCAAGGCAATCAGTAGAATTGAGACTCGACACAGCCAAAACCTATGGCAAGAACGGATTCCAGGCGCCAAGATTTACGGCAAAGTTCGGACTTCTCGCAAAGAATTTCGAGATGGTGAAACCCTGCATCATTTCAAGTGTTGGGGACTCGACTGATGCAATGAAACACCGCAGATCAGAGTGCAAATTCACACGGAATTTTTACTGTGTCAAGAAATAACACGCCGTCGCACTGTAAAAAATCATCATCGCCCTTCATCCTGATTTTCCCTCACAATAGTCAGATCTCGTCGTCGAAATCTTCATCCTCTTCGTCTGGATCATGGTCCGGATGTAACGGATGATTGGGATCGAAGAAAAAGTCCCCCAACCCCATCGGCAGAACATTTCCTCCGAGCGACTGACGTTTTCGCTCTGCCAGGGACTGCAAGTCCATTGCGTCTTCCCCCAGGCACATTTCCAGCGATTGCTGCCAGGCTTCGTCCTTTGAGAGTGGGTGATCCGACCCGGCTGCCAGTTGTTTGAGAGCAAATCGGAGTACGTTGATTCCGTCGCGAGTCGAAAAATCGAGTTTCAATTCGTGAGACTGTTGAAGAAATTCGACCGTCAAATTAAGCATCTCCTCGTCGGAAAACGGCAAATGATATTTCAGTATTGCCAATTCATCTTCGCGGGATGGTGCTCCAAGCGGCAATGTCGGTTGGAGTCGACTGAGAATATAGTCTGGAATTTCATAGGTGGAGTCATCATCGTTCATGGTGATGGCACAACGAAAATCAGGGTGCGCTGAAATTGTGATTCCAGCGACAATCGATTCGACATACCGACGATGATCGAGCAGTGGAGCCAACGATGCCCAGGATTTTTCGTTCATCCTGTTGCCTTCATCAAGGACACAGACTCCGCCTTGAATCATAGCTGTGACAAGCGAGGATGCCTGATACTGAATTTTTCCACTTTCTGCTAGAACCGGAGTAACGAGCAAATCTTCCGGTCGAGTGTCAGCAGTACATTGATAAATGTACAGGTCCCGATTAAGGGCTCTAGCACCTGCAATCGCCAGTGATGTCTTACCGATTCCAGGGAAACCGACCAACCGCGGCGTGAGCGGCAAATCTGCTTGATCAACAACTAACCAACAGGCAAGGAGTTGTTTGAGTACATCACGTTGCCCGATCCAGTCTCCCGATGTCTGATCGGGGTGTCCCAAGTGCAGACGAATTCCGTCAACATCTACGTATTTTGACATCGTTACTTCTATTTCACCTTTGAGCAGAAAAAACTCTTTCTAACTGTACCGGAAACCACAACTTTTTTCCTGCTACTGATTTCATTAAGGACTCATCCCACGGATGATGTTCGATTTGACAGTAAGAACCAACAGAAGAAATAGCCTCGCATCGACAAATTCGGGAAAAAGTGATTTCTTTCATCTTATCGACGTGCTATGATCCGTTTACATTTCCAGGGTTATTTCGCACCACAATTCATTGCGTTCCGCAACAGATTCGACCTGAAGGGAGTCAATTCGCACCATATGCCAATTGCCAGCAACCCTTTTCTTGACCAATTGAAGAAGAGCCGAATTCTCGCTCCGCAGCAATTTCAGGCTTACACGCAGCAACTGCGTCTGCCGGATGGAACAACTGAAATACAAGTTGCAATGAACGCGGTGAGACGTGGCTTGATATCGCGATTTCAAGCGGAAGAAATTCTGAACGGGCGCGCCAGAAAGCTCAACGTCGACGACTACATTCTCTGCGATATTCTGGGCTACGGTGGGATGGGAACAGTCTACATCGCCGAACATCGCGAGACCAAAGATCAAGTCGCCCTGAAACTCCTGGGGGATCAGACCAGACACGATTCAGGAATACGCGCCCGCTTCAAACTCGAAGCGCGCGCCGGGATGAAACTCAATCATCCCAAACTCGTCAAGACTCTTGATTTCGGAATGCTTCAAGATTTGTACGGAGACATTGAGTACATGGTGATGGACCTCGTCGAAGGGGTCACTTTACTAGAAGGGATTAACTTTAGCAGCGGTCCGCTGCAATGGGATGCAGCCTCTGATGTCATCTGTCAGGCCGCAGACGGTCTTGCCTACCTTCACAAAAACAACATGGTTCATCGCGACGTCAAGCCGGACAACATCCTTGTCGAAGTTGACGGCAACGCCATGCTGCTCGATTTCGGTCTCACACTCGCCGATCAGGGAGCCTTTGAAGAGGAATTTTCGTTGGCGATGATCTTCGGACATGACTGCCTTGGAACCTCCGATTACATCCCACCTGAGCAGTCGCTTGATTCACTCAATGTCGATCATCGTGCGGACATCTATTCACTCGGCTGCACGATGTATACTGCTTTGACCGCAAAACGACCGTTCCCGGATCGAAATCGTTCGGAGACAGTGAAAGCTCACCGGACTGAACCGAGACCGAAGATTCTCGATGTCAGTCCAGGTGTGCCGCAGAAGATATCTGAGACAGTCACAAGAATGATGGCGGTCGATCCGGAAGAACGCCCGCAAACCATGGCGGAGGTCAAGGACTTGCTCTCGCCATTCCGCAAGCGTCGTAATTGGGCGTTTGAATTCAGTCAGGTGCTCATTCAACGACGTGAAATGCGCAAGCGATACATTTCGGAATCGCGTGCCAGAGCCAGTCAGACTCAACGCCCAACAACCGTCAACTCGAACGAAGAAACTGAAACGCCAGGCAAGAAGAAAGTGACCGGCGATCAGGAGATTGGCGAGTTCGATACATAAGTTGCCCGTTGTTTGAGTCAGATCGTTTCACTCCGGTTGCGTTGCCGCGATCAAGACTTCTTCGTCGACGAAAATCGGGAGTGGTGGGTCGTAATGGGCGGCAATTGCAATTGCATCACTAGGACGACTGTCGATTTCGATAACCTCACCGTCATGCTTAATGCGGATGACGGCATAATATGTATGCTCGACCAGGTTCGTGATCACAATGTCCTGAACCTCCCCACCCATTTCTTCGATGACGTTCTTGAGCAAGTCATGCGTCAGCGGTCGAGGCACGACGTGCCCCTGCACACGGCGATCAATGCTCGTCGCTTCAAAGATCCCAATCATAATTGGAAAATGGCGTTTATCATCTTCTTCACCTTCGACTTCGCTTAAGAAGACGACTTGCTGATCATTGATTTCACTAATAATGATCCTGGCAAGTTCCATTTTTATTAGCATTGTCGGCACCTCTGCTCCAAAACACGTCATCACTCATCGAGTATAGGGACCGGCAAATCAGAACTTCAAGACTTGACTGATCTCCATTTGGCAAGATCAATCAAGCCGGTTCCCAATCAGTCCCCACGATCATCGATGCGTTCAGGCCCGCGGAACACAGAAGTTGGTGATCGTCAGATCGTTCTTCTCGATGATTTCGTTGAACGCATTGCCTGAAAGTTCGAACAGCAGAATCTCTTAAGTTGGTTGATACCGCACCCTCTCATGGCAGATACTCAGGAACTATTTCCCATCGAAAAGAATTGGCAAGAATGATGAAACGAACGACACTCCAAGACATCGCTCTTTTCACTTTCCTCTCGATCACTGCCAATTGTGCTTTCGCGGCCAACCCAAACGTCTTGCTCGTTGTTGCTGACGACTTGGGTTTCAGTGATTTAGGTTGCTACGGCGGCGAGATAGAAACTCCGCATCTCGATTCTCTGGCGAAAAATGGACTGCGGCTGACTCGCTTTTACAACACCGGACGCTGTTGCCCGTCGCGGGCGTGCCTGTTAACCGGTCAGTATCCGCATCGAGTTGGTGTCGGGCATAAGGTTGCCGATTTGGGGCGTCCCGGCTATCGCGGATTCATCTCGAAAGATTCGCTCACCATTGCGCAAGTGCTCAAGGACCAAAACTACCGCTCATTCATCTCCGGAAAATGGCACCTCGGCACGCCAGACCCGACGACGCATGGATTCGAGGAGTTCTTCGGGACATTGGTCAGTGCGCAAACTTTCTGGGATCCCGACCACTACATGCGAACGCCTCCTGGAAGACAGGCTCGAAATTACGAATCCAACAAGTTCTACGGCACCGATGCCGTGACCGACCATGCGCTCGATTTCCTTGACCTCGCCCGAGAAACTCCCAAGCAGCCCTGGTTTCTGTACCTCGCGTATCACGCTCCGCACTTCCCCCTGCACGCTCGTCCGCAAGACATCGCAAAGTATGAAGGAAAATATGCCGTCGGCTGGGACGTCACCCGTCACCGACGACTCAACAAAATGAAAGAGTTCGGAATCGTTCCAGAAGAAACGAAGTTGACTCCCCGTTCGCGCTACTGGAACTACGGTGAGACGAAAACCGGCGTCAATCCGGCATGGTCTTCACTTTCAGAAGAACGCAGAGCCGATCTCGCGCGGCGGATGGCAATCTACGCGGCGATGGTGGATCGTGTGGATCAGAACATCGGGCGCGTCGTAAAGAGCCTCACGGAAGCCGATGAACTGGAAAACACGCTCGTCATTTTCCTCTCAGACAACGGTGCCTGCGCCGAGTGGGATCCGTACGGCTTCGACATCAAGTCGAGCAACAACAATATCCTCCACAAAGAGGAACAACTCACTCAAATGGGCAGTCCAGGCACCTACCACAGTGTCGGCTCCGCCTGGGCGAACGCATCAAACACGCCGTGGCGACTTCAGAAACACTTCAACCACGAAGGTGGCATCAACTCTCCCTGCATCATTCACTGGCCAGCCGGAAACGTTCGCCAAGGAGCCATCGACAATCAACCGACGCACCTCATCGACCTGATGCCGACCATCGTCGAAGCCACCGCCGCAAAGTATCACGGCAAACTCAAGATGGTTGGCGAGAGTCTTGTTCCACTCTTTCGAGGAGAGAAGCACTGGGACCGTCCGCTCTTCTTCGAACACGAAGGCAACCGCGCTGTCCATAACAAGAACTGGAAACTCGTCGCCCTCCGAGACGAACCCTGGGAACTCTACGACATGACCACCGACCGAACCGAACTCAACAACCTCGCCGCCCAGCACCCAAACCTCGTCCAAAAACTCTCCACCCAATGGGACCACTGGGCCAAAGAGAACTACGTGACGCCGCTGCCGAAGGACTA
>DAOUPA010000599.1 GCA_030626405.1 Planctomicrobium sp.
GTTCGTCATACAGCATTTTTCGACGGGCAACTTCGCGTTCGTTTTCTTTCTCGATCACGGCTTCAGCTTCTTTCTTTTTGCTGATGAACGATGAACGATGGGCAGGCGGCACCTGATATGGATCCTGTGCGATTTGCTGGCGAATTCTCTCATCGACAGGGACGAGAAATTCCCCTTTGATCCAGCGAAATTCCTGCGGTGGTGGAACAATCTTCAACATGCGAACAGTGCCGCGAGTCATCTTCAATGTCTCTTCACCAAGAATTGTGACTTCATCTCCGTTGGAAAGTTCGCGTCCGTAGTAAGAATGCTCATTACTGATTTGGCTGCCAATGCGAACAATCGCCCTTGCAGGTCGTCCATCTTGCGGAGCGACTTGAACAACGCCACGATCGCCACCAACTTTCTTGACGAGACTCGCATCGATCCAACTGATGCTTCCTTTGGGAGGTGCAATCATGAACCAGCCACCGTGGTCGTGACGATTGACGGTCACGACATCTTTCAGTTTGACATGACCTGTGACATAAAAGCGATCTCCCGGACCACAACGAACTTCGACTTTGTCGGAGATCACTGTTGCTCGATAGGGAAATTTCTGGTCGGCAGCATCCGTAACACGGAGCAGGCAACCAAACAATGTCATAGCAAGGAAGAGACGCCACATGTTCGTCGTTCCGGTCGAAATTCGAGATGAGGAGGGTGAATGATCTGCGGATGCAGAATGCGATGTTGATTGAGGGCGATCAGAAAGTGATCGTCGCTGAGTGGGGATCGTGCTTATACGGCAAATTCACGAATCAAAGCAAGATCAGCCTGTTCCTGATTCTTGAGAGAACCGACCTCTACGGGACTCATTTTGCAAGAATTACAGAGCTTGGCCCGTTTGCCGCAACTAAAGCAAAACACCACTGAGGAACTGTCCCTAAATGGATTCCTGATAATTAGCCGTTTGAACGCTAGCCCCGGACATGAAAGTGAACCAGAATCAGATCCGGGACTAGCGCCCAGCGGCTGATGTAGTCCGTATCGATTCGTGAACTTGTTTGGGGACTATTTCCCCTAGGACTTCGCGAATTGGTAATTGAGTTCTTCCATCGAAAAAATTATGCTCCAGTTGGTTGCAAGGGCATGGTTCTGCCTTTGCCGTTGAAGTGAGAGAGTCTTGAATTCACAATTTCATACAGAATTGAATTCCGTATCATCACTTGTTCGTCGCTTTTGGAGGTGGATGTGAACGAATTGCTCGATCTCTACGCCAAATACAAACGTGAGAAGAAGGAGCCGAAGCAAATCTCCTCGATGATCGAGACGGAGGGCGGCAGTGTGTTGGAGTACCGCCAGATCAGTCGGTTGATAAATACTCCGTTTAAAAACCTCCGCATCTTCCCAATCCTTTACGAATTTCGGGTTCAGTATGGGAACCGCCAAGGCCATTGGTATGTGCGCACATCTGCTGACAATGGCAGCTACGACTGGGCTTGGATGGACGCCGATGGATACGAAACACTTCCTGTCGTAAAAGGCCATGCTTGTGTTGTTCGTGATGTGCAATCAGTTGGCTGGCTTGTCGATTTGATTGTCGTGTTCGGATTGATCTCTCTGGGACTGCTCGTCGGGATTGCCGTTTTCCTCGAAATCATTTGATGGTCTGTGCTGCTGTCTTAGGTGGGTCTACCCTACTGCTTCGCAGGCCACGGAGGGGCAAACGTTCATCCCACGTTGAGATGAAACTTCAAAAAGTTCAATCGCTTGCGAGACGCCCACGGCGTTTCCGTAGGCCACACCACAGGGTGGCCCACGATCAACCTTCAGATTCGTAAGGACAATTTGGACGCCATCGCGTTCTATGAGAAAATCGGATTCGCTGAGGACAAGGTCGTAAGCTACGGCAAACGGTTGATTCCTGATAAGTGAATCAAGTGGCGCAGGCCACTGAATGGCTCAGGTTCTTTTCACCTGGGCCGACGAAGTCGGTAAGAGGCTCTGAGTAAAGCATCGGTCCACCAGCAGCCTCTTACGGCTGTGTCGCCCAGAAAGAGAACTCTTTCTGGGCCCCCCGCGAAATCAAGAATTATGAATTATAAAATTGCAGCTGAAGTGTGCGGAGTCTGAAATTTAAAACACTTTCTCAGTTCTACGTTCCGAACATACCGCCCTCGTTACTCTTGGCTGTATCACCTGCCCCGTTTAAATCGATCATCGTTGAAGCAGTCTTCTTCCGGTATTCACTCGGTGAAACACCTTCTTCTGCCAGAAATGCTTCACGGAATCTCTTTGAATCGCTGAAGCCTGCTTGAAAGGCAACTTCCTTGACCGTTTTCTCTTCGTCGCCAAGAAGACGTTTCGCAAGAGAGATTCTCAAGCGACGAAGTTCCGCTGAGGGTGCTCGTCCGAGGTGTTTGTAAAACTTTCGCTGGAGTGTCCGTGTCGATGCTCCAACTTCAGATGCGATCTGGTCGATAGTGATGTGCCGGTCCAGGTTCCTGGAAATGTAGTCGAGTGATTTCCTTACGATTTCATCCACACTGTGGTAATGATCAGTTGAATCGCGTTCGATCACGCCTCGAGGTGGAATGTATTCCGAGAGGCCATTTTGATCTCCGCAGCGGATCATCTGATCCAGTTTTCTGGCAGCGGCATATCCAATTTCTTCGAAGTTGAAATCGATGGCACTGATTGAAGGTGAGCGACTGAACTCAGGATCGTTGTGACCACAAATGATGGCGAAATCTTCCGGAACGCTCCAACCACGCAACTGACAGAGATGAATGAGTTGGCGAGTATAAAAAAGAGATTCGATAAAGAGACCAAAAGGACTTTGAAACTGGTCAAGCCAGTCGTTCATTTTCTGAATGCTCTGATTGATAATCTCTGGGTTCGAATAGTCATAATCACAACTGAAATATGAGAATTGCGATTTCCCTTCTTCTGAAAGAGCACTCAGGAACCCGTCGCGTATCACTCTTTGACATTTGAAATTCATATTCGAAATGATTCCGAATTGATGTAGACCCCGGTCGAGAAAGTTCTTCGCAGCCAACTGACCACAAGCAATAAGGTCAGGATAGACACCTGATATTCCCGTTGCTGTGGTCGAGTACCATGTATTCACAATAGGAACGTGTTCTCGACGGGAGTAAGACACCAGATCAGGACTCGCGCGAGCGATGATCCCGTCAAAAGACTTTTCGGTTGATCCTCCAAATTGGAAACCAAGTTGCGGATCCTCCTGGATGATGCACTGCCAGTCACCCGCCTCGCGAGCGTAGCGTTGAGTTCCCGAATAAATTTGCTGGTGCCATGGATGCGGATGTTGCAACTCCAAGGCGATAGCGATCCGACGAACGTCTGACATAGGAATTTTGATCAATCCTCTGGTAATGGAATTCGAAAAAAGTTGGGACACGCCCCCCACATCGCAACTTCTCAGGAAAATCTCATCTGCGCATTCCTTCAAGCCTCTTTTAATGATTTCGAAACAGGCCAGAGTAGAGGAGCAACGACCTCGTGGTGAGGAGAGAGTCGAAACCGAAAAATTCTCGTTTGCATGGTCACTGACTCCTGTGATCTTGAGTTGATTGTACCATTGGTACGAGCGTGAATTCCAGAATAAACCCCTGTGATTTTCATCTGATAGCGTGTTTTAAACCCTTGAGCCGAACGCGCTAGCGTCGGGTAAATCGGAGCTAAACGCCTGTAGAGCAACACCCGCTACTAGCGCCGTCGGCTCAAAATGAGACCAACAGTCAATGTCAAAACACGCTCTCAGGCTGCGTTCCACTCTGAGCGTTTCACCTGA
>DAOUPA010000234.1 GCA_030626405.1 Planctomicrobium sp.
ACTTGCCCACTATAGACGTCCGCACGCAATTGTTTTCCGGTATGTAAATTCGGCTTTTGATATTGAGGCTGAGGGTCAAGAAATTTAGGCGTGCCTACAACAAGACTGTCTCCATCGAGATGAAACGGGCTGCGGATATTTTGAAAAGACATCTCCAAAGCAGTCGCTTTGTTGAGTTCGAAGTATCCTTCCATCTTCAATTTCTTGCCATCCCAGACACCATCGGAGATGTTCACTTTTCCAGTGACGCCGCTTAATGGAATCCCAGCAAAGAGTGAATTATTTTCAAGGGAAGTCAGTAGCATCCAGTTGGCCGTTACGGTTTCTTCAGTTCCCGCCCAGCCGCGCATGTCGACTCGTAGATGCATGTCCACATGCCCCTCCAACTCTATCGCCTTGAGTGTACTCGCCAGATCTTCGGGAAGGGCGCGCTCCAGTTCTTCGTCGAAATTCAGCTTCGCAAGTCTTAAGTTTCCGAAATGAACCTCCCAGACCACCGGTCCACTGGAAGGAATTTCAACAAATGTTGGCCATTCCGGATCGGTTCCATTGATATGCAAATACGTTTTGTCGTGCCAGCCATTGAGTGAGTGGATATGGAGTCGCTTGCCGTCCCAGTCCAAAGACCCGACCACGTTGTCCCACTGATAAGGCAGAGAGACCGGCTTGATTGTGCCATCTTTCCACTGAATCCCTTTGAGTATCACTTCGGTTTGGGAACCAGGTTTCCAGCCGATAGTGACCTTCTCAATATCAAGCGTCCCAGCCAAAGCGAAATCTGACCAGAGCGGTGTAAGTTGAGGGGCACTCGCAAGAGAGGCTTTTTCAAGATCGCCATCAATGGAAACTCGAACAGCACCCACTTCGAGACCCAAAACGCCAGGCTTTACAGTTTGGTCAAAGACGCCTTTGCCTGAGAAATGTGCATGTCCGTGCCGGGCTTTTAAATCGGTAAATAGCCAGACATCTTCTTTGAGACCATCAAACTGTATACGTCCACTGAAGTTTTGAAACTCGTAAGGAAATCCAACAAAATTCAAAGTTGATTCGCGTACATCACCCGTGAGTTGCATTTCGAAATGGTCTTCGGTCTGCTTGTTCTTGATGAATCGTCCGTTGAAATCGACGACTCCTGACAACCGCAGAGAACTGATCGCCTGCTTCACTCCTTGCTGCTCAGGGCGTGAAAAACTGTTCAGTAGTTGATCGTCAATCGGCAAGCTTTTTACGGCAATCGCAAAGTCTGCATTGCGGTCTACCGTTCCGTCGCCAAAAGAACCGTTCAGGGTCACCGGCCTTTGCCCGGCAGATCCGGCCATTTTAATGATGAAGTCACTTCCAAGGTGCGTGATTTCGCCATGAACATTCTCAACTGGGTAGCGAAAATAATCATGAACAATGCGGCAATTTCGCGCCGTGAATTTCCGCAACTTGACAGCCCATTTCTTTTGTGGTTGCTGGTCGATGTCAATATCGAGATCAAAAATCCCGGACGGACTAATAAGCCGATAGAGTTTGGGGAGATCTCCTGGCAAAATCGATTGAATTCTCTCATCAATTTGCAAGTTCGTCGCGCGGACCACAAATTGTCGTGACCAGTCCTCGTTGATTCTTTCAGCGACTCCATCGATGAACAGCGAACTTCGATTATTAGAGGCTCGAAACTGATCGATCGTGATTTTAGAAGGAGTCAGTTCAATTTTTGCGTGAACATCGTACAAAGAGATCGGCAGGAATAAATCGGAAACTTGACCATGCTTAATATCTGCTGTGACAAAATAATCCAGAGGTGATTTCTTCGTCTTTTGTCCCAATGAAAAATTCAATTGAACATCCGCCCGAACGAACGACTCATTTTTTGCTGGAGAAGAGTTCGATGGTGTTGCCAATGGAACTCGATTGTTGTCAGTCGATGCCGACCGTATCAGACCATCGTTGTGGTTTCCTTGGAGTCGAGCAATGTACTTCGGACTACTACGAACCTGTGCCAGACGCGATTCGACTTCCGGAATCCACAGCCCGGTCCGTTCAATGAGTGATTCATCAACACGAACCGTCCCTGACTGACCAGCGAGTTTCCATTCATTAGTTCGCGAGTCAACGAGACCGTTCAAGGAAACCGGCCCCAGTGAATCGACAGTCGCATTTCCGGAAATCAGGTAGCGCTGCCGTGCCTCTGGAGAAATTGTCAATTCGATTCCGGTACAAGAGACGGAACGAATCGGCCCATTAGGTGCCGATTGTAAACCGACTTGAAAATCTCCGTTTTTGATGACAACTGTCGCTGAATACTTTTGCTTCGGTTCCGGTTTGTGAAAATTACTCCAGTTCCAGGTTCCATCGTGAGATTTCAAAGCGAAGACTTGCGGCGAATCAAGTTCCATTTTTTTGACGAGAATGCGTCTAGTTTCTTCGAAGAGTTGCCCATCGAGATGTAAACTCAACCGGGGGATTTTAGCGAGCGTTGTCTCATCACTCTTGGAGCGGAACAACAGTTCTGTAACGACAACTTTGGAAGTGTTGACGACCCGAACATCTTGGAAACTGACGTCGCAAGTCGGAAACATCGTGGCGAGTTTATCGGAGAGAGTGCGGTGGATCAGCGCATCTTTTTGCGACCAGAAATGCAGACCAGCAGCCCCAACTGCGATCACACCGATCAACAGCAGCACAAGCATCCATTGCAGCGTCCCACGGATTCCGTTCCAGGTCACGATGTTCTATCGCCCTCTTCGAATTGAAGTTCTCTTTCTGCTTCGTGAAAGTCGACACTCGTGTGACACTGGCTCCGCCAGTGTTTTCGATATTCACCGTCTTATTGTGTATTTACACTGGTAGAGGCAGTAGCATACTTAGTAGGTACCCTTAAAATTAAGTTGTGGCTGAACTCTCGTCTGCCCCTTTTGTATCCGGTTTCAGATGATTCGTGATCGTCAAAAATCCGATTGCTGCAAGTACCATCAGGGGAGCCTCAGCTGGAAGTCGATACCTTAGTGAACTCACAAAAACGGTATGCAGTGCAGAAAAGTAGAATATCGGCCCGGCACAAACGACAATAGACCAATATTGACGTCGAAACCGGACGCCTCCGATGATCGCAAGCAGAAAGACTGGCAATGCGTACAGGCACAAGCCAATACGAATGAATGTTCGATCAAATTGCTCCGCATTCGGCCAAGGTTTCCAGTATCGCCACAATTTAATCCCAGCCAGTTGAACAACTCGTTCGGGATTCGATTTCACGAAATCGATTGCCCGGCGGCGGTATTCCCTGTCGACTTCAAATTCAGAGAGCTTCAGTGGCAGCCTGTCTTCATCGAAGAAACGCATGTCGCTGTCGCCAGTCGCCCGTGGGTTGAGACCATCATACAGGCTTGGTCCCATCCAGAACGTCGTTAGAGTAAAATGCCCAGAGGCCGACTTATTCCGCAACCCCCAAGGCAGCAGGCACATGAAGAGACTCAGCATGACAATCGCCGATGCGACGGCACTCTTCGGTCGAGGTTTGATCAAAAGAATCAGTAACAGTGATGCCAACGGGCCGATCAAAATCCAGCTTGGCTTCATGTAGACACCCAGCGCAATCGCCCCGCCTGTCAAAGAAGACCAACAGATCGCAGGCCACAACTTTTCAACTTTGAGTTGATTAGTGAGTGAAGTCGTCAGGCCATGCAGGCAGATCAACGTGAGCAACATCGCCACGGTGAATGCCGTTTCGGAAAGAATCAATCCAGAAAACCCAACGGACGCCGGGGATACCGCCACCAATGCCGCCGCGATCAACCCAACGTTTGAAGAGTGAATTCTCCTCCCCAAAACGTAGACCAGCCAGCAACTGAACGCCCCCAATGTTGCCAACATCAATCGAGCGGCGAAGAGACTTTCGCCGAACAGTTTAATCGAGATCGCAAGAATAGTCGGGAACCCTGGCATGCGATGCACATACCGTGGCGGCGTATGAACTGCATAGTCGCTTCCATTCACAATCGACTTCGCCAGTTCCCAGTACCCTTCTGCATCACCTGAAATCAGATACTCCTGACCACTGGAATCAAGCCGCACTTGCAACCAGACGACGAACCCGATCCGCAAGCCCAACGCGACAAGCAAAATGACCAGCAGCCAACGGCAATGACAGAAGATCCTTTGTCGAGAACTCATCAGTGGAGAACTCCATCAGGGACGTCGCCATCGATGAATATGCGGTGCCAGTGCTCCAGGCAGATCAGATTCCACATCCGGTAGGAATGATCCCAACGACCGTTCATGTGGTCGTCCACCATCTTTTGAAGTGCTTCCGGTTTGAAGTAACCACGGTCGAAGCAACGTTCGGAGAGGAGAGAGTCTTGCACCAGCGGTTTCAATTCATTTCGAAACCAGTGATCGATAGGAACTCCGAAACCCATTTTGTTTCGCTTTTGAATTGACTCAGGGATCAAGTCTGCAAAAGTTTCAACGAGAATTCTCTTGCCGAGACCTTGGCGGTACTTCAATTCAATCGGCATCTGCGCAGCGAGTTCGACGACGCGATGGTCCAGAAACGGACTGCGCACTTCGAGGCTGTAGCACATGCTGGCGATGTCAACTTTTTTGAGAATATCGCATGGGAGATAACTCACAACATCCGCACTCGTTGTTCGCGTCACAAAATCGCGACTCGGGCACTCTTCGTACATAGCTCGAATAAAATCGCTACTGTCGAAACCATCGAGAGATTTTCGGAATTCAGAAGTGTAGAGATCGTTCCTCGATTCCTGATCAAAGATGCCAATCCAGCGTAAGTACCGCTTTTCAGGAGGCTGTCCCAGCGCACCGATGAAACGCTTCAAGCGACGACCGAACGCGCGTTGCTTCGTCGATGTCGGTATCTGCTGCCAGAGATTCCATCCGAAGATAGAACGAATCGGCTGTGGTAGCCAGTCGGTTTTCCCAGCGAGATCAACTGCCTGATAGCGTGAATATCCGGCAAACAGTTCGTCCCCTCCATCGCCGGAAAGGCCAACAGTCACGACCTGTCGCGTGACGTCCGAAAGATACATCGTCGGAATTGATGAACTGTCACTGAACGGTTCGTCGTAATGCCAGATCAGTTTCGGCAATGTTTCCAGCGCCGATGGTTCAACAACAAACTCATGATGATTCGTTCCGAGGTGCGCTGCCGCTTCTCGTGCATATGCACGTTCGTCAAATTCCTTAACTGGAAATCCCATTGAGAATGTATGAATCGGTTTCTCTGAAAGAGACTGCATCAAACCGGAGATAATCGTCGAGTCGACACCACCAGACAAAAACGAACCAATCGGAACGTCTGACCGCATCCGCAGTCGAACTGCTTCGGTCAACGTCTCGCGCAGTCGCCGCTTCCACTCATCTGCGGATAAAGTTGGCAGCGGCGCTGTTTCAGTTGGTTCGTAAGGAGCTTGCCAGTACCGTGAAACCGTGACCTTCCCGGCTTCGAAAACCGCCAGATGCGCCGGTGGCAGCTTTCGGAAACCCTGCAGAATCGAATTTGGATACGGAACGTACTGGTACGTCATATATTGATCGATTGCACGGCGGTCGACCTTCCTCTCGATGCCAGGGACTTGAAGAATCGCTTTCAACTCACTGGCAAAGAGCAGTCGCCCGTTGTCGTGTCGATAAAACAGCGGCTTTTGCCCTAATCGATCTCGCGCGAGTAGCAGTCGTTCGCGATTTTCGTCCCAAATTGCAAATGCGAACATTCCGCACAAGTGCTGAACGCAGGCATCGCCATGCTCTTCATAAAGATGGACGATGACTTCGGTATCAGAGTCCGTTTTGAATTGATGCCCTTTTTTTACTAACTCAGTACGGAGTTCTCTGTAGTTGTAGATCTCTCCATTGAACGCAATCCAGACGGTCTCGTCTTCATTCGAAAGAGGTTGATGCCCTCCACCAAGATCGATAATCGAAAGTCGGCGATGCCCCAGAGCACAATCCACGTTCGCTGGCTGCGAGAAGTAAGTGCCTGAATCATCCGGACCGCGATGCCGAATCACATCGAGCATCCGCTTGAGCACCACCGGTTCAAGTGGCGCCGATTCGCTCGTCCAAACTCCTCCAGCAATGCCACACATTCACTCAGTCTCTTTCTCTTCGTCAGTTTCAGTCGGCAACGCACTCGCTTCTTCATCGCTGATCGAAAATTCTTCAACGAGTTCCTGTCGTTTGATCGCGACCTGTTTATCAAATTCGGAAAGAACGTCCAACGCCTTATCTCGAGATGTCACCAATCCAATGATCAGGTATTGAACAATCGCAATCCAGAAACAGACCCAACCGGTCGTTCCGTCCATGATGGTCGCCATAATAGCAAACACTGGCGAGGATCGCTTGAGATGAATGCACGCCAGCCCACGCAGATTCGGCCAGAATTGGTCCTGAATGTTTCCCCACAGCCCGCGACCTTTCACCCAGGTTGGTTTCGGTGGACCGGGATGAACAATCGCGAAGAGTTCCTGATCCGGCATCGCCTCGATGACGCCGATGGCGAGCAACAAGCGTCCAGCTGCGACAAACCAGTGGTCGAGGGAAATGTTGAAGTTGATATTGAGCCAGGTTCCGATGATGATCTCAACATTCTTCATCGCGAAGAACAGCAGAGCGGACGCCCGGAACCACTGCTCGATATCCTTCTCAAATTCCTCGTCCCACTCTTTCGTGTGAGCCACTTTTTTGCGAAACAGGCGTAAAGCCGGAATTGCGATCAATCCAATGACCAGCCGCGTCGCCGGTCGAAGAACAGGCGCGAGAATTTGCCGTATTATCCAGTTTGATGGAACAGGCACCAAACTTCTCGTTTTGTAAGAGGCAAGGGGCTAGGGATTGAGGGACAAGGGGAAGAGTTTACAGTGTCCGAGGGTAAAAATGCGACAATGAAGATTTCTCTCTTTTCATCTCGACAAAGCACTCAATTCACACGCTTCAGGACGATGTACAGAGCCGCAGCCACTCGCCTCACTTGTGACATCAGTCACCAAGCATGAGAACTCGAATTCGTCGGTCTTGACGTTGATTCTGGCTTTCTCTAGTGTGGCGGTGCTTCCAGAGGAAACGCCAATCGAAGTCGGATGAGCGTCGAATTCGAGTGCTATCTCCGACAGAGACCCCGCATCAAGATGATAGGCGTTGGTCACAAGTAAAATACCGCTGGTAAAGATCACTGGTCGCGGGCAAGGTGTTATCTCGTTTGCTTCTCATAATTGCTGGCAGTCCAGTGATCAAGTGAGCTAATCACACAAATTTAGGTATATTCAGAGGATAAGGAAAAACGATGGCGGATCTTATTGCCCCACACGGGGGTTTGTCGGAACCTGTTTGCTGCACTGTGGCACAGGATCAAATTGATGCTTTCAAAGCGGCAGCTGCGGAATTGAAGAAAGTCCCAGTCTCGGCGGCAGACTTGTCGAGCGTCTATCGTTTCGCCGATGGAACTCTCAGCCCGCTGACCGGTCCGATGGATCAGGAAACCTACAACCGCGTCCTCGAAGAATCAGTCGTGCTCAGCAATGGCGATAAATACGCCTGGACGATTCCGATCTCGTTCCCTGTCACTTCAGAAGTCGCTGCCACGATTTCTGCTGGTGAGACCATCGCGCTCACGAATCCTGCTGGCGATATTGTCGCGACTCTTGAACTCAACGACGTCTTCGAATGGGACAAGCAGAAGTATCTGTCGTCAGTTTACCTGACCGACCGGACTGACCACCCAGGTGCCGATATGGTTTTGGTTGGTGATGCCGACAAGACCCACCTCATCGGCGGCACGATCAAAGCACTTCCACAACCGAAGAATCCAAACTTCGGACAGTACGTTCTGACTCCTCGTGAAGTCCGGGCGTTGTTGACTGAAACTGGTTGGGACGCAGCTGTTGCGTTTCAAACCCGGAACCCACTGCACCGGGCACACGAATACGCCCTCGTTTATGCTCTCGAAGTTTTGCTGAAAGATGGCAAGAACGCTGGTGCTGTTCTAAACCCACTGGTCGGTGAAACGAAAGGTGACGACGTCAACGCCGAGATTCGGATGCAGACGTACGAAAAGTTGATCTCATCACGACAGATGGGCGATGGCGACAGCGACACCGAACTGTGGGGGTCACGAGACGACGAAGTTCCGGATCGCGTGAAACTTCTCGGTTTGGACATCAAAATGTTCTACGGTGGCCCGAAAGAAGCCGTGATGCACGCGATCTATCGCCAGAACATGGGTTACACGAACATCGTCATCGGTCGTAAGCACGCCGACGCTCCATTCAAAGATGGCACCGCCATCTGGGGCGACTTCGATGCTCACGAAATCTTCGACAACTTAGGTGGCGATCTCAAGATTCAACCCGTCAAAGTCGGCTTTGCCGCTTACTACGAATCCCTCGGTCGCGTTGACCTCATGTCAAACCATTCCGAAGAGAAGCCCGTCTTCATCTCCGGCAAAGCCGTCCGAGCCACTCTGCAAGAAGGCGAAATGGTCGATCCCCGCGTCATGCGAGAATCCACCTCGGAAATTCTCGCGGCAGCTATGAAGCAGTAATCTGACTGGTTCGAAGAACTCAATAAATTCAAAACCGCTCGGAAGGAGAGATTCCTTCCGGGCGGTTTTTTGCAGTTGAGTTGCCCCCATTTAGCTCCGGGTGATCCACCCGGGGGCGAGGGTTGCCGAGTCTTCGCTTGCTCAATACTCCTCGATTCAGAAACGAATTCGCTAATTTCAAGGCTAAATTGTGATTTCATCGTCAAAGGCTGCTTGGCCCGCCGGTCAGTGACCGAGGGCTACAATGAGGAGGAATCAATCTTGTGGTTCTTTTGGCTGCACTGAATTGCTGTCCAGTTTCTTGAACAACCGCAGGATATCGCGTGCTCCCAAGGGAATGACGATCAAGACCAGCAGTGCGAAGCTGCCGAAGCCGAGCACTAAGACTGCTTCCCAGAACTTGATCCAGCCGGTTGCGAGTATCATTGTTCATCCTCCTTGCGAGTGGATGGTGAGTCGGGGTCAGGGTACAGCAGCGAACCAGTGATGAAGAGTAGAATACAAATCCCGAAGACGACCAGAGTCAACGATGGACCGTTGAACCAATACTTAATCGACTTGCCGTATTCCTCTTGATACCAGTCTTGAATTTTTTCCACAAATAATCCGGAGATCGCCAGCAGGCCGCCATACATTGCCCATAAGGCGCCGACGGACGATGCTTTCTTCCAGTACATTCCACCAATGAGTGCTGTGGCAGAGCCGCTCAGATAGACCATGCCGGTGATGCTCATGTACGTCCAGACCGACTCAGGCAGTTCGTACCAGATGCCCCAGATGAGCAGGAAGATTCCGATCAGCACGACGGAAATTCTGGTGTACAGAATACTTTGCTGGTCAGTCAGTTTCTTCACGCCTTTGAGCGGAGCGATGATGTCTTGTGAAATGATCGAGGCCCAGGAAAGAAGGTAACTGTCGTGCGTCGACATGAATGCGGCGAGCAAACCTGCCATCAGCAGACCGAGTAGTCCCGTCGGAATGATTTTCCCCAAGAGCAACGGCATTGCCTGTGAGGGATGACCGCTGGCGTTTTCACTCAGGAAGTATTCATGTAATTCTGGATTGTGAAAGACGAACGTATAAGCCGCAATCCCCCAGACAGCGGGAAGTGCCATCCGAACGAAGAAACCAGGCGCGCCGAAGAAGAACGTTCGTTTGGTCGTAGCACTATCTTGCGTTGTGAGCGCGCGAGTTGCCTCTGGTGCCCAGCAGATGCCGGCTGTGAAAACTAGAAGCACTTGCCAAATGAAATAGGTCCAGCCGTAGCTTTCTTCGTGAACAGGGTTGAAAGCGGCTTCACCTTTCGTCTCCTGCCAGGTGTTCACCATGCTCTCCCAACCGAGATGATGCACCTGATCAGTCAAACAGAACCATAGCCCCAAACCAAGCCCCAGGCTGAGAACAACAAACTGGATGTAATCAGTCACCAGCACCGCCACCATGCCGCCGAGGACTGTGTATACAAGAACGAGGAGAATCAATAAAGAAGTGATGATGTTCACCGTCAGCTCTGCATCTTCACCCCCCAGACCCGTTGCGTACGTAATAAAGGTGGCACCCATTTTCGGGAACAAGCCCATGTTGAGCACGCCTGCCAGAACCGCAATCAAGCCAGAAGTGATTCGCGCTTGCCGACTGAATCGAACCTCGAAATACTCCGGTAGCGTCGTCAGTTTCAATTCCCTGAGCCGTTTGATCGCAAAGCCGGTTGAGCCAAGGATGAGGTAAACTGTGAATGCAATTAACGGAACAACCAGATAACTGAACCCTTTCGTGAAGCCCTCCATCGATGCGTACATCAACGTGACCAGCCCTAGACCTGTTCCAATGAAACTGGCAATGCTTAAAGCGGTCCCGGCACCACGCCCGCCAACAAGATAGTCCGAAGCATTGTGGACATATTTGTTGACGTACATCCCGAGCAGACCAGTGCCTGATAGGTAAACAACAACGATCA
>DAOUPA010000157.1 GCA_030626405.1 Planctomicrobium sp.
CATGGCTGAATCCATCTCAATGGTGAAAGATGGTTTTTGCGCACGGGCTCTACCGAGCAATCGACGAATGCATGCAGGTCTCCGTGAGTTTCCCTACGGTGCGAATTTTGCGTTCAATAAGAGACTGGCAGGTGAGTTACGATTTGATCCCGATTTAGGGCCAAATGGATCAGATCGAATATTAGGTGACGACACAGTATTCATGAAGTCCCTGTTAGACGGAGGATACGAGGGTGAGTGGGTAGAAGATGCATCAGTTCAACACTATGTAGATCCTGAGCGGCTAACGCATAAATCTCTCCGGAAAGCTCTGTTTGATTCCGGCAGGACGTACGCACGTAGAGGACATTTACTTGAAGGGCGTTTCCGATTATGGGGTATTCCGCTGTGGGTGTTTCGGTCCGTTCTTGAAGGTTTTTTTCACTTATGTTTCCCCGTCGTCTGGATGTGGAATCGAAAACGTTACTATCAGGCATTTTTTGATCTTTGGATGTACTCAGGTTACATGAGAGAACGAATGCTTGGTCGAAAACATGCAACTTAGGCTTCAGGGAAAATACTATTTATGTCAATAGTGATTCACTAGATGCATATTCGGATTCGAGAAGGTCTTTCGTGGAGGTACCGCAAGTATCTTTCCCTAAGGATGGACTCCTTGGGGAGCCCAAGGCGCTTCATCGAGCAACGGTGCAATAACTTGCAATGTCAGGCGAGAGCGAATGTTGTTTCGTACATCTATGCAACTCCCGGTAATACTGGCGACTACTTATCAATGCGTGGAGTGCGAGAGCTCTCTCGCGAACCGGGTTATATACTGCAATGCGACTCATATTCGTTAAAAAAAACTTTCCAGACACTTTCTAATTCTTCTAATATCAAAGGCATTGTGATTGGTGGCGGAGGATTGATCCAACCGGTGTTCAACGAGTTTTGGGACCGTATTATGGAGTGCCATCTTCCATACGCACTGTTCGGCGTGGGCGTGAACTATCTCCCTCACCATCGTGAGAAGATTGACCGAGGAAGGTTGAAGGCAATCTGTTCAAATGCTGTTTCAGTTCACGTGCGTGACTTGGAGTCAAAAAATATATTGAGGGAATCATCAGGACGAGAAGACATTACGACGGGTGTTTGTCCGTCAGTCAATTTCTTGGCACACTTCGCTGTTCAAGACTCTTCCAATCACCAAACTCTTCTCCATGTCTTGCATCCATCTGATCTGGTGGCGAGCCATGTTGACGTTTCGCGACTGATCAAGACCGTCCAAGTTCTCGCAGAGCAATTAGGACTGTCTTACAAGCAAACGGAACACACCCGCGGATGGTCTCGATTCCAGTTGAGGCAATACATGAAATCCTCAGTCGTGATTTCATCTCGACTACATGGCTGCATTATCGCCTATGCATTAGGAAAACCTTTTGTTCCGATTGTGTGTGACCATAAAACTCAATGGTTCGTTGACACGCATGCCACAGGCGTCAACACAATTCCAGCCGCGTCTGTGATGGATCATCTTGATGTGGAGTTCGTGGAATCTGTGATGAATTCGACCGTCGATAAATCTCTTTTGAGCGAGAAGCTCTCGCAAAATGAGTTGGCAATGGCTCGTGCGAAAGAAGCTTTAGGGCTTTCTTGAGCGTGTTCCCACTTCGATAATTGAAAGCACTGTTTAACTTCAAATGCTTCTCGTTTCCACCATCATCCCGGCTTACAACGCTCAAGATTTCATCGCAGAGACGATCGAGAGTGCGTTGGCTCAAACTTATGCAGACCACGAGATCATCGTTGTTGACGATGGCTCAACGGATCGGACGTGCGAAATCGTTGATGCTTATCGTGACAAGGTTCGGTTGATTCGTCAGGAGAACGCAGGGCCTGCGGCGGCTCGGAATCGTGGTGTTCAAGAATCGACAGGGGAGTGGATTGCCTTTCTGGATGCGGATGACCTCTGGTATGAAAATAAGCTGACCACTCAAATACAGCGTGCAGGGGAAACTGGCGCCTTGTTCGTGTATGCGAATCGCATCAGCATTGGAGATTGCGAGCATGTGAGCAAATTGCAATCGGATGCCGTGGAACTGGTTGAAGGGGATATTTTTACAAAATTGCTGGTGGGGAATGTGATCACTCTCTCCAGCGTTCTGTTGCGAAAAGATGTTTTTGTTGAAGCAGGCGGCTTCAATGAAGATCTTTCATTAAAAGCTGTTGAAGACTGGGAGCTTTGGTTGAGGATTTCTGAGAAACATGAGATTGCGTTATGCCGTGAACCTCTCCTTGAATATCGATTCCACACAGATGGCATCAGCCGAAGCGTCGCGACTATGGAGCAGAATTTATTCAACGTGTTAGAGATTGCGATGGAGACGCCTCGCGGTCGAGAGATCTCCAAGTCGACTCGCTCCAAGGCATACGCTGCGGCATGGTCGGTGCTGGGGTGGTCGGCTTCTGCTGAGAATCCACGTTCAGCGATGAAGTATTATATTCGCGCCTGGCGATATGCTCCATTGAACGTTCGGTATGTCAAGCAAATCGTCAAATCGATCATAGGTCGTGCGTAGTGAAAATTGCCGTTGATGCGCGATGCTTGAACCGCGAGAACGTGCGCGGCATCGGGAAATACCTTTGGAACGTGCTGACGCACGTTTCCGAGGAAGAAGGCATCGAATGGCAGCTCTACGGCGATCGGCCAGACCTTCCGCATCATCAACCTCCGGTGAATTCACTGGAGATGGAATTCTTCGACCCACCAGGGTTTCGCTTTCGAAGCTGGGAGCAGTTCGGTCTCCCGTATCGGTCTCGTCGAATTGACGCGGACCTGCTTCATTGCACAGAAACCACGATGCCGTGGTGGCAGCCGATTCCGAGTATCGTGACGATTCACGATACAGTTCCCTGGGACGGAAATCAGGAATTTGCAGAATCCTGGTACTGGAAGAAATTGCTGCCTGCGGCGTATCGCAAGTGTGCTGCGATTATCACAATTAGTGAATCTTCGCGCAGAGACATTGTCAGGCATTGGCCTGAGTTGGAAGAGAAGTTGCATGTGATCTACCACGGGATTGAGCCTCACTATCTTGACGTGAAGCCAGACTCAAACAGCGGTGTTCTGAGTTCGATGGGTGTGCGGACGCCTTATTTACTCTATTTTGGAGGAGAGATTCCGAGGAAGCGTCTCGATTGGGCAATCAAAACTTGGAGTAAGATTGAAGATGAAACATTGCAGTTGGTCGTGTGTGGAGTCGAGCTTGGGTCGCATGAAAAGATTTTGGAGCAAGTCCCTGAAGCGTTGAGGTCCCGGTTTGTGATGACGTCTTTTGTCCCAGAGGAGAGCATGCCGACCCTCATCCAGAATGCAGTAGCGGTTCTTTACCCCACTCTCTACGAGGGATTTGGGCTACCTGCCTTAGAGGCGCAGGCGGTCGGGACGCCTGTTGTATTCAGTGCTGTTGGAAGCCTTGTCGAGCTTGAAGGCCCTGCTTCGCATATTCTGCCGACACATGATCTCGACGCCTGGGTGGCGACGTGCCGCACTTTGGTTGAGCAGCGAAAAGAAATCCCACACCCCATTGAGAAAGCGCGGAAGTGGGCATGTCGCTTTTCCTGGGAGGAATCTGCTCGAAAGCACCTGGGACTTTACAAGTCTGTCGCGCAGCATCGACTCAAGAATAGTTCATAGACATGAGAAGTGTTTCCGAGTCAGAACGTCTTCGCATTCCGGTCAACATCGATCTGGATGACCGAGCAACTGCGCGATCTCAGCCGGTGAGTTTTGGAGTGCCTTTGCCGCAGGGAGCGAGACCAGAGAGCGGGCGTTTGGTTCATGCAGATGGCGTTAGTGTTTCGGTTCAATTGGAACCGTTGAGTTGCTGGCCGGATGGGTCTGTGCGGTGGGTGTTGGTGGATGTGATTCTTCCCAGTGGTTATCCGGCGGGAATGTCGACATTGGAATTGGTGGCGGGAGGAGAAATCGATTCAAGTGAACGGACTTCTAGGCAAGGAGAGGGGAAGAGAGTTTCGGTTTCTGAAAGTGGCGAGCAGTTTGTGGTCGAGACGGGGGCTGCGCGGTTTCAGATTGATCGGAAAGTATTGCAACCGCTGGGGCAGGTTCGTCTAAATGACGTTGATGTTTTGGCGTCGGCAGGGTGTCGGTTGGTGGTGACGGATTCATCCGGACAGAAGTTTGAGGCGGAATGCGATGGTTGGCGTGTTGAAGCAAAAGGGCCGGTGTGTGCGACGCTAGTTGGCAAAGGGCATTTCCCTCAACTGAAGGATTTGCGTGCGACAGTCAGGATGAGTTTCTTTGCCGGGAGCGGGCTGGTCCGACTGGATGTTGCCGCACATAACCCGAATCGTGCGCGGCATCCTGGTGGGTTATGGGATCTCGGGGACGACGGTTCGCTGCTGTTTCGCGACTTGTCGATTGAACTCAACTTTGCCAAGGGAGCAAGTACAAAAGAAGTCCGTTTCATTGCCGAATCTGATAAAACTTCATCAATGGTGAATGAAACTGGCTGGAGTTTGTATCAGGACTCCAGCGGTGGCGAGAACTGGAACAGCGTCAATCATGTGAATCGAGAAGGAACAGTCAACACGACATTTCAGGGATATCGAATCGATTCTGGTACGGAAGAATTGACAGGATTGCGTGCTGAACCAATTGTCGAAGTGGCGACGAAGCATGGGTGTGCGGCGTTTGTTGTCCCGAAATTCTGGCAGCAGTTTCCGAAAGCGATTTCGGTTCCGGGAGATGAAGTCCGGATCGGATTGTTTCCACGTGAGTATGAAGACCTGTATGAACTTCAGGGAGGTGAGCGTAAAACGCATTCCATTTGGGTGCGTTTCGATTCTGATGATTTGAAGCTCGAAGAGTTAAGTTGGGTTCATCGCCCGGCATCGATTCGACCGACCGCAGAGTGGTGTGACTCAACAGAGTGCCTGCCTGACCTTCAACTTGATGAAAGTCGGCAGCTTGCCGACTTGGATGCGTTACTGACCGAGTCCGTCGAAGGTGAAAAGGGAGTTCTTGCTCAGCGAGAAAGGGTCGATGAATATGGTTGGCGGAACTACGGCGACATCTTCGCAGATCATGAGGAAGCTTACTATGAGGGGCCGCAGTCTCTTGTTTCGCATTACAACAATCAGTACGACATGGTCCATGGCTTTCTGTTGCAATACTTGCGGACAGGCAAGAAGTCCTGGTTGAAGTTGGGTGATGATCTCGCGCGGCACGTTGTTGACATCGACATCTATCACACGACGCAAGACAAAGCAGCCTACAACGGTGGGCTTTTCTGGCTGACGGACCATTATGTCCACGCACATACTGCCACGCACCGAACGTATTCGCGACACAACAATCCAGAAAGTGGGATGTACGGTGGCGGTCCTGGTGCTGAACATGACTTCACCAGTGGGTTGCTGTTGCATTATTTTCTGACGGGTAACCCTGACTCAAAAACGGCGGTGCAGCAACTTGCAGATTGGGTCATCGCGATGGACGATGGTCAGCGGACGATCTTCGGAGTCGTGGACGATTCCTACACCGGATTGGCCACAGGCAGTGATATCTACCAAGGACCGAATCGTGGCGGAGGGTTTTCGATCAACTCACTGCTCGACGCTTGGATGCTCACGTATCGAGATGAGTACCTTGATGCGGCAGAGCGGCTGATTCGCCGTTGTGTTCATCCTTGCGATGACATTGACGAAAACGATTTGCTAAACGTTGAAAGTCGCTGGTCGTATACCGTGTTCCTGACATCCGTTGCGAAATACCTGGACCTCAAATCTCAGTCTGGTCAATTGGACCGGATGTATGCCTATGCACAAGCTTCACTCCTTCACTATGTAAAGTGGATGTTGGAGCGTGAGCTTCCCTATTTTGACCAAATTGAGAAACTGGAATACCCGACTGAAGCCTGGGCTGTTCAGGAGTTTCGCAAGGCGAACGTGTTGCGGTTGGCGGCAGCGCATGCAGGTGGAGATTTACGATGTTCCTTGCTGCAGCGCGGCGAAGAATTTTCAGATCGAGCCTGGAATGATTTGCTGCGTTTCGAAACTCGAACCAATGCTCGGTCGCTTGCGATTATGATGATGGAAGGCATGACCGATTGCCGATTGCGTGGCGATGTTGTTCAAGCGGCGCCGAAAGCGGAAGCCTCTTTGTACACGGACTTCGGAGAGCCTGAGCAGTTTGTTTCGCAAAAGCAAAGAGTCAAAAGTCAACTGAAGCAACCGGCAGGGATCGCGAAGGCTGTGGCTTCGACATTGAATCCGATACGTTGGCGCCGTTATTGGCGTTTGAAGAGCGGCGAGTCATGAAAGCGACTTTCAAATCATTGGCAAATGTGTTGGCGGGGCTTGTGGTTTTGCCAATCGTGGCCTGGTATCGGATCAGCATTCTTCTCATCGGAGAGGTGCAGGCATTTTCGGATTGCTCGCAGGTCATGAGTTTATTGCCTGGACTCTCTGGAATTTATCTTCGCAGAGCGTTTTACTGGTTCGTTTTTCCAAAGGTTGGGCAGAATGCGTGCATCAATTTTGGAACGGTCTTTTCACACTCTGGTGCTTCAATTGGGAAGACAGCATACCTTGGTGTCGGCTGCATGATCGGGGATGTTGAAATTGGTGATGACGTTCTCATTGGCTCGCATGTTTCGATTATCAATGGAAATCGCCAACACGGAATTGATCGCTTAGACATTCCGGTTCGTGAGCAGTCGGGCGAGTATCCACGCGTAAGCATCGGCGAAGATACCTGGATTGGCGATCGCGCGATCGTGATGGTTGATATTGGAAAGCATTGCGTTGTTGGTGCCGGTTCGGTCGTGACGAAACCGCTCGAAGATTACGCGATCGCCGTTGGAAACCCGGCGCGAGTGATTGGTTCACGAAAAGAAATTGCAGAGACATAAACTTGCAAACAAGCGGTTAGCCGCACACTTCAAGTGTGCGGCTAATCGCTACGTATTCACTGCAAGAGAATTAAAGACATTTACTCATGTGCGGAATCGCTGGAATCATGTTCGCGGACGGCTCTCGACCTGTCGAGGAAAGCTGCTTGCGCGAAATGGCTGCGACGATTGCGCATCGCGGACCCGACGGGGAAGGGGTCTGGTCTGGGCGCGGAGTGGGACTGGCGCATCGGCGGTTATCGATTATCGACCTTGCCGATGGTCAACAGCCGATGGGGAATGAAGATGGTTCCGTGCAAGTCGTTTTTAATGGCGAAATCTACAACTACCCGGCACTGAAATCAGAACTGGAGTCGAAAGGGCATCGCTTCCGGACGAATAGCGATACCGAAGTTCTGGTTCATCTGTACGAAGAGTTGGGTGAAAAACTTGTCAATCGTTTGCGGGGGATGTTTGCGTTCGCAATCTGGGATACCAAGCGCGAACGACTTTTGCTGGCGCGTGACCGCATTGGGTTGAAGCCGCTCTACTACTATCGAGATTCGCAGCGCGTTCTCTTCGGGTCGGAAATTAAGGCGATTTTATCGCAACCAAACGTCTCGCGAGAACTTGATCTGCACGCTCTCGAAGCTTATCTCACGTATGGAGTTGTGCCGGGTGAGCAATCAATCTTTCGACACATTCGTAAACTGCCAGCGGCTCAGACGCTCACTATTGGTCGTGAAAACTGGAACGCCTCTCCCAAGACATATTGGGAACTCAAGGTCGAACCTGACGAATCAAAAACTCTCGATCAGTGGATCGAAGAGTTGACCGTGAAATTTGATGAAACGACTCAGATGCACCGTCTGGCAGATGTTCCGGTCGGTGCGTTTCTGAGTGGAGGAGTCGACTCAAGCGCCGTTGTGGCGTCGCTGATGAAGTCTGGCGGCGAACCGGTGAAGACATTCTCCATTGGTTTTGAGGAAGAAGCCTATAGCGAACTCCCTTATGCCAGAACGGTGGCGCAGCAATTCGGGACCGACCATGTCGAGGAAATTGTCACTTCGGATGCTGTTTCCGGACTTTCCGATCTTGTGCATTTTTACGACGAACCGTTTGCGGACTCCTCAGCGATTCCAACGATGGCAGTTTGCAAGGTTGCTCGCGAACATCTCAAAGTTGTCCTCTCCGGAGACGGAGGCGACGAAGCGTTCGGTGGGTATTCCCGCTACACGCATGATCTCAAAGAGGCAAAACTTCGTGCCTTACTTCCACTATGGTTACGTCGCACTTTCGTTCGTTCAGCAGCAGGCATCTGGCCGAAGGCGGACTGGCTACCGCGTCCTCTGCGGCTGAAGACGGCGCTGACAAACTTATCTCTTAATGCCGGTGAAGCCTACGCTAATACGATCTCGATCTGCCGACCGAAGTTGCGAAATGCGTTGCTTCTTGGTGACATTCGAGAACAACTCAACGGGGTGCGGCCAGAACAACGTGTCGCTGATGCGTACCATCGCGGTGGCGTAACTCCTCTCGATGGGATGCTCTCGGCGGATATTTCCATGCTATTGCCTGATGATTTTCTCACGAAAGTCGACCGTGCCAGCATGGCAGTTGGACTTGAAGTTAGGCCACCACTGGTCGATCACGAATTCCTGGAACTGGCGGCACGCGTGCCAGCTCGATTGAAGGTCAATCAGGGCGAGACGAAGTGGATCTTCAAGAAAACATGTGAGCAGCGATTGTCGAAAGAGATCATCTGGCGCAAGAAACAAGGCTTCGAAATCCCCGCCGACGAGTGGCTACGTGGACCACTCCGCGACACTTTTGAAGAGTATGTTCTTTCGCCCCACGGATTACTTTCCGAATACATCAACCTGCAACTTGTCGAACAACTGTATCGATCACACTTGCGACACACCGGTCGCCACGGCGCCGCTCTGTGGTCTCTGCTGGTGCTGGGATGTTGGTTGGAAAAGTGGACGTCTGGCGATAATGTTCAATAACGCTGTATGGTCAGTAGCTCGGTCGGAGTTGCGAAACAAAATGGGGAATTGAGAATAGGGAATGGAGCTAAAGCAGGCGGCGTCAGTCAATGCAACCCTTCCTACTTGCTCTGGGCTCCTCGCTCTCCTGACTCGTCTCTAATTGTTATTCACATTCATGTCTGAAATTACCGTTCTTCAATTGCTGCACGGAATGTCTGTGGGTGGGGCTGAGGTCTTGGCTGCCGGGTTGGCTCGGCGGCTGCGCGGTCAGTTTCGATTTGTATTTGCCTGCCTTGACCATGTCGGCGAGCTTGGTGCGGTATTACGGGATGAAGGCTTCCCTCTCGTTGTCCTGGATCGAGAATCTGGAATTGACTGGAAATGTTCTCAGGCATTGAAGCGTGAAATCGCGGCGAACCAAGTGACTCTCATTCACGCTCACCAGTACACTCCTTTCTTCTATGCACTGACGACCGGAATTCTGCGACGCAGGCCACCGGTTTTGTTTACGGAACATGGGCGCTTTCACCCGGATCTCCCGAACAAAAAACACTTCCTCTTCAATCGAACTCTCTTGCGGAAGAAAGACCGTGTCATTGGAGTTGGAAAAGATGTTCGGCGAGCGCTGATCGAAAACGAAGGGATTCCGGAAGATCGCGTGAATGTCATTTACAATGGAATCGATCTTTCGCGTTTTCAGCAGCTGAACTCTGATACTCGAGAAAGGATACGAAAAACTCTGGGAATTGACGCCGATTGTTTTGTGGTTTGTCTGGTCGGGAGATTGAATGATCTCAAAGATCACTCGACAGCGATTCGAACTGCACAGCGCGTTGCCGCCGGGCATCCCAATTTTCGTATGCTCTTTGTCGGTGAAGGTGAGGAACGCCAGAAGATTGAGTCGGAAATCAAAGAGCGAAATCTGGAAGGAATCGTGATTCTTCTAGGAACTCGCCACGATATCCCGGACATTTTACACGCCTCTGACGTGAACTTTCTTTCGAGTATCAGCGAAGGGATTCCGCTCACACTCATTGAAGGGATGGCGGCTTCTCTGCCGACCGTTTCGACGAATGTCGGTGGAATTGGGGAAGTCGTTGTCGAAGGAGAAACCGGGTTGCTGGCACCAGCTAAAGACGATGAGACGCTGGCGAAACACCTACTTGAAGTTGCTCGCAATTCAGAACTCGGCAATCAGCTCGGGAAGCAAGGTTGTCAGCGTGCCGATGAACTTTTCTCAGAAGTTGAAATGCACCGGCGTTACGCGGAACTTTACAACGAAATCGCTGGCGTTATTTAGCCGTACATTTAAAGTGTACGGCAAACATTATCTCACCAGAATCATGAAGACCGCTGTGACTCCTGAATTGAACTTTTCCAACTCCGACATCTCGAAGCCCGACGTTACAGTCCAAATTCTGACTCAAAGCGAAACTTTCGCGGTAGGTGATCAACCTTGGAACGCTGCTGGTGTTCCGTCACATCCCAGTTCTGACTTGCGGTGGCTTCGAATTCTAAATCATGGGTTGGGTCACAAACCATTTTTGTTGCAAGCTGCTCGCGACGGAAAACTCGTAGGTCAATTGTCCCTCGCATTGGTCAGCGGGCCGATCTTCGGACGGTTTCTGGTGGCTCTACCGTACCTGAATTCCGGAGGAGTCATCTCAAATGATCAGGCAACAACCGATGCGTTAATGGACCGCGCGGTCTCTCTAACGGACCAACACAAGTGCCGGTATTTGGAACTTCGTCATGAAGAACCGATCAAACACCCATCGCTCAATTCCGAACTGACGACGAAAGTCCATATGCGAATGCCGTTGCCGAGTGACGTCGAAACTCTGCGGAGCGATTTGAAAGCGAGTGTTCGGAATCAAGTAAAGAAAGGCGAGCGGCCTGGGTTTGCCATCGAATGGGGAGGAGTCGAACTTCTGGATGATTTCTACTCTGTCTTCAGTAGAAAGATGCGAGATTTGGGAACGCCAGTATTCAGCCGAAAGTTATTTGAAGCAATCCTCACGGAACTCCCCGAAATGGCGGAGTTGTGTTGCGTTCGTGATGGTTCAAAAACGATTGCCGCCGCGTTACTTGTGCATGGTTCGGAAGTGACCGAAGTTCCGAGTGCGAGTTCCTTGCCAGGGTACAATCGCACGAATGCTAACATGCTCATGTACTGGAATCTCCTCGCGCGGAGTGTCGAACGTGGGCAACAGGTTTTCGATTTCGGTCGCTCGACGATGGATGGCCCAACGTATAAATTCAAAAAGCAGTGGGGAGCAAAACCTCACCCTGCAACCTGGCAGTATTACCTCCGCTCTGGAAGCGTGGACGACATGCGTCCGGACAGTGGCAAGAAACAATTCCTGATTCGCATCTGGAAACGACTGCCTGTTTGGTTAACGAATCTGATCGGACCGCGGATTGTGAAGGGGATTCCTTAACGCGGCTTTTCGTTTCAGATTCAATTGAGAGAAATCTACAAGTAACTTGATAACAGAAAACATGAAAGACCATCCTCTTAACATTTTAGCAGTGACTAGCGAGGTTCCCTGGCCTTTGAATTCAGGGGGGCATTTGCGGTCGTTTCATCTGTTTCGTGAACTCTCACGCTCTTCGTCGCTCCGTGTGGTTGTCCCAACTGCCACAGGTCAGAAAGAGGTGATACAAGCCATTGTTAATCAAGGTGTGAATGCCATTCCTGTTCCAAACTGCGATCGCAAACGGCATCGTGAAGTGGGGAGGGTTTTCAAGTCGTGCTTGCAACGAGAACCATATGTTTTTTTTAGAAGACACTATTGGAAAGCGGTTCAAGTCGAGATTGAAAAACAAATCAGGTTCGAAAAACCTGACTTGATTTACTTTGATCACCTCGACTCCTTCGTGTACCGAAAAACGATTGGCGAAATTCCATTCCTTGTTGATATGCACAATGTTTATTCGGCAATACCTGAAAGGTTAGCGGAAGAAGATTCAAATTACGCAAGACGACTCTACCTGAAGCACGAGACTCAACTGATACAAAAAATGGAATCCCGGATGTCACAGTCCGCTCATGCGGTATTGGCTGTGTCGGACCTTGATCGGGACCATTTCGTTAATCTGGGGGCAAAGTCAACGTTTATGATCCCTAATGGCGTGAATTGTGAGTCATACGCCAACAAAGTAAACAATTTAAATACCTGCGGAATTCAACCAGAAATCCTTTTCGTAGGTGACTTGTCCTGGTCTCCTAATATTCGTGCCAGCTTGTTATTGGCCAACAAGGTTTTCCCAAAAGTTCGCGTTCAACAGCCTGATGCAAAATTAACAATTGTTGGCCGAAATCCGGTTCCGGAAATTTTAGCCTTGAACCAGTTACAAGGTGTCGAAGTTGTTCCTGATGCTCCGGAAATTATTCCCTTCTTCCATCGCGCAACCGTTTTGGCAGTTCCGTTGCAGTCAGGTGGTGGAACAAGATTGAAGATTCTAGAAGCCTTTGCATCAAAGCTACCCGTTGTAAGTACTTCCGTGGGGTGTGAAGGGCTTGATGTTGAGAATGGAACACATCTCACCGTGAGTGAGTGTGAAAATTTCGCGGCAGCGATTTGTCAAGTCATCGGCAATCCCCAACTTGCCACAGAGTACTCATTGCGATCCTTCGAGTTGGTCAAAAATAAATACGACTGGACATCCGTGGGCAAGCGATTGTTAGGTGCCATTCAATCGGTTGTGAACTGACGAAAATTTATTTGTTGTCAGGAATTATTTATTGTGAAGCCACAATACTCAACTCGCCCTGTCAATTTTAGGGACGCAGACGGCAGCTAAGAAGTTAGAGAATACCATGAGACGTGTGATGCACTTGCGGACTGTTGTTGGAACCGGTGGTGGGCCGGAGAAAACGATTCTGACAACACCTCGCTATCTTCAGGATTATGAAGTCAGCCTCGTTTATATTCGCCCGCGTGATGACGAAGAGTTCAACATCGCGGAGCGAGCGGCTCATTGCGGAGCATCGTTGATTGATATTCCGGAATCTGGAGGCGTGGATCCACGAACGTTTTTTAGGCTTCGCAAAGAAATTGCTAAATTCCGACCAGATGTGATTCATGCTCACGATTACAAAACGAATTTTCTTGCCCTGTTGTGTCGACCGAAATCGGCACGCCTGGTAACCACAGTGCACGGCTATGTTTCTCGGGGTGGGAGTCTGGAACTCTACTATAAAGTTGACCGGTTTTCTCTCAAGAGAATGGATTACATCATCGCGGTCAGTGACGATATTCAAGAGCAAGTTATGCAAATGGGCATTGATGCTAACCACGTTTCAGTGATTGACAACGCTATTGACATCGTTGAGTTTTCGCGGAAATCCTCGGTCGAAGAAGCCAAGGGTCAACTTGGATTCCGCAGAGACCGATTCCTCATCGGTGCCGTCGGCAGATTGGCTGTAGAGAAAGGATTTGACCTTCTGATTTCTGCTGTCGAGAGATTGATTGAATCAGGGCTTGATATTGAATTGGCGATTATCGGAGAAGGTGATCAGCGTGAGCAATTAGAATCGCAGATCGCTGCATCG
>DAOUPA010000038.1 GCA_030626405.1 Planctomicrobium sp.
CAAACTGTGAACAGGGGATGGATCAATCTCATTGCAGAGTTCTTTAACTGGGGTCTTTACCAAGTTGCATCAGGTGCAGGGCGGGACATCATCTGTTGGGATCATCTGTTGGGATCATCTATTGGGATCATCTCAGGAAAGTGTGCCTGGCACCATGCACGCAGGGTTTTGACATCTTCAGTGGTCACAGACGGATAAGGACCGCGACTGCGGAGACTGGTTTGGAGGATGCCCAGAGCGATGCCACCTAAGCGGTCGTATGCCGTATCGGTGAATTCTCTGTAACCGAATTGCTGGAACAAAAATTTGTGAAGTGAGACAATCCGTACGTGAACAGCGTCGACTTCTGTCCAGTTTTGGTTCTCGACATGCGACCAGAGATCAAGGATGAATTTGGGATTCCAGTAAACCATCGCGCTGCAACTGCCTGCCGCGCCGACTCGACCAAGTTCCGCCCAACGTGCTTCGCCGACGAAAACGCTCACCAATTCTGACAACGCGGCGCAACCCTCTGGCGTCGCGCCGATTGTTCCGACGTTGGCTTTTACCATTTCGTAGCTGGGAACGGCATCTTTGATTGCGCGATGCTGGTCGAGAGTGAGAGTCCGTTTGCTGCGAGTTGTTTCGTAAATCGAAAGCGGCAAATCGTTGGCTGCTATCGCAACCGATTCGAAAAATGGAACGATCTCTGTGTCAGGAACTTCCATCCAATACGGCAGTGCAATCTGAATTGCATCGGCACCAAGTTCACGTGCAATCCGCGCTCGACGAACGGCTCCCAACGTATATGTCGCGCTGCAACCAATCATTGCTGGCGTGTTGTGTGCGTGGCATTCTTCGATGGTGGCGCGTGCGACCTCACGAAATTCATCGAGTTCCATGGCGTAGAACTCACCGGTTGTTCCACCTGTGTAAACTCCTGGAATCCCGGCAAGGCAGCAGCGTTTTACGTCACCTCGGTAGGTTGATTCATCGAAACGATCATCGTCTGTCCAGGCGACCGGCAACCCTGCCCATGGTCCGGAAAACAGAATGGAGTCCCCACTCATAGGGTTCACGACTCCTTGCGAATTGGATACGGAGGCGGTTGCAGATCGAAGTTGCCTTCGGTGTCTTTCCCTCGAACTAAAATTGCACGCCAGTTCCAATTCGTCCCGAGGGGACCTGCTGCGACCGGTTTCACACTTGTCGGGATGTACCGCACTGTGAGTCCGCAACGACGGCGTGAACTGCGATTCGGAAAGCTGCCGTGGACGAGCATTCCGTCATGCAAAGAAATTTCACCTGCCTTGAGCGCGCAATCGACCGCCTGTTGTTCTTCTTCTTTTCTGAGTTTGATTTCCTGCTTTACACTCAGCAGGTTGCCTTCTGTTTCTGATGTTCCGTGTTCAAGAAGTTCTTCACGAAACAGTCGCGGGATCACCTGCATACAGCCGTTCTCGGAATCGCTGTCGTCGACCGCGTACCAGGCAGAGACCTCCACGGGCGGTTCCAGTCCCCAGTATCGCAGATCTTGATGCCAGGCAACAAAGCCTTTGTTTGGACCGTATTTGCAAAAGAAATGCGTCGAGAGCAACAGAACATTCGGCCCCAGCAGTGCTTCAACACTATCCAGGATTTTGGGATGTGTGGCGATGTCCCAAATGAATTCGTGATCGAAGTGCCGGTCAAACAATTTGTTTTGCGAATTCTCGCGGCCTTCGATTGTCTCCAGTTCATCGAACCGCTCGCGGTAACGCTCGACCTCAGCCTGAGACGCAATCGGGATTCCGGAGAGAAAGCCATCCCGTTGATAACTCTCAATTTGTTGTTCGTTCAACATCACAAGTTTAGATGGATTTCAGACATTTCCGGGGATCATCGAAATTCAAAACAACTCGGCGAGCGGTTGGCCGTTTTCCGCAACGGCGAAAGTGGGACGATTGCGATCGTCTTCGAACATGACTTCAACCGGCACGCCCATGTGGCGATAAATGGTTGCTGCCAAGTCGCCCGGAGTGACAGGACGGTCTTTGATCTCCCCACCATCTTTGGTTGATGCTCCGATGACTTGACCGTGCCGCAGTCCTCCTCCGGCGAGTGACATCGACATGACTGTCGGCCAGTGATTTCGACCATCGGTACTCTTTTGCGTTCCCATATTTGGAGTCCGCCCGAACTCACCCATCGCGATGACGAGTGTTTCTTCGAGCAAGCCTCGCTCTTTGAGGTCACCAACAAGCGTAGTCAGCAGGTGATCAAACAGCGGCAAAATCGGACCGAGACCTTTTGTGATGCCGCCGTAAACGCCACCTGGTATTCCATGGTTATCCCAAGTTCCAGAGGCGGTGTGGTAGCTGAGATCAATCGTGACAAAACTGACACCTGATTCGACCAACCGCCGAGCAAGCAATGCTTGTTGGCACCACAGGTGATCTCCGTATCGCGCACGAACGGCAGGATCTTCGCGAGAAATATCAAACGCCTTGCGTGCGTCACCACCAAGCAGCATTTGATAAGCTTGCTGTCCGTATGCATCAAGAGCGTTCATGGAATCACCTTGATCGAGACCACGTTGCATCTCATCAAGGTCCATCATCAATTCGCGACGTTTGAGTAATCGCTCGTGAGTCAATCCGGACGGCAACCCAAAGAGCTGCGCTCCCGAATTTCCACCGACTGGTTTTCCCAGAAGATCAAGTTTTGGCAAAATGGCCGCTTTGTTTCCGTCGAACGGGTCATATTCTTTGCCAAGCCAACCGCCCCAAGCGACGTGGGTCGGATGCTTTTGAAACACAACATAGGGAGGCATCCCTGCGACGTTTGCTCCATGGTGTTTGGCGACAATGGAACCGATGGCGGGGTAGCGGTCGCCTTTGGGGTTCGTTCGTGGAGCCGCTTCGCGGTGTCCGGTCTGCATGACCTGATTCGGCTGGTGACTGCTTTTACGGCAGTCAACGGAACGAATGATGGTGAAGTCTTCCATCATCGCCGCTTGCTTCGGAAGATGCTCGCAGACTTGAATTCCCGGAACGGCAGTCTCAATCGGCGAAAATGGTCCCCGGTTGATATACGGTCTCTCTGGTTTAGGATCCCAGGTATCGATATGACTCGGACCACCGGTCATCCATAAGAGAATGACGCTCTTCCGCGACAAAGGTTTTCCGGATGCCGTCGCTTGTTCTTTGGCTTGCAACAACGCTGGAAGAGAGAGCCCAGCAACGCCTGCCAGCCCAGCCTTCAAAAGATTCCGGCGACTCCGCACGACCACACCATCGCTCGTCAGCGGATTCCAGTGGGAAAACGCATGAGTAGAATGAGAGTTCATGGCCATCGTCAACAATCTCCAAGTCGGCAGAATCAGGGCAACAATATCTTATATCCGAGAGACATGTCACACAATGCGTTTTCGATTCTTCGGCTCATTCAGTAGACGAAGACCTGTCGAATTCGCTCAATTTGCGGATGAAACGCCAACGAGGTGCCCACAGTGACGATTTTCATTGCCTCGGTACCGCTAAAAAAGAAGCACCCCTTTGCAGTGAAGAGGTGCTTCTTTCGCGTAAATACCTTACTCGCCAGCGCGGAATGGCGAGGCTGGCAAACCGTTTTTGTTAGACAGGTTCGGCTCAGCAAGTTGATGCCAGGCATAGCGGACCGACTTCGGATTCTTCACCGAATCAGCCTGAACAACAATGGAATTGCCATCAATCTTTGCTTGGGCTTCAACATATTTTCCATCGGCTCCGGCAACCTGGAAATGCGAAGGAGACTTACCATCGCGAGTCGTCAGACCACCGCCAACATGATCAAACTCGATGCGAAGAGCGGCTCCTTCAACTTTGATTGATTTGTAGAGTGGCCCCGAATAAACGAGATCTTTCTTTCCATAATCCTTTGCCAATGCCCACAACGCGAGTCGCTTGCCGACGTCTTGCTTGTTTCGTGGGTGAATGTCTTTGATGTTGCCAACGTCGACCGTGACCGCCATGCCGGTGTTCGGCACAGAGAGTGTCGCCGTTTGAGATTCCCAGATTTCCGCCAAAGCCGTTTCGCTTCCGCCGTATGTGTACGGAGCTAACTGAACAAAATAGAACGGCATTTCGGGATCATTCCAAATCGATCTCCAACCAGCGATGAGTGCCTTCATCTTTTCGAAGTACAACATCCCTTCCCCGCGATTCGATTCTCCCTGATACCAGATCGCACCACGAATTTTGTACGGCACAAGCGGAGCGATCATTCCGTTGTAGAGAGCCAGCGGCGACTGATGATTGATGCCACCATCAGCTTTCTTCTGCGGGAATTCCTCAAGTTTGTCTGCAAACCAGTTGAGTGCCGGAATATGCTTGAATCCAGCCGGTGGGATCCAGGGTTCAATCCGCGTTCCGCCCCAGTTAGAGCCGATCAGTCCGATCGGAATGTTGAGTTCTTTGTGCAGTTCTCGACCGAAGAAGTATCCAACTGCAGTAAAGTTTCCAACTGTTTCCGGCGTGGTTTCCTGCCAACCGCTTGAAGCGACATTGTCCTGCGGCGTCGCCTTGGGCGAGTGAGGAATTTTGATGTGGCGAATCATCGGATACTTCGCTGCCGCTTTTTCTTCCTGCGGATTGTCTGAATTATTGACGACCCACTCCATGTTCGACTGCCCGGAACAAAGCCAGACTTCGCCGACAGCGACATTCTTAAAGGCGACTTCGCTTGAACCGGCAATCGTCATCGCATACGGACCACCTGCCTTGAGTGGTTTCAAATTGACGAGCCATCTTCCTTCGGCATCCGCTTTGGCGGAGACCTTTTGACCTTCGATAGAAACTTGTACCGTCGTCCCAGCACCATCCCAACCCCAGATCGGAACATTCTGGTCTCGTTGCAAGACCATTCCTTCCCCGATAATCGACGGCAGCTTCAATTCCGCCAGGGATGTGCTTGAAAGTAAAACCAGCAGCGTTACGTTCGCCACTGCAAACTGAAAAATCTTCTTCATGGATGTCATCTCTCGTGTCAGGTAATTTCTCTCTGAATCATTTCAGAACTTACTTGCACTATGTTAGTTCCTGCGATTCTGTTCGTCGAACCAAGACACAAACTTCTACATCAGCATCACAAGTCCTTCGAGAATGCGCAGTCGGGCGTAGACTGCGATGACGTGATCTGCGTTTTGCATCTCTGGTTCGACTGTCACGCTGATATGCCGTCCGCCTGACGTTGTTCGCGTTGTAAACGACGGTTCAATCTCTTCTGCGAGTTCTGTGCAAACTGCAGCAAGTACACGCTCGGCGAAATTTCCGCTCGCCTCTCCAATGACTTTGAAACGAAAAACGCAAGGAAAAGAGTGAATCGACTCCAGAAGTTCGACGTTTGGAAGTTCATCAGTCATGATTAAAAACTTAATTTAACGGAGGTGAAACCAGTTCAACTCGAATCGGAATCTCACAGGCTTCACGAAGACGTTCCAAGCTCATGACTACCGAATTCGCATGACTGGAATCGTCAGCATTGCTCTTTCTTCAGTGAGAAAGTCAAGCTGCATCAGTGCTTCCTGAACCATGCGAACGCGTTCAGGGTCAAGTTGTTTCAACGTCGGCTCCATCGCCGACCAAAGGCCGAGCGAAAGACGCTTGTCGTTGTCTTTCTTCTGTGGAGAGATGTCCTCGAACAGAGTTTCGAGCAGGTTTTGCGCACGTGGAACGGTGCGAATTTCGTAGTCTTTCAACTTCAAGTCAGCGACGAGGTAATCAATCGCATCGTCGAGAGTTCCGAGTTCGTCGACCAGTCCCAAATCAAGAGCTTGAGTCCCGGTGTAGACGCGACCGCCTGCAATATCGTCGATATCTTTGGAGAGTTTGTCTTTGCGACCATCAGTGACGTGACCTTTGAAAACTTCGTAAATCGAATCCATCCATGACTGAAGTTCGTCACGGTCGGCAGGTTTGAAGGGTTTTGATGAGTACAAAATTCCGGCCTTGTTTCCTCTTTCGATTGCTTCGAAGTTGACACCGATGCGGTTCCACATATTGGCTGTGGCCAGTTTTCCGGCAACGACACCAATCGAACCGGTAATTGTATTCGGATTCGCGAAAACTCGATTCGCTCGACAGGAAACGTAGTAGCCACCGCTGGCTGCGTAGTTGCCCATTGAAACGACGACAGGTTTCTTCTTCTGAAGTTCCATGATCGCCTGCAACATGATCTCACTTGCAGTCGCTGATCCACCGGGTGAATTGACTCGAACAACAACGCCGCGCACTCTGGGTTCTGTTGCGAGGCTGTCTAACGCCTTACGGATTGTTTCACTATAGGCACCCTGTGTTGACCCAAAAGGAGAGACAGTTTTCTTTCCAAGATAGATCGGACCATCAATATGCACGATGGCAATGGAATCTTTTGTCGAGCGACGTTGCTTGGGACCAGAAAGAATTTGTGCCCAAAGCTGCAACGCGGCAAACGGATTATTCAGATCGATATCCAAACCGGACTTCTTCGCATATTTTTTGTCGAACTTGACCGTCACACCATGTTTCTTTTTGACAAAGGCAGTCAACTGTTCTTTTGTTTGCACTGCATCGGTGAGACCGGCTTCTTTGGCCGTTTCTGCAGAGAACAGCCCCTGATTGATCCACTTCTCAACCTGATCCACATCAACGTCGCGGCCTTTTGCAATCGTCGATATCAGGCCTTCATAGATACCATCGTAGAGCCACTTTTCCATTTCCTGAGCATGTTCACTCGGCCCTTTTCGCATGAACATCTCGGCCGCGCTTTTGTGAGAGCCACACGTCAGGAAGTCTGGCTGGATACCCAAAATATCGAACAGTCCACGGAGGTACATCTTCTCTCCGTAGATTCCGTTGACCCAAACATCTCCAGTCGGAGAGACGCAAACTCTGCTGGCTCCACTGATGATTGCGTAAGAAGCCGTGGTGAGAGAATCCGTATGAGCATAGACAGGTTTCTTTTTAGCGGCGTCCCGAATCGCTCCCGCTAATTCCTCGACTTGTGCATTCCCCAGAGAACCTTTGCCCAGCAAGATGATCGCGGCCACCGCATCGTCTTCGCTCGCTTTCTTCATTCTCCCAATGAACGAGCGTAGCGATTCTCCGCCGACGCTTCCGAAGATGGGATCATCCGGCGTGGGTTTATCGGTAATCGGGCTGCTCAGTTCAAAGACAGCCACAATACCGGGCATCTTTTCATCTTTTTTCTCCTGAGCGGAGACTGGTAATGTCATCCACGATGTGAACAGCAACGCTGTTAGTAAAAATGTTGCAGAACAAGCGTAGCGGCGAAAATCCATTTATCCATTCTCCTGGGGTATTAATGTTCACGAGTCGACATCGACTTAAATGTGGGGAGTGTCGACACTCCCCACCATTGTGGGATAGGAAGGGCCCAATTAGCAACCGGTGTTTTCCTCATTTCTCAACTTCGCCTCAGCTTTGATGAATTTCATTGTCGCAGAATTGAACCAGAAATTGATACACTGAGTTTCTCAACTGGCAGGATTCTGTGCAATCAACATACAACGATGGTGGTTTTTAATGCTCGATTTTATTGACGTTGTTTTCGACAAGCTTGACGACCACTGGGTAAAGATCATCACAGCCGCCGGATTCATGATCGTCGGTTGGTTCTTCGGGAAGCGTAAAGCCTCCAAGGATTGGGAAAAGCGAGAGTTCTTTGACCGGCTGAATGTCTCGTTGAATATCATCCGAGACGGGAAGTTGAAGTTGCGAACCTTGAACGAAACTCGCTGTGAGTTGCTCTTCCCAAATTCCAAAGCGGCTCAGGCAGTGATTGACGCTGCAAAGAAAACGACTCTCGAAGACCCCATTCTCCCCCTGCCAGAGAAGGACTACTGGTATTACCTCAATGCTGTTCTGAACGAAATTTCCGAACAATTCGCCACCGGTGCATTACGCGAAGATTTGGGACTACCTGTCACTTGTGATCAGTTCGTCATCTGCCTGACAAGTGAAGTCGACGACAACGTCCGCATGAGAAAAGTCCGGGCGATGGTGATTCGCAAATCGCTTCTGGAAAATTTACCAGAAGAACGACCAAAGCTCGCACGGAAAGGACACGACACGCGATGGAAAACTTTATGCAAACTTGCCAAGGCATTCCAGGCAACACCAAATCGTTTTCTGGTCATTGATCTATGTCAATAATCTATGCCAATAGAAAAAACGATGGGCCTACGAGAGTCTAGAGCTCACGATCAATTTAAGATGAAAGTCACTCCTTATCCCATAGGAAAATGATGATGCCGAATTGTTTATTCATTGCGTCGTTACTGCTTCTTTTTTTGACTGCACCAGCCCATCCAGATGAGCAGAAGCCGCGCGAGTTCAATGTCTGGGCAACAAGTTGTTCGCATGTGCCTGCCGATGTTTTGCGCGGGCGCGAAAGTCTTGCAACGGCAATCAGGCAATCTGAAGGACTCGTCAAGAACGCGCCCGAGTTCAAATGGGATATCATGATCGACGCTGGTGACTTATCTGCTCACCAGTTTCCTCCTGGAGAGAGTGATGGTCAGGAATTGCAGCGGCAATACCGTGCGTTGACCAAACATCGACGCGAGCAAATCTACAATGTCCCAGGCAATCACGATGCACCGTATTACGATCATGGGCCGGGGTCGTGGTTTCAGAAGTGGGGAGACCCACTGGGCGAAAATACGGAATTCTCCGGCGTCGATCCGCAGCGACGTCCGTTTCCTGTGGAAGGGAACTGGGAACGCTACAAATTTCAGGCGGGCAACATTCTGTTTCTGATGCTCGCAGACCGCAACGATGCACCTACGCCGGTGGGCCGGGGACATAGCAAAGAGAACAACTCTGGTGGTTACCCAGCCGGTGCCGTGACGCGCGAGACGTTCAATTGGTGGAAGCAGCAGGTTCTTGACAATCAGGACAAAATCATCGTCACGATGCACCATCACGCACTCCGCGACACAACGATTGCATCAGGCCGAGGCGAAGGGCACCCGCGATACCATGGGGGGTCAGGAGGCGGCGAGGGATCGTCGTATCTGTACTTCATTATTGAGAAGGATGATCCTGACGATTTCCAATACACAAAAGATGCTCATGTGTTTGAGGATTTTCTCGACGAGTTTCATAAGAAAAATGGTCGAGGAGCAATCGACCTCTGGGTCGCTGGTCACACACACGTCAAGAACCCAGATGACACCTGGGGTGCCAAGACAATTTCTGAAACTCGCTGGGGTGTCAGCTTTCTTCAAGTCGCCGCGTTAACTCGTTTTCACGGCGGCGCACTTCCACTCAGTCGAGTGATTAAGTTCACGGAGGGAAGCGACCGTGTCAAAGCGGATGTCTATTTGCATCAAGGAACATACAAAAAGAATCCCATCGGCTGGTACGAACCTGCTTCAGAAACTTTTCCGTTACGTCACAAGTTTGTTCCTCCGGCGCCGATTGAATCTTTTTCACCATTCCCAAAAGAAGCGAAAGTCTTTGATGGAAAATATGTCAGAGCGGCAACGCACAAGTCGCCGAAGAAGTCTTCAAAAATTAAAGTACTAACTGAGCGAAACGTTACCGTGCCGATGAGGGATGGCGTTGTACTGCGGGCCAATGTGTTTCGACCGGACCGTGGCGGTCCGTATCCTGTTCTTGTGATGCGGACGCCGTATGGAAAAATGAATGGCGCCGACCGATACGTCAAGGCTGGCTACATCGTTGTTTCACAGGATGCACGCGGACGCTATGCGTCGGATGGAAAATGGGAATCGTTTGTACGATTCAAAACTCACGATGCCGAAGATGGGTACGACACCATCGAGTGGGCGGCGAAACTGCCTGGCTCCACCGGCAAGGTCGGAACCTTTGGTGCCTCTTACAATGCATTCCTGCAATGGCGAACGGCCCCACTGCGACCACCTTCATTGGTCGCTATGGCTGCTTTCAGTATTCCTGCGCGGTACACCGATCTCGAAGGACCAGGCACAATCCGGACGGGTCGACGCATGCACTGGTGGGTCACTGGAATGTCACCGAACATGCGCACCAAAAGCAATCGTTCGGGGAATAATTCTAAAACAGAAATTCGCAAGTTGTGGCTGGCCGGTGAGTCGGAGAAATGGCTGAATCTGTTGCCTTATCTTGATCTTCCGAGAGAAGTCTTTGAGGACGAAACCGAAGCGGTCCACTATTGGCTGAACAACCCGCACACAGATCCCTGGAAGCTGCATGAAGATGTGAAGGAGATCACCGTTCCAAACTTCGACATCATCGGTTGGTACGATCACTGCAATGGGGACATGCTGTTAAACAAGACGATTATGAGTCAGGCGAAGAGCGAAACCGCACGCCTCGGTTCGCGAACCATCATCGGACCTTGGGCGCACGTGGGTCGCGGCAGCAGGCGTTATGGAAATATCGATTTCGGTCCCAACGCGACACTGGATAGCGCCGCGTTGGAAATTCGCTGGTTCGATTACTGGCTGAAAGGCAAGGATAATGGACTCGAAAAAACAGCACCGGTGCGTATCTTCGTCATGGGTGACAACAAATGGCGAGACGAACAGCACTGGCCGCTGCAAAGAACGGAAGAGAAAGTTTTGTATCTCACCAGCGGCGGTCACGCGAATACGCCCGCAGGCGATGGCAATCTTGTCGCCAATATAACAGACGAATCTGGAAGCGATCATTTCACCTACGACCCCAAAGATCCTGTCCCTTCGCTGCACGGCGCTACACTGTTTCAAATCCCCACCGATCAGAAACCATTGGCAGGACGCGAAGATATTCTCGTCTTTCAGACAGAACTTCTCGACAAGCGAATCGAAGTCACCGGCAATCCAGTTGTGGAACTGTTTGCTTCATCGTCGGCGCCTGATACCGATTTCTTTGTACGGCTGATTGATGTTGCTCCAGATGGCATCGAACGAGATGTCTCGCTCGGCATGGTCCGTGCCAGGTATCGCAACGGACTCGATAAACCAGGCCTGATCACACCCGGCGAGGTCGTCAAGTACACGATCCGCATGAACCCGACTTCGAACGCATTCTTGCCGGGGCATCGCATCCGTTTGGATGTCACCAGCAGTGACTTCCCGAATTATGATCGCAACCACAACACCGCTGCGAATCAGAATGCTGACGCAACACTGAAAACCGCCAAGCAGACCATTTACCACGGCGGCGTTCATGCCACTCGCATTGTGTTGCCACAGGTGCCGAACGAAGCTAACTAAAAATCACTGGTGACTTTGAGAAATGAAGCTACTGAGATTTCTTCGATTCGTTACTGCTGAGTTTCGCATCCCGGTTGACGGGAATGCTGATGATCAGTCCGGCGAATTCGCGGGACGTTGACGCATTGAAGAATCCTGAGTGGCAACTCGTGCAGCCACCACTGAGTGAAATGCTGCCTGCACGGCGGTAGAATCCATCTTCGATTTTTTCGACCATCGGGACACCTTTGGTGATTTCGCTTGCAGCTTGCTTCTCGAATTTCGTTTTGGGTTTGTGATCAATACTCATCGGCTTGAGACTCGCAGAAATCCAGCGTGCCTGAGTATGTGTTTTTCGTTCGATGTCGGTAAAGACGTCTTCCAACGCACGCGCCGGAACAACTGCTCGATCACCATGAAAGTAACGATGGTGCATCGTTTCGAGCGTCGCGGTGTAGATCGTGTGCATCAGTTCTGCGCGTTCACGTGCCGCTTCCAAAGAGACTCGGGGAACCTCCTCTGTCGCTTCAGCTTCCTGCGGGTCAGACGCTGCTGCTGAAGAAGTTGGCGAGTTGTCGGTCTCCGACTTTGAGTCATCGGCAACAGCAAGACTGAAGTAGCAGACACCGACCAATGCGACGATCAGGGATGACCAATGATTCTTCACAATGTACTCCTTGAATTTCAAAATGATGAGGTTCTCGGAACGAGTCTCTCGGTGGGAAACATTTTCAGTTAAAGGTGGGACATATCACAAAGGGGAATGACTTCACTGCTGGATTCGAGCAGCTTGCCGATCGTGACTGAGGCAAAAGCCTGCTCGGTAGCGGCGTACGCTCGGTCCAGTTCTTTGTGCAGCGGGCAGAGCTTTGTGTGTGACGGCAGCCCCAGTGGGCAGTGCCGAATTCTCTCAAGGGGGGCGACAGCGTTCACAACATCAAGAATCGAAATGCGATCCTTTGATTGAGATAAAACATATCCTCCACCTGGACCGGGACGCGAATGGACAAGTCCCGCTCGAACCAAGTCCTGTAAGACCTTGTGCAGATACCGACGCGGAACTTGCGTCTGTTCAGCAAGACTTCCGGCAGCCACCGACTGCTCGGTGTCGCTGGCAAGGCATGCGACCGCCCGGAGGGCGTATTCAGCAGTCTTTGGCAACATGGAATTACACTTGGGTGAGGCTCGAACTAATGCCTATTGTACACCTTCATGTGTACAATTCAACCGCAGTGTCCATCACTTTAGTTCACGCTGCGCAAGCCAATTCACACAAGTGGGTTACGGCAATGTCCAGGAGAATCAATTCTCGGAGGATCCTGCGTGAGAACTCTGAAAACTGCTTTTGGAACGCCTTTGTTTTGCAGCAGTCAATCTGCCTTCAAAACCGCTTCAATAGTTCTTCATCACGGACAATTCCCACGGCAGCAGATTGTAGTCATAGCTGTCCGGAGTCTTCGCGGCATCGAAAGCCTGAATGAGAACCTGGAGCCGGAAGTCTTTGATCTCTAGTCTCTCGTCAAAGCCAGATCGAATCAATTCTGGGTGACTGACCTGATCGTATTTTGTTCTCGTGCCGTCTTCGTTGTAGAGAGAATCCGGGATGCCGAGGAAATCATTGTCGTCCTTCTCGACGCGCGCCCACGGTCCTTCTAGTGAGTCGGCGATCATCGCAAACATAAAACGGTTGCGGCTATCCCAGTAATTTCGTTTGGTGGGATGAGGTCGAACTGCTTCTAGTAGGGCTAAGTATTTTTGTTCCTCTTTGACATAGTAGATATGACTGGCTTCGTGCAATCGCCAAGGTCCAGTTTTGTCTACTCCGTGGACACTCACAGCCAGGTGCTCAGCCTCCTCTTCAAATCCACTCGGAAATCGGTCAATCGGTGTTTCAAGTCGAAACATCGATCCCGCGTGGTCTGTGTAAAACAGATGAGCTTTTTGCTCATCGCAGATCACCCAGAAGTCAATCCAGAACGCGTCCTTCTCTTTGCGGTTGGTCTTGATCACTTTGGGGTTCGACCAACCATTGACATCCTCAAGGTTTCGATTAGTGAGATAGATCGGCTCCAGCTCACAAGGGCCATCGTACGGTCTTTGCGCGATCAAATACCAAAGTTTATGTGGCTTGAAATAAAAGATTTGCGGCGCTATCACAGTCTCGCCGACGATTGCGTTGATGTCGTAGCGTTTGGAAGAGTTCAACTCTGCCAGTGTGGGAGCTGACACATAACCAACTCCGACTTGAAACTGTTTATTGTCCAATTGAGGTTTGCTGGTGTAAAACAGATGCCACTTTCCTTCGTGACGGACAATCGTGGGGTCCTTAACGGAAACGGCGTCAAATGTTCCTGTCGGACCAGCTTTGAAGACGGGTTTCCCGATCTTCCATCGCTGGTAAGGAAAAAGCCCGTGCGGCTTCGTTGACACGTGATTTTGGTCAAGTGTGAGTAGACCGAGTCTCCAGGGAATCTTTCCATAGTTCTCGTCCGCTCTTGTTTCCGTTTCAACACCCTGAAAAAGTAGTCTGGTTTCGCTTGGATCGATCTCCAGTTTCTCATCGTAGCCAGAACGTAAGAACTCACCGTGGCTGACCGAACTGGTCCAGTTCGGTCCGTTGAAGTGAACATTGCGAGGTGAAACAAAAGGTTTTTCACGCGAAGCTGCCAGTGGGCTCCATTTGCCATCGAGTCGATCGGCGGTGAAAGCTTTGAGGTACCGTCGCCCGGCGTCTTGTGCTTCGATAAGTGTCAGAAATTTGTTTTTGCCTTTGAGACGATAAGTGTGGCTGGCCTCAAAGATGTCGCCTCGCAGTGCAATCTCTGGCTTGCTCCAACCTGCTGGAAAGTTGCTGAGTGGCGTCTCACTTCGCCACATCCAACCAGCGTGGGACGTGAAAAACAAATGGGCTTTCTCATCATCGCAGATGACCCAGAAGTCGATCCACATCTTCACATTTTCAGGATGTTGATCGAACAACAGCTTCGGTTTGCTCCACGATTTCGGATCGGAGATATTCGTGGATGTGGAGTACACCGGCTGAAGTGAAGGCGTTCGCGATGAATTCAGGACCTGATAAATCAAGTACCATCTCTTTTGTTGAGAAAAGTAAAAGATCTGCGGAGCGCAGTCGTATCCGTTGGTGAAGTCGATCAGGTGACGTTCGGCTTGGTTTGCGTCTTTCCAGTCCACGAACGAAGAGTATTCGATTTGGTGCGTGCGATTCTTGCTGCGAATCGTGCTGAATAGATGCCAGCGCCCATCATAATGAACAATGGAAGGATCTTTGACCGAATAGCAAGTATCGTCACCGTGGTTCACTGGCTCGAAAAGTGGGGCGCTGACGCTCCATGAGAACTCACCTGTTGCAAACGGATCACTCGCTGCAACCGAGGAGAATCCAGCACATAGAAAAAACATGAGGGTCAGAACCGTATTCAATGATCGAATTCGCATGAGCGATTGCCTGTCGGGATACCACGGCTGTCGAAAGAGAGAACTCAGAATATTCTACTTTTTAGCTACTTGGCAGGTGATAGATGTTCTCAACATTTGAATGTAGCGCAGCGTTCCAGAAATCATTGAGTCAATACCGCCCGGTAAATGCGATCACCTTGTTCGTAGAGAATGTTCCATTTCCCATCGATGAGGAACGGATTCGAAAGCGTTTCCGCCTGAGCACTTGTTTTGAATTTTACGGCTGGACCTTTCTTCCAAGTGACCAGATCAGCAGAAGACCAATAGCGACGGCCAGACAGCTTTAATGGTTGCGATATTCCAACGTACTTCCCACCGGCAAAAGCTACGGCGATCGAAGCGACTTCCTCACTGGTCGGAATCAATGGGCGTTTCTGAACCTGCGGGATTGGTTTCCAGTTCACCATGTCGCGACTGACCGCACCACCGAGCCCTTGATCATAGTAGAGCCCTTTCATGCCACGGTAGAGTAACCAGTAATTCTCGTCACGCTGAAACACCGCAGCGGGAAGCGTTGTTGTGTGTCGGTCCCAGTGATCGCCGCGACCAGCTAAAATGGGGTTTTCTTTATGCTTCACCCAAGGCCCCGTCAAGCTCGTGGCCGTTGCCAAACCGATCGCCTTGTTCGTTTGTTTGCTGTTCGAATTGTCACGGCCCGAATAAAATAAGTGGTAAACTCCATCTCGTTTATTCACGCCTGCTGGGAGTTTCGCAACGACTCCATCCCACGCTCCTGCAGGCCCGACGTCGAGAATCGGGTTATCACGCTGTTTGCTCCAACTGACACCATCAAGGGAGACGGCGACCCCGATCCGCTCATGCCAACCACGAACCTTGGTGTCCTGTGCCTCGAAGAAGCAGTAATAGCGACCATCTTCCACATAGACATACGGATTATCGACCGCCGCGTGATCCCATTCACCGACCGGTCCTCGATCAATGACCGGTTTGCCAAACGGTGTCTCAACCCAGGTCCAATCGAAATCGATCTTCGGTTCCGATTTGTCATCGGCTCTCCCGTTAGCAGGGCAACAGAGCAGTAAAATGACAAGCACTCCACATGCAATTGAACGATTTCCAATGTTGATTGGAAATCTTCCTGTCAGAAAATCAATTCCGGTTAAATTTTGATCTTTTCCGCACACTCGCACCACACCATTTCCTCAGTGAAACTTGACTTATTTCGGTTGAAAGCAGAGGAGTTGACCATCTTCGAGTGTCAAATAGATGTTTCGATTCTGGTCGATGGCTGCGCCGCCTTTGACGCAGTTGGCTGGGAGCGGGAGTTCCCAGAGGTCTTTGCCATCCTTAATGTTGATCGCTACGAGAAAAGGTTCCTCTGGTTTATCGTCTAAGTGTCCGGCTGCGAGTAGTTGATCTCCGGAAACAATGTAGCTGGTGAACCGGCGATTCTTCGTGTCTTCCCAGATGTTCTTCGGCAACCCTTTGCCTCGTCGTCTGGTCACTGAAAAACGTGATGCCTCTTTCGGAGTACGCGGTTCTCCATTCGGCTGCACTGATTGCAATGCGAGGTTGTTAAAATCAGAGCCATCGTAGGTGGCATCGAGACATAACGTCGATCCGTCCGAGCAGGTATGTTCAAGCGAAAGGTACTTTCCATACTTCGGATACAGCGGATAGAACGCCGTGCGGTATTGTGATGTCACTTGCACTTTCGGTGAATTCAGGCATTGCAAGTTCTCGATGTCGTACTGAGCCGTCTCGTAAACACCGCCACCTAGAAACTGCAACTGACCATCAACAATCGCCAGGTTCCCCTGCACGCTAATGCCGTTGTTTGACTCTGCAGAAAGCTGTCCCGAAGAATCGTTATACTTCTTCACCTCACCCGTGGTGGCATCAAGTGCCACGACAAATGTTCCATCGTAATGAGTGATTCCAGCGGCAGCAAAAACGGTTTCATCTTGAACAGCAACGCCACCGGAAACTGGAAATCCAGAAACAAGTTTTTCGAAAACCAGAATGCGGTTCGTTTTTGGACCAACACGATTCTTCCATAACAGTTGACCTGTCTTTGCAGCGAAGGCATAAACACAACCATCGGAGCAACCGACGAAGAGTCGATCTTTCGCAATGGAAGGTGAGTAGTTGACGGCTCCGGCTGTGTACGATTTCCAAACCTGTTTGCCGTCTGAATCGAATGCGGTGACAGCACCATTTCGGTCCGCCGCGAACACCATTCCACCGGCAGTCACAGGAGCGGTCGGAAGTTCCGTATCACAAACTTTGCTTGTCCATGCAAGTTTGACTTGCTCAGGCAGTTCGATCTCCGTCACATCGTTCCGGGCGTTTGTTCCACGATAAGTGACCCAGTCACTCTTTTGAATTGTGAGAGGTTCGACATCGGTGGTGTTGTCGTAGATTGTGAGTCCGTCATGAAAATTCATCGGTGGATGATTTTCGTTCTCAGTCGCAGGTGCGAGGCAGATGTTTCCGTACAGAGACAATTGACAACCGCACATCCACGGTCCCCAATAGAAGTGACCGTTCGAGATCAACACCCCATCCTGACATGGTGGTCGCATGGGATCGATATGTGTCGCATTGTTGTTGTCGGTCATCACACGGACTGTTCCGCCTGATGCACGGAAGAAGATACTATCGACGCCTCCGGTCGCGCGAGTACATGCTCGGCGAGACGGAAAACCGCTGAGAACTTTTCCGTCTTCATAAGCCAGGCGAACACCAGTTTCCCCCGGCACTTCTCGAACAAGAGGACCAGCGGCGTAAATCGCATCGTCGCGAAGCACCAGTTGTACGTTTCCAGTCGGGTACGTCCATTGCAACTTACCATCTTCAGCAGAAGCGACAACCATTTTCAATCGCTGCGGCCCTGCGAAAAATATCTGTTTGTCATTGCATTTCAGATAACAGGAAGTGGAGTAACCCGTCTTCCATAACTGGGCCTTGTGGTTCTCACCGATCGCAGTCAGCAAATCTTCATCTTTGTTTTCCCACAGTTGTTTGCCGGTTTTGAGATCGACTGCTGCGAGAAATTTCTCAGGAGCATAAAAGAAGAGTTTGTCGTCGTTCATGCAGAAGGTGCGTGCGTCGAGGAAATCTTCATTACGATAATGCCAAAGTTGTTTCTTGTTTTTCAAATCATAGGCAACCAACGTTCGTCCAAAGCCGAAAGCGGTTCGCGGATCTTTGTAATCGTGCCCTTTCCACATCGCCCAGGGCCAGTGTCCGATTCCTCGACGGGCAGCCTTTTGAGTGTCGACATGAACTTCAGGATTGCCGACGAGTCCGTACAGCACGCCGTCTCGGTACGCCATCCATTTCCAAACCGGACCATCGGTGATTTCTTCTGGAATCGTTAATTCATCACGAATTTCCCCGGTCGCTCCATCAATGATTTTACAGGACTTATCATCCCCCAATAACAGAGCATCTTCAGTCGCGACCATCGTGTTTCGATGAATCATAAAACCTTCTGGCAGCGGACGTCTCCAGAGAATTGTTCCATTGTACGCGTTGATGCAGAGTAGCGAGTTCAACCATTCAAACTGATTCGCTTTGTGCGCGATGTGTCCCATCACTTTGTAAATCCGACCACCGCCGATCACGCTTTGTTCAGGCATCGGACTGAATTTTGGGTAACCAATGAATTGCGTCCGTAACTTCCCTTTCGCCAACTGATCGTTCGACTGCGGATTGTTGTCCGGCCCATGGTACGGATGTGACCAGTCTTCCGTACCAGCAGGTTCTTGCTTCGTCAGTTTCTTTTCCCCGATGTAAGCAATCGCCCGTGGATGCAAAACTCGCAGCACTTCTTCCTCCTTCACCAGCTTCTGAGCAGAAGGAGAAACGAAGACGACATCCGCCAAATTGTCCGCAATTTGAATCGCTGAAAGATCACCTGTGTCAGCAAAGATGCGTTGCCCCAACAAACCTGCCTTGTCGGCGGCGAGTTGCATTGCTTTGAGCTGATCCACATTCTGCGTTTGCACGTACAGAATCACCTCGTTCTGTTGGCAATATGCAACGACCGCAGCCACATCATTCTGCGGAACATCCAACAGTACAGCGACTCCCCGCTTGAGGGGATTCTGCTTGAAGATGTCGGCTGCTTTCTCGGCAGCGGAGATTGGAGCTTGAGAAAGAACCAAAAGAGAGAGTGAAGCGAGAATCAACAGGAGCTTTTTCATCACTGACATTCCTTCCAAAGAAATCGAATTTAGAGAGACACCGGGGCAGGTCTCTTTTGTCTTTCGCCCTCAGGGCTAATTTTTCATCCTTGACATAATGTGATGTTACGAACTCAGTGACTCATTGAATAGCAACCCCTCCCGTCAAAAAGAATTTTGCCCTCTAAAGAGACTTACTCTACTTTGTCTTTGAGATAGGTTGGCCCAAGGTCTCGGCGGCGCGGCACTATGAGTGGCAGGCTCTAGCCACCGACCTCTGATTCACAATTGCCACAGGACAGATGCGGACGCATTTTCTCAAGAGTCTTTGGACCGATACCGCGAATGCGTTGCACGTTGTTCACTGAGATGAAAGGACCGTTTGCTTCTCGGTCCACCACGATATTTCGTGCTGTCGTTTCACCAATCCCATCAAGCTGCATCCACTCCACCCAGGTTGCGGTGTTGATGTCAATTTGAAAGAGGTATTCGGCCTGTTGAAGATGCCGAATTTCGATTGTCCCCCGGCTCCCTGATGATGCGTTCCACCACTTCGCTCCCAATAATGCCAGACAACAGAGACTGACGGCGATGAGAAAAACCCGATCCGAATGAACAAGCCCGAAATCCGAACGTTCAGTGTCTGTCAACGGCGAGTCGGAAAGTTGAGACTCCAAACCAGTCGATGGCGGGTTCTCTTCCATGAATCTAGCTCGCAGAACGATTGTTTTCCAAGAGAATCGAAAGAGATTCTTCTTGAGATGAATTTGAAAGCAACGCCTCTTACTCTTACAAACACCATCGGCCCAAAGGGCGCAATTCACCCCTTAGACCACCATTCGGTATGACTATTCAATCGAGGGTCGTTGAGGCCGATTGCCTCCTCCTTGTCGGTCACCACGTTGACGACGACCACCGCCTCGCAAAGCACTTCGATCTAATTCGAAAAGCTTGCCTTTCATTTCTTCGAATTTAGATTTTTGAGCATCAGTGAGGACTGCCGTAAGTTTCTCTGTAGTCTGCTTTCGCATCGTTTCAAGCTTCTCTCGCATTTGGGCAAAACCCTCACGACCACCAGAGCGAAGATCCTCCATCATTTTCCGCTGTTCATCCGCTTGAGCTTCCGTGATTTCGGCAACCTTTAACTGCTGATTTTCGGTCAATTCAAGCTTGATGACAATTTTGTCGTCATCCAATGCCAGAGCACCACGTTGCTGCAATGCAATCTGGTCGAGACGAGCGACTTGATCGGAACTCAGGTGTTTAGAAACCTTCGCAAAGGCTTCCTTGTTCATCTTGTCTCGCTTCGACCGCATTTCTGCCATTGCTTTATTACGTTCATCCTCACTCATTTCACGGAAGTTTCCGAAGCCAGAAAAGAGGCTGCGACTCGACTCACGCATCTCAGTGATCACGCCTTTCACTGCTTCGAGTTTATCGCCTTCGAGTCCGATTTCTTTTTGTACCTGTTCAATTCCCACCAGTGTCATGGGCTCTAATTGTCCACCACGGCCACCACCGAATCCTCCGCCACCACGACTACCACCGGGACGCTGTGCTTCGGCAAGTGGTGAAAAGACGAACAACCCGCTAAGAAGAATTAGTGTGATTATAGAACGCTGCATCTGTCCGGTCTCCATTCATAATTTAGGAAGTGGATCTCAACACGATTGAGAAGATGGGGGAATTCGTTAACAACTTTGAGCGACACTAAAACCAGTGCGCACCCCCCCACAAGTTCAAACCCTGGGGATTTGCAGAAGTTTCGAAATAGTTTGACAAAGTCTGAGTCGTTACAAAAAACTTATTCTTTCTGACCTAGGTTCGCATCAAAACGAATCAATCGCGCTCTGCATCCCCACGCAAAAACATTGCTAGACCTGCACTCAAGCGACGCCATGGACATCACTTGTCATTCGACTTAGCTGCATTTACTAGATATCAACCGGAACGCGGTGCCAGGAGTTGAAGAGGTAGCCTTTCATATTCCAGTCGACACGGCGAGGTTGCGTGTTCTTTTTGGAATCGATGGCGCGAACGATGATTTCGTCTGTGCCGTTGGAAACGTCGACCGTTGCCTTCCAGAGGACCCAGCAATATGCGTTTACCGGGGAAGAAATCTTCGCTCTCTTCCAGGACTTGCCACCATCAACGGAGACGACAACTTTGCTTATTGTCCTGCCGCTCTCTCCCGGTGGAATGGCATAGCCAGACACGGTCGCGGTTCCTGGCTTGAGTTTCTCGTTGGGTGTTGGAGTACAGATGACCGAGTTCAATGGGAACCGGTAGATTGGGCCTTCTTCCGCCCATTCGAGGTCGGTTCCCTCTTCAACGACCTTGTATGCCGTTGCGACGTAGTGATTCAGCGACGGCTTGTCGCTCACGGTTATTTTCCCCAGCCACTTCACACTGCGGGCGCCGATATAACCTGGGACGACGGTTCGCAAAGGATATCCATGATCGGGCGGTAATGGTTCGCCGTTCATGCCTGTACACAACAGTGCTCCAGGCATAGTGTCGGAATCGTCCATCGCTTTCCCAATCGGAATTGAGCCACCGAAAGGAATCACGCCTGAAGAGCGTTCAATTTCATCCAGACCATCAAACCATACATGGCTGGCTTCAGGTTTGACCCCTGCTTTCTGGAGGACTGCGGAAAGCAATGTCCCGGACCATTTCGCGTTGCCAATGGCACCTTCTTGCCACGGAACACCTTTGATCGGAGAAACACGAGAGTGTTCGTATCGACGGTTCCCAGCGCATGTCATCGTCGCGACGGCAGAGCGTTGTTCCAGGGAGGCTAATTCATCAAGGCTCAGTTCGAGTGGCGTCTCGACCATCCCTTCGACTTTCAGGCGAAACGTTTTTGTATCGATCTTCGGAACTGGAGCATGACTACGAATATAGAACAAGTCGTTCGGAGTGATCCACGATTTCACGAGATCTGTGAGTGGTGGTTCCGCGTTCATGGGAACCGTTTGATGCGCTATTAGCTTCCCGTGGTTCGGAACGGTTAAGCGGTTCTCTGCGAAGAGAGCCGGCGCGAAGGCAAACGTTCCCGAGGCGAAAGCAGCACTCTTTAGAAAGTCACGACGTTGAACTACGAGCTTGGAATCCATTTTGAACCTCTTGTTGTGACACGGTTTTAATTAGCAATCAGTAGAACTTCCTCAGGAGAGTAACAAAATTTCAAATGGTGTTGGAATCTTGATGCCTCACGCGAACCAGAATCGAGAAGATTGCTGTCGAGGAAACTTGTCCTGTGCCGAAGCGAACGACATCTTCGATCAGCGTTTGCTGCTGCTCTATCCTTCAAATCTGGGCCAATAGACCTTTGCTGGAAATGTTCCCGTGTCGGTAACGACTGCGACACTGGTTCCCGGTTGAGTGAACTTCGACTTGAGCATGGCAAGGGCAACGCAGGTTCCATCGTCGCGTTTGGCAACAGAGGAAATCATGCCGATTTCTTTTTCTTCACTCAGCACAACTGAGCCTGGCGCGACTTCGCTTCCTTCGATATGTAGCCCTCGCAGTTCTTTGTTGGTATGTCCCATTGCATCGAGTCGGGCGATGGGTTCTTGTCCAAGGTAGCAGCCTTTTGTGAAGCTGATCGCCTTTCCCGTTCGGGCGGCTTCCTGAGCGATGTTCGCGTCGGAAATGTCTTGACCAGCATAAGGAAAGCCTGCTTCGATACGCAGCTGTTCAAATTGTTCTGGCGAACCTTCGGTGAATTTGTCGTCCTGCAACTGGCGCTTCAGTACTTCAATCTCTTTGAGTTGACCACTCACTAAGAAGGTCGGTTGATTCGTGATATCAACGCGAACAGCACGATCAACAGAGTCGGTGACACCTTCCCCGACCAGGCAGAGCAGTCCGTTGTCGTTGGTCGTGTCAGAGACAGTTGCTTCCACACCCAACAGGTATTTCGTGAGATGAGGTGTTAATAGTCCATTTGCTCCCGGAACCGCTAGCAAAAGCAATTGATCTTCTTCGGAGATTATAAAGACGTGCCCGAGAATCCGCCCTTTAATGTCTGGCACAAACGCTTCGCAACATTCTCCAGTTTTCAATTTGTTGATGTCGTTCGTGCAAAAGCTGTGCAAGTACGATTTCCGATCCGGTCCTGTGATCGAGATTTGGGACCAATCAGAAAGGTCAAAAAACATGGGGGTGTCTGGCATCGTGATATGAATCTTCTTCGTGAATTTTCAGGAGAGTCGTACGGTTCAGTGAGTCGTTTCGTAGTCGAATGCGGAAGCATCCTTTCCACTTTTCGACAATTGTAAGAATCAGGCTCAGAAGCTCAACGAAGATCACTCATGGCCTGTCGTCTGTTGCTGCAAATAATCTTGTCTCTGACGGTAAAAGACGACAGGAAATAAGGTTACGGGAAATCTTTGTTTTTTTGGAGGGTGCCTCAACTGTTCACATGCCACTGCGATCTGTATGATCATGGTTGAAAGTTCTGTTCTGCCGGCGTTTGACTTTACTATGATGACCATTGGTGGAAATGATTCTTCAACTAACCGGGAGTTCAGGAAGTGAAAGAAAAATTGACTGAGAGAAAAACATTCTGGCTGACCGCCGGAACCATCTTGGGGATGATGGTTGCGTATTACTGTCCTCAAGAGCCCGCTTATGCAGACAGTGCGGCGAGCGGCGAAAAATTTTCGATGTGCACGGTCCTCACTCTCGCCGGTCAGAGCGAGGCAGTCTTCGTTCTCGATCACCTGACGGGGCGATTGATCGGAGCAGCTCACAGTTCACAGACTGGGGGGTTCTCGCAGACGTACGCGCGTAATTTGGCTGCGGATTTTAATGTCGTCGACAACGCCCAGTATGTCATGGTTCCCGGACAAGTACAGATTCGCGCAGGTGGAGGAAACCCTCCAGCCAATGGTTGCATTTATGTTGGCGAGTTGAACTCTGGACTCATCAACATGTATGGGTTCCAGTATGTCGGTGGAGGAAGAGTTGTGCCAGTACGTGAACTCATCCCGATTGCAAACTTCCCGTGGCGTGGTGCGTCTAACTAACCAGATGCATGAAAACGTTCTGCGGAATATCCGCGAGGGAGAACTCCGTTCAGCCGTTTGCAACCATTGAATTCAAAATCCTGTTCTCTCGTCACCTTGGTGAGAGAACAGGATTTTTTTGAAGCCTTTCTGGTGAATTGAGAGGCGTGATGACACCAGCCCCTTCCCGACTACTGAATCAACGATATTGAACCTTCGCAATGACAGACTCCGATTCTGAATGCGAGACAATTCTTCAGTTGCAGCAGCAACCGGAGCTTCTTGAGCGTATCCTCTGTTCTGATAAATCAGAGTTGAAGCTTCAACAAACTCTTCGCAGTGAGTATCCGCAAGAACTCGTGCGTGCTGCGTTCGCACTTTGCGATCTTCGAACAAGAGCGCAGACAAAGTTTTCCAAGGCAGATCAAATGTGGTTTGATCGCCAAGGATTTGAACAGTCAACTCCTGAAGAGGTTGCTCTTCACAAGGCTCAACGCTTTCAAGCCGCGCCCTCTTCTGTGTATGACCTTTGCTCTGGAATCGGTTCGGACAGCTTGGCGATCGCGTTGCAAGGAATAGATGTGACCAGCGTCGATTTATCGAAACCTGCTGGACTGCGAACACTCCTGAATGCCGATGTCTATGGTGTTCGAGATCGTATCACAACTCAACAATGCGATCTGCGAACCCTGGACCTGAGTTCGCATTGGATCCACATCGATCCAGATCGCCGCAGCAGTCATCGTCGTGCGATTCGACTGGAAGATTACGAACCACCGTTGGAATATCTTCAATCACTTGCACAAACGTCTTCCGCAGGGGCAATCAAACTTTCACCTGCCAGCAACTTCGGGGGGAAGTTCCTCGATTGCGAAATCGAACTCATCAGCTTGAACGGTGAATGCAAAGAAGCAACCGTCTGGTTCGGAGACTTGGCAGGTGAGTATGACTGGCGAGCGACTCTTCTTCCCAGTGGGTACACGATCTCTGCAAATCCCTTGGAGCATTATCCGAAGGTTGGCGAACTTTCTGAATTCCTCTACGACCCGGATCCCGCGATTGTCCGTGCTGGGCTGGTCGATACGCTGGTCGATGAACTCGAACTCACTCGGCTTGACGGTGCCGAAGAATATCTGACGAGCGAGAGTCTTGTTCAATCGCCAGCTATCACGGCATTTCGTGTTCTCGCGGTCTTGCCGAATAATGTGAAAGAGATGCGGAAATACTTTCGTGATCACCCTGCCGGTGAGATCGAAATTAAATGCCGCCACGTCCCTACAAACGCAGATCAACTTCGCAAGAAGCTACCACGCAAAGGCAAAGGTCGAACAACTCTGTTCATTGCCCGACTGCAAGGTAAGACTCACGCGATCATCGCTGAACGTATCTCCTCTTCATAACTCTGGTGACCAACACGCTCTGAATTTAAACCACCTTGCGGTTCATTCCTTGGGCGTTCACCTCGTCCATCAATTGCTGCACTCGCGATTCGGCAAGCTGAGTCAATTCGGTAGCAGTGAATGGTTGCCTGGAAAGATCGATTCGCTCGCCGAACTTCACGACCAGATGCCGTTCACCTCGCGGTGTCGGATATTGAAGTTCAAAGATGTCTTCTTCAAACTTATCGATTGTTTCAGCAATACGTTCAACTGTCGGTTTTTCGACCGCATAGTTTCCCCGATAACTGGAAAGCTGCGTGACAAAAAACATATCGGCCATGTCGTGCTGAA